>JAZDJA010000025.1:0-11225 GCA_043804415.1 Candidatus Latescibacterota bacterium | reverse complement strand
CCGGCAAACCGGAGTTCTCTGTGTTATACACCGTCCAGTGCGCGCCATCGAACTCAGCCAGGCCACCGCGCTGAGTCCCGATCCATTTGTCGTCTGCCGAATCTATGGCAAGGGTCAGGACAAAATCACTCGGTAATCCGGAGTTTCCTGTATTATACACCGTCCAGTTGACCCCATCGAACTTGGCCAGGCCATCACTGATCGCAATCCATTTGCTGCCTCCCGAATCTATCGCAAAACTACGGATATAGTTAGAGGGCAATCCAGAGTTCTCTGTGTTATACACCATCCAGTGGGCGCCATCGAACTTGGCCAGGCCGCCACCGTATGTCCCGATCCATTTGTTCCCTGCTGAATCTATGACAAGTGCAAAGACATGGTTATCCGGCAGTCCGGAGTTGTCTGAGTTATACACCGTCCAGTTGGCGCCATCGAACTTGGCCAAGCCAGCACCGTAAGTCCCAATCCATTTGTTGCCTGCGGAATCTATGGCAAGACTCTTGATATGGTTAGAGGGCAATCCAGAGTTCTCTGTGTTATACACCGTCCAGTGGGCGCCATCGAACTTGGCCAGGCCACCATCCCAAGTCCCGATCCATTTGTCGCCTGCCGAATCTGTGGCAAGTGCAAAAACAGTATTACTCGGCAAACCAGAGTTTGCGCTGTTGTATAAGGTCATTTCGCCTGTGGCTTTATTCAACCTGGTAAGTCCCCCTCCCCCAAACCACAAGTAGTCTCCCTCATCTGCAAGGGCACATATCTCTGCGCCTGAGGTGTAGTTTATCCACTCGGGGTTTTGTGAATACGCCACCCCGGGCACAAGGGCTGCATACATCGCAAGCCCCACAAGAAAAGCCAATGTCCTTCTCATCTTTGCCCCCTTCTGATGATAGGGCTATCGTTCACGTTCACACAGTCGGCGAGTAGTGTTGGAGGAAAAAAGGAAGTTCCGATTCGCTGAGTGATAGAGTTGTACAACAAAGGAGAAGCTACCGCCAAAACCACACCGGCCAATGTAAATGCAACCCAAATCAATCACCTGTCCCATTCCGCATGAGCATCTCCGCCCCTTCCTTGAACCGCTCCCGCAGCGCCGGGTACAAAGACCGGAAAAGCCCGTACCCCTCCCGATAAACTGCACTTTGCGCAGCAATAGGTTCGGTCACACTCTCCACCTTGACCAACGCATCCGCGGCTTCGCCGAGATCCTGGAACACGCCCGCTCCCACACCGGCCATCAGCGCGGCTCCAAACGCAGGTCCTTCGAGGTTGTTGACCGTGACCACCGGCGCTTGGTACACATCCGCCTGCAACTGTCTCCAGAACGCGCTTCGTGCGCCGCCTCCGGTGCTGCGAATCTCCTCCACTCCGATGCCCAGTGAGCGTATGATCTCCAGGGAATCGAGCATCGCGTAGGTGATTCCCTCCAACACCGAACGCACCATGTGCGCCCGGGTATGACGCGCCCCGATCCCAAAGAACACACCCCGCGCGTCCGCATCCTGATGGGGCGTCCGCTCTCCGTTCAAATAGGGCAGGAAGATCAGCCCCTCCGATCCGGGTTCGGCCTGCGCCGCCTGCTTCGTCAATAGATCGTACGCATCCACGCCCGTCCGGGTCTCCATCTCCCGCTCCATGCCGCCGAACACATCACGGAACCAGCGCAGCGAATTGCCGGCAGAGAGGGTCACGCCCATCAAATACCAGCAGTTGGGAACGCTGTGACAGAAGGTATGCACCCGCATGTCGGGATCCACCTTCACGGCGTCGCAGTGGGCCACCACCGTGCCGGAGGTTCCCACGCTGGAGAGCACACGTCCCTCCCTGACAATCCCGGCTCCCGTGGCGCCGCACGCATTGTCTGCACCGCCGCCCACAACGGGCGTTCCCGCCAAGAGCCCGGTCTGCTCCGCCACCTTTTTGGTGATCCGGCCGCATATATCCACCGATTCGGTAACGTCCGGCAGCATTTCCGGCGACAGATCGAGTGCGGCCAGGATGTCTTTCGACCACCTTCGCGCGCGCACGTCAAACAACAGGGTACCGGCTGCATCCGACACGTCCATCGCCTTCTCGCCGGTCAGCCGAAATCGGATGTAGTCCTTGGGAAGCAGAAGTGTTTTCACCTTCGCATAGTGTGCGGGCTCGTGCTCCCTCAGCCAGATCACCTTGGGCGCGGTGAAACCCTCCAAGGCCGGATTGGCCACCCAGCGCTCCAGGTTTTCGATTCCAACAGTCTCCGTAATCCACCGGCACTGCGGTGCGGTCCGGCCGTCGTTCCACAGGATCGCAGGACGGATCACCGCATCCCGTTTATCCAGGAAGACCGAGCTGTGCATCTGTCCCGACAATCCGATTCCCGCAATGGCCTTGGCGTCTATCGTGCGAATCACTTCGCGCACCGAGGCCACTGTCCCTTGCCACCAATCCTCCGGCTGCTGCTCGGACCAGTTGGGGTGTGGCGTGGATAGGGGATGCTCGACCGTCGCGCTTCTTACCGTCTGTCCGTTCTCATCCACGAGGATTGTTTTGACCCCGCTCGTGCCAATGTCGATGCCTAATAGGTAGGCCATGGAATCCTCCTGAAACGGCTGGTTAGGGGTGGGGAATGGCGGGGGTGCCTGCTCCATTCCGGATCCCCTGTTTTTTCAGAGTGTGCAGATTTTCCGCTGTCCAGCTAGGCACATTTTCGCACCCCAACTGGGCCCGTCCTCTTCCTTCACCGTGGTAGTCCGATCCCCCGGTTCTCAGGATGCCATGCTTGATCGCGAGGGCGTCGTAATGACGACGCACCATCGGTGGGTGCATCGGGTGAAATACCTCGATGCCCAGCAGACCATCCCGGACCATCGCGGGGATGCACTCATCCCGATGGACACTCCCCGGATGCGCCAATACCGGAATCCCTCCGGCCTGGCGGATCAAGCGAATGGCCTCGGCCGGGGAGATCGCGTGCTTGGGGAAATAGGCCGGCCCGTCGTATCCAATGAACCGGCTGAACGCCTCGCCATAAAACTCAATCAGTTCCTCCTTCACCAGCGCATCCGCGATGTGGGGCCTGCCGATGGCCGCCCCATCTGCGATCTCCAACACAGTGTCGAGACGCAGATCCAGGCCCAGCGCCCAGAGCTTCGCGACCATTTTTCTTGCCCGCTCCAATCGCTTCTCCCGAAAGAGGGCAATCCATTCCAGAAGCGTCGAGTCCCGCCAGTCGATGTAGTAGCCGAGAATATGAATGTCCGTGCCCCCGACGGTTGTGCTCAACTCCACCCCGGGAATGATCTCAAGCCCATTGTGGCCATTGGCCTCAATCGCGCGTTCTATCCCATCCACTGCGTCGTGGTCTGTGATGGCCACTCCGTCCAGTCCGGCCTGAGATGCCATGCCCGGAATCTCCTCCGGGGGTGAGGTGCCATCGGAACAGCGTGTATGAACATGCAAATCCGCGTACCCCAAGAATACACCTCCCTTCTTCGTCTTTCACCGTGGGTAGCAAGTCCAACGTGTCCAATAATCCAAAGAAGACTAAACCTAATCCCATCTCTTGTAGCCGCGATGGCATTTAGGGGCTCAAGATCTTGAGCCCCTGCTGAGCCCCAGCATGCCTATATCATCGGCCCGAGGGTCCACAGGGAAAATTCGCGCCGATTGCTCCCTTCGGCAGCCGTCTTTTTCCCGGAGGCCACGGCCAGGATTTCGTCGAACAGCCGCTCTCCAACGTCCTCGATGGTCTCCTGTCCCGCTGCAATGGGCCCGGCATCCACGTCCATGTCGCAGCGCATCCGGTTGTACAAAGGCGTGTTGGTGGCGATCTTGATCACCGGGGCAAACGGGTTCCCCATGGCTGTTCCCCGCCCGGTGGTAAAGCACACGACCTGCGCGCCAGCAGCCACGAGGGCGGAGGTGGCCGTCAGATCGTTGGAGACGCACACGAGCAGATGCAATCCGCGTGCAGATCCGATTCGCCCGGTGTATTGGAGTATGCCGGAGACGGGCGCGTTTCCGGATTTGGCAATGGCTCCCCGGGATTTGACCGCCACGTTGAACAGCCCTCCTGCCTGGTTGCCGGGAGAGGGATTGCACTCATAGGTCAGCCCCTCCGCAGCCACGAGCTGCTTGTGTTCCCGGAAAGCGGCCATAAGGTTTTCGGCCAGATCGCGGTTTGTGGCCCGCATGGAAAACGCCCGTTCCACGCCGGAAAATTCCGACAGCTCGGTGATGACCGAAGCGCCTCCGAAGCGCACCAGTCGGTCGCTGGCATTTCCCAGCGCAGGATTTGCGGTGATGCCCGAAAGCCCGTCGGAGCCTCCGCACTTCAGTCCGAGGATCAGTTCGCTGGCCGGAGTCTTCACACGGCGCGCCCGATCGGCATGTGGCAACATGTCCGCTATGTGTTCGATGCCCGCACGGATCGCGGCGTGCGATCCGTGGTCCTGCACCTTCACCTTTGCGATCGGTTTGGCAAAGGGGGGGTTTGAGTTCATATGATCCCACAGGGTTGCGGGATCAATCCGTTCGCAGCCCAACGACACCAGTACCGCACCGGCCACATTGGGATGGGCGATGCAATTGGCCAGCACCCGGGCGGAACGCTCAGCCGAAGCCTGGCAGAATGCGCAGCCCTCGATGTGGGACAGGGCGACTACGCCATCCACGTGGGGATAGTTGTCCTCCGAGAGAAAGCGGGCATGAGCCTCTGCCGCGATCTGTTCGGCCTCGTGCACGCAACAGCCCACTGTGGGAACCACCAGGATCCAGTTGCGAGTGCCCACGCTTCCGTCGGGTCGGCGAATGCCCATAAAGGTCGGCGGATCGGATTCAGGTGATATGGGATCTCGCGGCGTGAAGGAATCGGGCAGGTCATAGTGCGGTTCGATCCGCTCCACGCGCTCGGGTGTGATCGCCTGCCCCACGCAGATGCCCATCGAACGCCCCAGAGATTCTCCGTATTGAATGATCAGCTGACCGCTGGGAATATCCGTGAGCGCAATGCGGCCGCCGATCTCCACGTCATCCAGGAGGTTCCTTTTCTTCCTCTCGGCTAGGACCGGCGTGCCGTGGGTAAGGGGAACGGTTGCTACGCCCACATTGTCGTCTGGATGGATCCGGATCAGGAACGCAACCCCTTCAGCGGGCTGCATGTTGGTTTTGGAGGGGGATCTCTCCTTCATGCGCGTCTCCTAACCTGCGGCCATATTTCCGAAGTGCTTCAAAGAGTATAGAAGATGCTCTCCACGGGTACGTTTCCGGGGATTTCCCCAGCCACATGGAAGAAATACCCCGGGCAATGCCCCGCTTGTTGCGCGCAGCGTTCCACGTCCTCATAGATCTCGTGCTTGTCGCCGAACGTGAGAATCGCGGTGCTGATGTTCCCGATGATCACCTTGTTCTTGCCGTATTTTTCGGCTATGCGCGCCAGGTTTGTTTCGCTTCGGACGATAAACCCATCGAATCCGGCTGCTGCCAGATCATCTATAAACTCATCCACATTGCCGTCCCCGCGGTAGATCATCTTTAACCCTCGCGCCCGGACGGGCTCCAGCACTTTGGGATAGAGTGGGAAGATGTATTTTCTATACCAGTCGGGATGGAACACCGGACCTCTCGTGATGCAAAGGTCATCGTGCGCCTGACCGGCCACCGGACCGTCGAGCCTGGCGGCTGCAACAAAATACCGTCGCGTCACGTCGGTGAATCGGTCGAGCAGGTGCGCATAGCGTTTGGGATCAAGCGCCGCCGTCTCCAAGAAGAGCGCCCACCCAAACGTGGTCACGCCCCACATGAAGACCGTATTATACCAATCCACCGGATCCTCGGTCACGGCACGCTTGCCGAGTATGGCGCGGTGTTCCTCGGTCTTGGAAAACTGCTCCCGGAGTTCGGCCTCAAACTCATCGGTTGTTCTGCAGAGGGGATGGGTCTCCACATCGAAATTATAGACGTCCTCGACGGTGTCAAACGAGCGCGCGGCCTCGATTTTCCACAGGGTCTCTCCCTCCCCTCCATTGATGCCCACATCGAAAAATGCGGCTTTCCGGCCCTCGGCCACTTCCCGGGTTTCGGCTCCAGTGAGCCGAGGGCGTGTGACCACCTCAAAATAGCCGGCCACGTCCAGATCCAGCTGCTCGATGGCCTGAAGTGAGGCTTCCTTCGGATGCTCGTAGGGGTCCAGTCCGGTCAGCTTTTCCAGAAATGCTACATGGAGCGGTACGCCAATCACTTGGGGATACGATCGGTTTTGCGCAAGTGAAGCGCTTCCAGCGCACGCTGTTTGCTCACGTGTCAGTCTCGGTCTTTCTTTCTTCGCGCTGATGCCGTGAAAACCACGGCACCGGGCGATTCGGATTATGCACACACATCCAAAGGTCGGGGCCTTGGATGAATCGCCGAGTTCGTATCGCATCGCTTCTGACTTTCTCTGCGCGATCTTTCGGCGCTGTCCGCCTCGGGAAATGGGATTCTATGTCTTCCCACCCATCCATCAATAATAAGTATATTCCGATCCCTTGTCAAGGATTTTGCTTGGTCGCAGATGGAAAAACAGCCACCCCAATGCCCTCCGGGAAGGAGGGATCTTGGTGAGGCTTCGAGATTCTCCTCGGTGCCGAGTGGGTCGTTTCCGTTCCTTCCCGGGTGGGCATCAGCCTTCGTCTCTTAGGCCGGAGTGATTTTCAGGGAGATGCGGCACTTTCTTCTGGGAGATCCCGGTTTGAGCAAGTCGGTTCACCGGAACGGTCTCGGCCACAATATCTCACTTGTTTTTCGGTGCAAGCGGGAGTGGCTAACGCCCCATGTCGTGCAGTCGCGTGGCGAAATTACGGATCTTTGCGCCACCCATATGTCGATTTTTCGGGAAAGCGAAGGGTTTCTGTCCGACGAGGACTTGACAAAAGCGCTTTGTTTTCGTATATTTTGTGTGTAATCAAATATCGGTAATCTAACAGACTTCCGAAGGCTTTTGTCTCACTCCTCTGTTGTTTGAATCCAGCGGGTGCGAATGAGGAGATTCCAGAGAATCCTATGGACATGCCTGCTTCACAAAAAGATCTCCTTGAGAACGTGCTTGATGCGCTGCGCTGTCACCGGATGGTGCAGGCGGGGGAGACGGTCCTGGTGGCTGTATCCGGCGGGGCGGATTCGGTGGCGCTCCTGGATATTCTTGCGCGGTTGCAGAAGGAACTCCATTTTCGTGTACACGTGGGCCATCTCAATCACGGACTGCGCGGCAAAGATTCGGACGAGGATGCCCGCTTTGTCGAAGGGCTCTGCGCCGATCTGGGCGTGCCTTTTGACGGGGGGAGGGAGGAGGTGCGGGCGTATGTTCGGACGCATCGGCTCTCCCTGGAGGAGGGCGCGCGCGTCGTCCGGTATCGATTTCTGGAAGCCGTTGCCGAACGGATCGGGGCCGCCCGAATCGCCACCGGCCATACTGCGGAGGATCAGGCGGAGACGGTGCTTTTTCGCCTGTTGCGAGGGAGCGGCGTAAAAGGACTGGGGGGCATCCATCCGGTTCGGGGGGGGCGGATCATCCGTCCGCTTTTGGCCGTGCATCGCCGGGAGATCGAGGAGTATCTTGCCGGAAGAGGGCGTTCGTTTCGATGCGACCACTCCAATGAGGACGTGGCGTTTGCGCGGAATCGCATCCGATCGGAGCTCTTGCCGTATCTTCGGGAGCACTTCAACCCCGGTGTGGTGGACACGCTTTCTCGATCTGCGGCGATCCTTCGCGACGAAGACCACTTTGTCGAAGAAGAGGCCGCGCGGGCACTGGATCGGATCGCAAAAAAGCGGGGAAAATACAAAATAGTACTTGATCTTCCCGCCTTTTTGGAGTATCATAGAGCGTTGAAGAGAAGGCTCATCCGGCGGATTTGTGGGGAGCTGACCGAATCACCCGGGTTTGAGGAGACGGAGCGGATACTACGCTGTGCGTCCGGGCATGAACCGATGCGTTGCATGGCCTGCGGGATCCGGGTGCAGGCGGTCGGGGATGCGCTCATTTTTGGATTCGGTGAGATCCCCCGTTTCAGACATGTGGTCCCAATATCGGGGGACACGCTGCTTCCGGAATTGGATGGCCGTCTGACCCCCTCGGTGTTCCCGTACCCGCCCCCGGGGGGCGCCCCCGTTAGATCCGATGGCACGTGCGCTTTCTTCGATCGGGACACGCTGACGGGGACGCTGATCCTGCGCACCCGGGAACCGGGGGACCGGATTCAGCCTTTTGGAATGAAGGGGCACAAGAAGGTAAAGGATCTGCTCATGGACCACAAATCCCACGTATCCTGCGCGACGAAGTGTCGGTATTGTGCGATGCCGAGAAGGTCATCTGGGTGGTGGGGATATCCACAAGCGAGGCGTGTCGCATTACTTCGAAAACCAAACGGATCCTGAAGATTACGCTTGAGGGGGAAGCCTAGGACGCAATAGGCAGGTACTGGGTGGTGAAATGGTTTTAAGGGAAAGAGGGTTGGGCTATGGATCAAGAGAAGCGCGGAAGGCAAGCGTCCCCTCGTAAGGAACAGCCGCGAAACAAGGAGGGTGCGCCGAGCAGGAAAACGGCGCAGCAGCCGCCGCAGAGGTCGCAGAAGCCGGAGACACCGGAAAGACCGGAAAGACCGCCGGATAAATCGCCGGATAAATCGCCGGAAAAGAGGCCGTTCCTTGGGAGAAAGAAGGGGGATCAGCCCTTTCAATGGAAACAGGCCTCGAGAACGATGTTGTTCTGGGTGCTCTTCATCCTAGTTGCGGTGAGTGTCACCCGCTTTCTGGGGAGTACGCCCTCCGACGAGCAGGAGATTACCTATTCGCAATATCGCCTGCTGCTGAAGGATCGGCGCATCCAGAGTGCGGTGATTGTCGATCGGATATTTCACGGGTATCTCACCGAACCCTATCCGGTACCCGAGGGCGAGGGTTTCCGGAGCGTTCAGAAGATCAAGCTCGATCTGGGGCCCATCGATGCGGATACAAAGAAGGAATGGGAAGAATATGACGTCACTTTCTATTTCAAGGAAAGGGGCGGCAACTGGCTGGGGTTTTTGATTCAGATGCTTCCGTGGATCTTCTTTATCGGGTTGTGGTTCTTTATCTTTCGACAGATGCAGGGCGGGCAGAAAGGGGTGTTTTCCTTTGGGAAGAGCAAGGCGAAGCTGCTGACGGAGGACAAGCCCAAGGTCACCTTCAAGGACGTGGCTGGCGCGGAGGAGGCCAAGCAGGAGCTTCAGGAGATCATCGAGTTTCTAAAGGATCCTGCCAAATTCCAGAAACTCGGAGGACGGATCCCGAAAGGGGTTCTATTGGTAGGGCCTCCCGGTACGGGCAAAACCTATATGGCCAAGGCGGTCTCCGGCGAGGCCGGGGTGCCGTTTTTCAGCATGAGCGGATCGGATTTTGTGGAGATGTTTGTGGGCGTTGGGGCCTCCCGTGTCCGGGATCTGTTTTTGCAGGGCAAGAAAAATGCGCCGTGCATCATCTTTGTGGATGAAATAGACGCCGTGGGCCGCCATCGGGGGGCCGGCATCGGGGGCGGACACGACGAACGGGAACAGACGCTCAATCAGCTTCTGGTGGAGATGGATGGGTTCGAGTCCAACGAGGGGGTTATTTTTATGGCCGCGACCAATCGACCGGATGTGCTCGATCCGGCGCTGATGCGACCCGGGCGTTTCGATCGTGTGGTGGTGGTGGATCGTCCCGATGTGAAAGGTCGGGAGGGGATCTTGAGGATCCATACCCGAGACGTGCCCCTGGCAAAGGGGATTCGCCTGAGTGTGCTGGCCCGAGGTACGCCGGGACTTTCGGGCGCGGATTTGCAGAATCTGGTCAACGAAGCCGCACTGTTGGCGTCCCGAAAGAGCCGCACGAGCGTTACCATGTCGGATTTCGAGGAGGCGCGAGACAAGGTGATGATGGGTACGGAGCGGAAGAGTATGGTCATCAGCGACGAGGAGAAGAAACTCATTTCCTACCACGAAGTGGGCCATACGCTGGTCGCCAAGCTGATCCCCGGGAGCGATCCGATCCACAAAGTGACCATCATCCCCCGTGGCCGCGCGCTGGGCCTCACGCACTATCTGCCCATTGACGAGAAACACACGTATTCCAAGACATACTGCGTGGCAAAACTGGCGCACGCCCTCGGAGGGCGGGCCGCGGAATTGATCGCATTCGGGGAACTTACGACTGGATCGGGCAACGACTACGAGCAGGCCACCGCGCTGGCGCGAAATATGGTGTGCGAATGGGGGATGAGCGAAAAGCTGGGTCCGATGACGTATGGAAAGAAAGAGGAGGAGATCTTCCTAGGCCGGGAGATCGCCCAGCACCGCGACTTCAGCGAGAAGACGGCTCAGACCATAGACGCGGAAGTTCGGGCGCTCATCGATGGGGCGGAGGGGACCGCGCTTGGGTTGCTTCGGGAGAATGAAGACAAGATGCATATGTTGGCGCACGCGCTTTTGGAGTTCGAGGTGCTCGACGGGGATCAGATAGACAAGCTGTTAAGAGGAGAAAAGATCCACGCAGCGACTGAGGGACGGCCGGTGAGACGTCGGACACGCAGGCCTCCGAGACGGCCCACCGGAGACTCCGAGAACAAGGCGCGGGAATCGCACCCGAGCACGACCCGGACCCAGGAAAACCAGGTGCAAGGGCAAAGCTAAAGGGGATGGCATGGACCGCATGAAGATCGAACAGGGCGTGCGGCTTATTCTCGAAGGAATTGGGGAGGATTTGACCAGAGAGGGGTTGGTGGATACCCCCCAGCGGGTGGTGGAGCTGTGTGCGGAGATCTTCGATGGATTGGGAAGCGATCCCCTGGAGAAACTGAAGCTTTACTCCACCAAGAACGAAGACGAATTGATCCTCGTCAGGGACATTTCCTTCCATTCGATCTGCGAACATCACCTGCTTCCCTTCTTCGGGAAGGTGCATATCGCCTATGTGCCCGCCAAGGATCGGATCACCGGATTCAGCAGCCTGGCTCGGGTGGTGAACCTTTTTTCTCATCGTCCACAGCTTCAGGAGCGATTGACCACCGACATCGCCGATGCCCTTGTGGAGGCGCTTCGTCCGAGGGGTGTTCTGGTGGTCATCGAAGCGGAGCAGCTGTGCATGGCGATGCGGGGCATCAAGAAGCCCGGAATCCTGACGATGACCTCGGCGGTGCGTGGGGTTTTCCGCCAGGAAGCCACGCGTATGGAAGCCTTCTCAATGATCATGGG
>JAZDJA010000024.1:0-9002 GCA_043804415.1 Candidatus Latescibacterota bacterium | reverse complement strand
TATATTGCACAGAAAGGAGGTCAGCCAGATGTGATGCTTTCCACATACACTCCGAACCAGACCCGCTTTTCAAAAAAACGACATCATTTTGAACAGGAATACCATGAAAACAACGGCAGAATCTAATTTGACCGTTGCTCTCAGGAAAAAGGAGGCATGCTCATGGTCAGAGAATGGAAGTGGGCGCTTTGCGTTGTGGTCGCAGGCTGCCTGTTTGTGGGGACCGCGGCGTTCGCGGAAGGTGGGAGTCTTGCGGGTCTGGTGACGGACAGGGGGTGCGGAGACGCGCTGGCGGGCGTTAGTGTATGGATCAAGGGGACGCGTATGGGTGCGATGAGCGATCAGAAGGGGAAGTATGAGATCGCGGAGATGCCGGCGGGAACTTATACGCTCGTGGCTTCGATGGTGGGGTACACGTCCGTGCGGCGTGAGCGGGTCACGGTCGAATCCGATGAGTGTCTGACCCTGAACTTCCAGTTGTCGCTGAGGGTGTTTGAGATGGAGGAGGTGGTGGTTACGGCTACTCGTATCCCGCGGATGATCAAGGACGTGCCTGCGAATACGAGTGTGCTGACCTCAGAAGATCTGGAGCGAACAGCCGCGAAGGAGCCGGACGATATGCTGCGGCTTACGCCGGGGATTGACGTGGATCGGCCTATGGGGAGGGTATTCACCGCACCGACGGTGTCCATGCGCGGGATGGGCGGGCGAAGCGCGGCCGGAAGGACGTTGGTGCTGCTGGATGGGGTTCCGCTCAACGATTCCTACAGCGGGGATGTGAACTGGAACAGTCTCTCCATCGTGGACATCGAGCGGATGGAAATCGTGCGCGGGGCCGGCTCTGCGCTGTACGGCAGTAATGCGATGGGGGGCGTGATCAATGTGATCACCAAAGGATGGACGCAGAAGGCCCGGACCGCGGCGAAGTTGTCGTATGCCAGTATGAACACGCCCACGGTGGAGCTGCACCACAGCGCGTGGCTGGGGGATTTTGGGTACGCGCTCACGGGGACTTATTTGAAGACGGACGGGTACATGGTAACGCCGGAGGAGAAGCGGAAAGACTATGATCGGGAGCGCACGATGGACTCGATGAGTCTCGGGGGAAAGCTGACGTGGTCGTTTGCGCCGAATGCGTCCCTTACGTTGAACGCAACGCATTACGAGGAGGACGCGAACGCGGGGCGGGAGTACTATCACGGTTCGACTACGGCGGATCGGCTTAATCTGACGTGCGAGGGCGCGGCAAGAAGGATGACGTGGCAGGGCACGTTGTTCGCCAATCTTGCGGAGTCGGAGTGGACCTACGATACGGGAACGCTGAAGGACAAGATTGATTACGTGAATACGCATCCGAAGCAGCAGTTGGGTCTATCGGGGCGATCCACGTTCGAGTTGGGGCTATCCAACAAGCTGACCGTGGGGCTGGACTATAAGTGGGGCAAGATCGAGTCGAAGGATGAGTATAAACAGACAGACCGTCGGGTGGAGGCTGCGGGCACACAGCAAACCCTCGGGCTTTCGGCGGAGAACGAGTTCTCTCCGAACGATCAACTGGTCCTGACTGTCGGAGCACGATACGATCGGGTGCGCACGTACGACGGCTCCTCTCTGGATACCGATCTGGATGCCGCGCCCCGGACCTACGAGGATCAGACCCACGGCCACTTCAGTCCGAGAATCGGCGCGGCCTACCATCCGGAGGAGGCGACGACGATCCGGGCTTCGGTGGGTCGGGCGTTTCAGGCGCCGAGCCTGTATTCCCTCTATCGGACGTGGAAGTATTACGCCACCACGTACCAGTCCAATCCGGAGCTGGATCCGGAGTGGCTGACCTCCTTCGAGGTGGGCGCAGACCGGACGTTCGGCGACAGACTTTTAGCGCGGGTCACGTTCTATCGGAACTATGCCAGCGACTTCATTTACAGCATCCTGATTGATGCGGACAATAAGATCAAGCAAACGGAGAACGTGGGTAAGGTAACGATGCAGGGCGTGGAGGCGGAACTCAACGTCCGTCCGATTCGGCGCGTGTCTCTGTCGGTGGCTTATACGTACAACGAGTCGGTGATCAAGGAGTTCGAGGAGGATCCGGAGTTGGAGGACAAGGTTCTGACCTACGCACCCAAGCACAAGGTTTCCTTCGGCGTCGGATACGATCATCCTGAGCTATTCACCGCAGACCTGATCGGTCGCTATGTAGGCGAACGCTTCGGAGACGACAAGAACAGCGAGAAAAAAATGGGCCGCTATTTCGTGATGGATCTGAAACTGTCCCGCCACATAACGGATTATCTGGCGGTATCGCTGGGTGTGGCGAATCTCACGGACAAGAACTACGAAGAGAAATCCGGGTATGTGGCGCCGGGAAGAACGATTACGGGGGAGATCACGGTGCAGCGATAGTCAATCTGGATTGCGGATTGCGGATTGACTCCCCGCACTCCGCAATCATCAACACCGAAACACCCCGAAAAGCATAGGGCTCCGTAAAAGAATTACTTCCCGTCTTGTAATGAGGAAGTTAGGAAGCCGGAAAAAGAGATCCACCGTCGCCCCGCTTTCTCCTGGTTGTCCTTATAGATTCCCTCCCGTACGGGAAGTGACTTTTTGCGGACCCTAACAACTCAGAGCCAAAGGGAATCTTCAGTCTACTTCCGTGTTTTTCAGTGTTCAATTCCGAAATCGGAAAATGGAAAATGGTGCGATTTGAAGGGTTTTCATTTCGGTATCCGGGCGCAGAGGAATCCGCGCTGAAGGATATTGATCTTTGTATCGAGGATGGGGAGTTTGTCCTCCTCGCCGGGATTTCCGGGTGTGGAAAGTCCACGTTGCTCTATGCGGTCAACGGACTGATTCCCCATCTTTTTCCCGGAGCGTGGGAAGGACGGGTGATCGTGGGAGACGTGGAACCGAAGGATGTGCCGCTCCGGAGGCTATCGCAGCGGGTGGGCACAGTTTTCCAGAATCCCGAAAATCAGCTTTTTATGCTGAGCGTGGCAGATGATGTGGCTTTCGGGTGCGAAAATTTGCTTCTTCCCTCTGAGGAAATCCGCGCGCGTGTAGAACAGGCCATGCGCTGCGTGGGGTTGTCGGAACTGGGGGATCGTCCGGTGTTCTCCCTTTCCGGAGGTCAGAAGCAGCGATGTGCGATGGCGGGGGTGCTCGCGATGGCGCCGGAGATTCTGGTCCTGGATGAGCCGACGGCAGACCTCGACGGCGAGGGCACTGAAGAGGTGCTCGACCAGCTTGCCCGCCTTCATCGGCAGGGGAAGACGATCCTCTTAGTGGAACATAAGCTCGAGGACGCGAGTCCTCTGGCGGACCGGATCGTGGTGATGGAGGGCGGACGAATCGCGGAGGACGGAACGCCGCGCGAGGTGCTGGGGAGCGGACGAGCGGGTCTGAATCGGCTGGATCTTCCCGACGTGGTCCGGCTGGGGCTTCGTCCTGTTCCTCTGACTGCGGCGGAAGCATACCAGGTTCTTCAGCGGAGCGGTGGAACGGCGGGACGATTTGCCTCTTCGGATCGAATGGGAGAAGTCCATCAGATCGGTTCTACCACTTCGGATCGAATCGGAGGCGCGCCTCGTCCGAAGCACGCACCGAGCGTGATGGTCCGTAATCTCTGTTTCGCATACGAGCAGGGCACAGAGGTGCTGAGCGATCTCTCCTTCGATATCGGGCCCGAAGAGATGGTGGCCGTCATCGGGCCCAACGGAAGCGGCAAAAGCACGCTGTTTAAGCTGTTGATGGGATTGGAGTCGCCCACGTCGGGAGAGATCGTAGTGGAGGACGTTGCGTATCCCGCGCTGACTGATCTGATCGGCAAGGTGGGCTTTCTTTTCCAGAATCCCGATGAGCAGCTTTTCTGCGAGACGGTGCGCAAGGAGATTGCGTTTGGTCCCGACAACGTAGGAGTGGATGCCGACGTGGATGCCTATCTGAAGCTGACCGCTCTGACGCCCTGCGCGGACCGGCATCCGCACACGCTCAGCCGGGGCGAGCGGCAGCGTTTGGCGTTGGCTGCTTTGCTGGCTATGGAGCCGGCGCTTTTGCTGTTAGATGAGCCTACGACGGGACTGGATCGGGACAACTGGGTGCACGTGCTGCAGATCGCAAAACAGCTCGCCGAACAGGGCAAAACCGTGATCTTTTCCACCCACAACATGAAAGTGGTCGGAGAGTTTGCGGATCGAGTCCTGCTGCTCAATGGAGGCCGGTTTATAGCCGATGGTTCCCCACGCACCGTCTTTTCGGACGATCTGCACCTCCACGGACTTCGGACGCCCCAGATCGTGGCGCTTTCCCGAATGCTGGGACGGGTCTGTCTTACGCCCCAGGAACTTTCGGGCAATGAGCAATGACGATAGACTGCGGATCACGCAGATTCCCGCGGATTTCAACCATAGATTTTGTCCGTGTAAATCCGCGCAATCCGCGTTCTGTGCTAAGTTGGATGAGAAAAATGAAGATAAGAGATATTTTCCAATACCACCACGCCCATACCCTTGTGCATCGGATTGATCCTCGTGCCAAGCTAATTTGGGGGATCGTTCTTTCGCTTCTGGTTATGTTGTTGGGGCATCCTGTGCTGTTGGGCGGCCTTTTTCTGATCGCGCTTTTCCCCTGGTTTGTTGCGCGTCCTCCCCTGCGCAAGTTTCGTATGCTCTTTGTGCTGTTTATCGTTGTGCTCGTGGGTACAATGATCACGCAGGGGGTTTTCTATTATTGGAGGCCGAGGACGGTGCTGCTTACTCTGGTTCCCGGAAATTTCCCCATTTTGGGCCGTATGACGGGCGGCCTACACCTCTATCGAGAGGGATTGGTGTATGGAGCGATTCAGTCTCTGCGCTTTCTATCGGCCATTACGACGGGGATGCTGATCATCATTACCACGCATCCGAGCGATCTGTTGTTGGGGGCGACCCGCCTCAAAGTGCCTCCAAAATTTGCGTTTATGCTGACCGTGGCGCTGCGTTTTCTTCCTTTGATGATCGAGGAGACGAAGCGTATCTTGGTGGCTCAGCAGGTTCGGGGGTTACGGCTCAAGGGGTTCCGGGGGAAAATGCGGGGGTTTAGACTCGCCTTGATTCCCTTAGTGATCGGGGCCCTGCGTCGTGCTCGACAGCTTGCGCTGGCTGCGGAGGTTCGGGCGTTCCACGGAGAGCGGACTTCTATGCACGTGTTGACGTTCACCGGAAAAGACTGGTTCGTGGTCTTCCTGGCGATCGGGCTATTGGGAGGCGGAATTTTAGCGGTGCTGTGTGGATACGGCGCCGAACCCGCGGGGATACACGAATGATCGGTTGGATCACACTGATTCTTGCGGTTTTTGGGACTATTGGAATTTGGATCGGTCTGGGGCGGATCGCGCCACCTCAGGTACCGATCGCTATCCTGTTAGGTCTCTCGGTGGTGCTTGGCATTGGGATGTACGTGGGATTTCGACGGCGTCTGTTTGCCCGGTTGACGATTCAGGATTATACCCTCTCCGCGATGTTCGTGGGATTGCTCTATGTGGCCGTGCTTCCGTGGCGATTGGGATTGGGGCGTATCCCTTTCATCCATCCCTTCATCTATGCCATCCCGTTCACAGCGGTACTGATTATCGGCCTTCGCATCGTGCCCAAGCCGGGAGCCGCGACTTTGATGATTTTCGGCAAGGGCATGCTCTATCAGCTCTTAGGCGCCGGGATCAATCCGCTGTGGTGGCCGGATTCTCTGCTTCAGGCTTTTTCGGTGGAATGGTACCTCCTCATTACGCAGGATTATATCCAGCATCCCAGAAGTGCGCTCGCCGTCGGTTTCCTTCGAGGGATGATGGGGTACCTGTATTTCTATTTCGTCGGTGCGCCGTTCATCTGGCATACCTTTTATGCTTGGTGGTATATGGCGCTTCAGATCGTCCTAGGAGGGGCGGGTTGTCTAGTGGGTGCGTGGATCGGTTTCGTGCTTGGGCGTAAGGTGGAGGCGGCGTTTCGGTTTGGCGGCATGTAATGAGGAATGAGCATAGCACGCGGATGACGCGGATTGCGCGGATTTCCACGGATAAAATCCAGGGTTGAAATCCGCGAAAATCTGTGTGTTCCGCGTCATCCGCGTGCTATGAGCAATCCCCTGCCGTGTACTCCGTTCCTCCGTTCACGGTTCAGATGGTCCAGGGAAACCCTCCCGAACCGTGAACGGAACAGCGTGAAGTTCACGGCAAAGACGTGTCCTAAGTTAACAAAGTGCACTTAGCGCCCTTCGGGCGGGCTTGCATAAGCCTATGAGGATCAAGGATAAAAAAGGAAATTCCTATACGATCAAGACAGGAAATAATCCTGAGAGGAGAGAAACGCTATGAACTGGGAGCTTGTGCAGGAGGATACCTATTATCGGGGACGGACGCTGGAGGCGGATGCGCGCAGGACCTCCGATCCGATGCGGTGGGAGGCGTATGCGGAGTTGAAGGCGCGCAAGGGGAGCTATGCGCTGGGGATTCACGGGGTTATGAACGCGGCGAGTTTGTACGAGGCCCGCGGGGAAGGCGATTTGGCGGTGTGTGCGTACGAGCAGGGTCTAACGACTGCGATGCGGGCTGGATATAAGGAACTCGCGGTAATCCTGACGTACCGGATGGCGCAGATCTACGAATCCGGGAAAGATTGGGATGCGTGTATTGCGGTGTATGAGCGGCTTGGGGCGTTCTGTGAGAAGAGGGAGTTGTATTTCCTGGCCGCAGATGCGTATGAACACGCGGCAGAGATGATGGTGCGGGCGGGCAGAAAGGTAACGGCATACAGAAAGCCCATCGAGCTCTGGAAGCAAAATGCGCGGTACTGGGAGGATCGGGGCGAAGAGGACGACGCGCTGTGGAGCCGCCAGCACATCGCGCTTTACGAGAAATTGTTCGGGGGGACGGCATGATCGGGATTCTGTTTCACGGACCGGAGGTGTTCGACTCCGGATGGGCGCGTCGGATCATCGAAGCGATGAAAGGTATAGATTCGGTGCGCTGTGTATTGGCCGGCACGATGGGACGCACGGCGGTTATGGACAGTGGCTTGGAAGGCATCGAGTTTCCGGGAACGATGCCCGCCACGTGTCTTCGTGCATTGGGTTCGGAAGCAGACATTGTGGTCATCGCCAACTTCGGCAAGTCCGAACATTCGGGCCTGGTCTTCGGCGGAATGGTGGTCGAACGGGCGGACGTGCACGTGCCCACGGTGCAGATCGAATGTAGCGGCTCTTTTTTTGTGGAGTGGGTTGAGGGCTGTGATCCGAGGGTTCTAAATGTGCTGAAGGATATGGGGCTGTCCCGAAGGGATCGCATACAGATCGAGCCGTCCGTGTGGGAGGCTCAGGGGAGAGTATATCGTCGCATGACCACGTCTGCTGTGGGCGACTTCGTTCTCGTGGATGGCATCATGGTCGGGCGGGCCACCGGAGCAGAGGTCGTGCTCATATCTGAAAATGGGCACCTCGTCGAGATTCAGGGGGCTGAGGTCAAAGCACACGGGATCGAGAAGCTGGACCGGTTTGGAGGTGTGGATTTGCGTACGGTCAAGTTAGTCTCCGCACCCACCCTCCGGCGCACCGAACATACGCCCCGGACACGGGAGACGAAGGGCCGTGGAGTGGCATTCGTGGATCACGCAGGGATGTACGTGTACGACCTGGCGCAAGACGTAGAGGGCGTCGTGTCCGTGGGCGACGATACGACCTCGGTGGTGGGCGACATTATGTACCGCTTCGGAATTCCCGTCCTCGGCATCGTGGATGGCGACGAAGACACGGTCCTCCACAACGCGCACTTCGCACCCGGATCGCTGACCTTGACCGTAGAAGAGGACGACCAATTCGGACTCAAAGTCTTCGAGGTCATCTTCGACCACAAGCCGAAGATCAACGCACGCTTCGGGGACGTACGGGACCGGATCGTAGCCCTCCGGCACAGCCAACCAGTCTGATGCGCGGTGCGTGGTTGGTTGTCCGTTGTTCGATGTCTGTCCTCCGTATCACGTTTCTCTGTTTCCTCTGTACTACTAACCTGCAAAATCCTGTTTTTCTGAGAAGGTTTTTGCTGAGCGAGGATGGTAAGGATTGTTCGGATTCCCAGAAATGCTTACTTTGTTTGATCCGTGAAAATCCGCGTAATCCGCGTCCCATTTCTTTTGGGCTTTGTTTGCGGCTTTGCCGCGCTATGTGCTCTATGGCGCGCTTTCCTCCAGGAGTCGAACGATGATCGAAACACGCACTAAATCCGGATTTCGGGATACGCGTTTTCTCTCCGTTACGGCGCTGTTGATCGCCATCGGTGTGCTGCTTCCGATGATTTTCCACCAGTTTGGAATTGCGGGGAAGGTCTTTGGCCCGATGCCCTTTCCGGTGATCATAGCGGGTCTTCTGTTGGGCCCACTAAGCGGGGCGCTGGTGGGGCTTCTCAGCCCAGCGCTGAGTTTTCTCTTGACCGGGATGCCGCCGTTTCCGCTCGTCCTGGCGATGGTTCCAGAGTTGATGGCCTATGGCGCCGTGAGCGGATGGCTGCACAGACGGTTGAAGATCAACATATGGATAGCGTTGCCGGGGGCGATCCTCTCAGGCCGGATCGTCCTGGGTTTGGCATGGTGGGTGCTGTTTCAGGTTCTGGATCTCCCCGTGTCTCCGCTGGTCTTTGTGGCCGGCGGGCTGGCGGTCGGACTGCCGGGGATCATCGGACAGATTCTGCTCATTCCGCTTATCGTGCGAGGCATCAGACGGGCGTGGTAGGAAGTATGGTGAAGTTGGGAGCGAAGTGCCACAACATTAGATGCTCTCAAGTAAATCCCGCCATTTTCTCCTTGACTTTTGGGTTTGTGGGCCCTATATTTCCTGAACCTGCATTATTCATAAATCCTGTCATAGATTTTGTATGTGATTGCGAAATAGAGAGTTAGTTTGTATGTGCTTTTCAGGTCGAGTTTTTTCAACGATTTTAAATTATGCGCGTGAAATTTGTTGAGTTTTTTTTGGTCTTT
>JAZDJA010000023.1:0-14497 GCA_043804415.1 Candidatus Latescibacterota bacterium | reverse complement strand
CTTACCTTCAGGACCAAATATAGCAAAAGAAAGGGAGGCTGTCAAGAACAAAAACCTCATATCATCTTGATAAACTAATATGTTATATCATTCTCTCTGAAACTATCAAAGGAGGCTTCAAATCGTCTTCAGCGGTATATTTTTGACCAGTTCGTAGGAAATTCTGGACTCTGAAGCTTCTAACATACTAATTTTACAGAGACTATATAACTGCGACCGATGCTCTGAAGAAAGAGCGTGACGATAAATCGTCCCGCTACCTGTACAGAGCACCAGTGAACTGAGCTGACAGCCCGCTTTAGCAGGGATTTCACGATGAAGCGAGGGGATTTATTCCCACGGGCAAAGGTGCTCAATGTTAGGAAAATGATCTCCCCCGCTCTATTTTCCGGGCTATCACCCCCTTTGCTGTTGAAATTTTCTGCCGTGAACCCCGTTAGAAAGGAGGCTCCGTCCGAAAGGTTGGAAGCCCCTTCCAAACTTTCGGACGGGGTTCACGGCAAGACTTTTGCCTTTATGAACGACTGCACGGAATACAGCACATCTTCCCTTCGCGCATCCGAACGCGGGACTCCATCACTTTCTCGTCGCAGAAAGCGCACCCCATAGAATGATAGCTCGCCGCACGCCGGGGCATCGGTTCCTGCGCCGGGCGGATTGCGGATTGGTGCACCGTAATTCGTAATTCGTGCGTTCACGTTTCACGTTTCACAATTCGCCACCAAGACACAAAGACACAAAGAGCGAGCATTTCATCCCTCCCTCACCTCAAAAAGCGCCTCCTCCGACATCTCCCAGAGCGCCAACGGAAGCGCCTCCTCGTGGTTCGGATCATACTGCGCCTTGATAAGCTCCGAAATCTCCGAACGCAGCCGAACCTCAACGGTCCGACCCGCCTTATCCGAAGCCGTTGCGCGGACCTCGCCGTCCTCCACAATCTCGATTCCGCCGTTTCCGACGGTGCACGGCGTCGAAAGCTGAAGTCCGTCCATCACGCACGAGAGCGGCGGGGTCTTGCCGGTAAAGCACCGGATATGGAACGAGAACGGGGTATCCCCCAATCGTCCCACGATGATCCGCCCCATCCGAAGCCCAATCGCCACCATTGGCCCCAGGTGTCCGTGAAACGCCCTGGCCCTTTTCAATGGTTCAGGAAGCTCCCCCGACACATTCTCTTTCAACAGCACCCTGTGCCGCACCAAATCAATTTCCTGAATCGCCGCCGCAATGCGGTGCTGTTCGCCGAAGAGGTCTTCCATGACCATCTCGCCATCCTCCCACCGGATCAACGCCACGTCCTCCGCGACAAGCTCCTGCTCCTCCCCACGATCCACATATACATTCGACAAACACATAGCGCCCTCCTCTATCGCTTCCCGGGTACATTCGAACAAACACCGCACTTCCTTTGCGAGTGCATCCTCACGCCTTCTGCGACGACTCTGACCGCTCCCCTGGCCGAAAAAGTAAGACCCTCCCGGAACGCTCCGAATGCTCTCCGGAGTTACTCCGTGCCCTCCAGACCGATTGATGTGCCAGAGGCTTGAGCGGTGCAGCGGTCTCGAAGACACATCCCTCTGGACCCAACAAAACCATTGAGCCGCATCCCGGACAACGCTCCATCTCAGCATCAAACCTTCCTCCTGAGAACACCACCCGAATCTCTGTTTTACAGTTCGGGCATGTTCTTCGAGTCTCTTTGCTCATTCCGTTCTTCTCCTCCCACTCCAGTCACGAACAACGGACGCTTCACATTCCCGCCAAGGGACATCCCATAACGCAAAACTCAAAGGGCTTATCCTGGTAAAATAAACTCTCCTCCCTGAGAAAAATCTCAGAAAGGGGCGTATTAGAGTACAAGCCCTTTCTACACCTCAAGAGGCCAAGAGCCACCATCATCCTGAGCACCCGCTCGACGACGTCTGCCTTCTCCCTGCCCAGTTCCTCCGCAACCGCATCAAGCGTCTTAGCTCCCCTGGAAAGGAGGGTAAAAATCCTCTCCTCCTGGGCGATGAAAAGCGCATCCGAGACCGTATATCCGGCGTTCGTCTTTACGACCGGCCTCGGATCAAACAGCATGGTAAAGCTCATCCGATTCTCCTTCCCCAGAGCAGAAAGACTACACTTTCTCTCGTGCACTTAACCTCACCCAGTCCGGCGCGTACCACAATCCTCCGAATACACTCTGCATCCGGCATATCCCACCCCCGGTGAAAGGGCGGAGTTTCCGACCAATCCACCGCAGACAGCTCTCCCCCCTCACTTAGCGCCCTGACCGCTTCCTCCACACAACGCCTATGATTGTCTATGTGATGCAGACTCATTCCGAATACCACCGCCTTAAAGACCCTATCTTTGAACGGCAGATACTGGGCATCCGCCTGCACCACACTTCGCTTGCCCCTCAAGGAACTCAGGGACACATCCATCCCAATGGCAAAAAACCCTTTGCTTCTGAGCGCCGAAAGGCAAGCACCTCCACCTGTGCCCACATCCAGAGCCGGCCCCGTGGAAATCCCCTCTACCGCTTTCCGTATCCACTTCTCCGAGTCGGAGAAGTCCTGCTCTTTCCCACGCATCTATCCCTTCAGGTTCTCCCTTCTCTCAGCTTCCTGAAAATGCACCGCAGAGCTTGCCCTGAGCGAAGCCGAAGGGACGCAGAGCACGCAGAGTGAAACCCTAACCGCTTGCAGGCGTCCCCTCAAAACTCGCCTTCACCCAGAACGCCACCTGCTCAGGGTTCAGGAAGGAGAACTCACCTATTTCAATATCCACACACACCACCTTTGTCGCCTTCTGCTCCCTTGCTTTGTTCAGGACGACCTGGGCTATGGACTGCGATGTGGAAAGCTCGTGCATGGTGGTAATTGGTGAATTGGTGATTGGGCATTCGTGATTCGGCCTTGCTCCTTGGAGTGCAAAACGCCCATCAGAAAGCCAGGGCTTCTATAACCCCCTCCACGCCTTCCCCGGTCATGCCGTTCGTGTGCACCACCTTTAGGCTGGGCTTGACACGGAGCGCGTCGCTTTCGAGCTTCCTGGGATCCACGTTCATCGCTTCGGAGAGGTCTGTTTTATTGATGGCCACCACGTCCGCATCCACGAAAATATAGCGATGTTTCAAAACCATGTAGGGGCCTTCTGTGACCGAGATGACCACCATTCTCTTATGTGCGCCCAATGGGAACTCTCCCGGACAGATCAGATTGCCGACGTTTTCAATGAACAGGAGGTCTATTTTCCCCAGATCCAGCTCCGCGATCGCCTTCCTCACTAAGTTTGCATCTAAGTGACACTCTTTTCCTGTGTTTATTTCGATCACGGAGGCTCCATGCGCTTTGATCCGATCGGCGTCTATGGTCGTAGTCAAATCCCCCGCAAACGCAGCGATGCGATATTTCCCTTTCAAACGACGCACGATCTGGCCGATCAGGGTGGTCTTTCCCGAACCGATGGAGCCCATAACGTCCACGGCGAACACTCCATACCGATCCAAAAGCCTCCTGTTTCCGTCCGCCAACTCCCTGTTCTTCCTCAGCAGATCCTCCTCAAGCTCGATGTCGAACACCTCGCCTTCCGCAGCAACGACGACCTTCACTGCGTTCTCCTCCATTGTTGTAGAGTCAGAAGTTAAGTGCCTGCGCAAAATCATTCCATATTCTCACCGCAGAGCCTCCAGAGAAGACGGGAAAGCGGGAAGGTGGGAGGGAAGCTCCTCACACTTTCTCACCGCCTCATTGTCCCACCTTGCGACATGTGCGACTTTGCGGGAAAACTACAATGTAATTCTGCACACCTACTTATTATGCGAACTGAGTTCCTTCTGTCTGCAAACGTTCCAATGCGCTGAGCAGAGACGCATTGCCTCTATCCATCTGTGCGACCGCCCGCAGTATCTCATCGTGCACCACAGTGTAGCCCTGGGCCTTCGCCTTCTCCGCCCATTCCCTGAATTCTCCGCTGTGCTCCCTGTTATGCTCCACCCAATGCTGAAGCAATATCTCAAGCTTCTCTATGTCGCTCTTTGCCATCTCGATTCCTTCCCTTATAGACTGTAAAACTCTAACCTCCCGCAAGCTTCAAACTTGCGGGAGGTTGTGTCTCCGTGGTGCGTTTCCTAAAGCTTGAAGGTCAGCCCCGCGGTAAGCGTCCTTTTGGGCATCGCGTAGAGGCCTGCTGCCCCGCCGGGGAGGTCTGCATAAATCTCGTATTCCCGATCCAAAACGTTGTCCACAGCAAAGGAGGCCTGAAGGCCGGGAAGGACCTCATAGCTCAGCCTGACATCCGTCACGAGGTAGTCGGAGACGGGATCCTTCCGGCTATCCGCTGCGAAATAGTCGGCAACATATTGCGCGCCCAGGGAAAGTGCCAATTTGCTCCATTCTGCTCTTACGCCGAGGTCCAGCTTGTCCCCCGGTCGCCCCGCGGTTTTCGCGCCCGGATCCAGGTAGGTGTAAGACAGCCGGGCCGAAGCCGCGTTTCCGATCCGCGCCCGTATCCCGGCTTCGATTCCCTTGAAGTCGAATTTCCCGGTATTTCGGAACTGGAACATCGGCGGCGGTGTAGCTTGCTTCACCGGCTGGATGAGGTTTCTTCCCGCCATCCGATATGCCGCGAGGTCCACGTCCACCCCCTCTATGATCCGCTGGGTGAGGCCCACCTCGGTGTTCCATACTTCCTCCGATTCCAGATCGGTGGTGGACGACGGGAACAAATACAACTCGTTGATCTGAGGCGCACGGAAGCCCTTGTTTAGGGCTGCCCGCAGAGTGGTTCCTGCTCTCGGGTGGAAGACCAGTCCCACCTGAGGACACAACTCGTTGCCCGCAAATTCGTCGTGGTTGGCGCGCGCGCCGAAGGTGAACACCAGCTTGCTCATCAGGATCTGTTCATCGTGGAAGAACACCGCGTATTCCGTCTTGTCCCATTCGCCCGGAGGACTGCTCAGCCGCTTTCCGCCCTGTTGGCGGAACTCCGCGCCCATGGTCAGCTCGTTGCCCGCCAACAGCCTTCCCGTGCTTCCCAGCATCACACCGTTCGTGAAATCCTTAGAATGCCAGCCGTCGGAGAACTGATGCTCTCCGAAATTGCGGTAGAGCTTCAACGAGCCGTTCCATTGCGCCCATTTGGCCGTGAAGGTCAGATCCACGGCCCCCCGTTCGTAGTCGTTCCACACGTCTGATGCCACCGTATCGGGATCGGTCGCGCGCAACGGCTCCTCTTTGTGCGCCTCAAAGACCTTGCTCATGAGCACGGCCTCCACATGATCGGTGATTTTGTACCCCGCCTGGGCGGTGAAATCCCTGCCGTCGTAAGCCGCATTGGGCAAGTGACCATCCGACTGCCGTTTGTCTGCGGTGGCGTAGAAACTGAGTGGCCCACTCGATCCTCCGGCGCGGAGCCTGTGCTGATAGGTATTGTAGCTCCCGTAAGAGAAGGTATAATCCACTTGTTGAGTTTCTGCCAACTTCCGGGTGATGATATTGATCACTCCACCCAGGGCATCGGATCCGTAGAGCACCGAAGCCGGCCCCCGAACCACCTCGATCCGCTCCACATTGTTCAGCGGAAGCGAATGTGTGACCGTGCACCCGAAAAGACCCATCTTCTCCGGCCGTCCATCCACCAGTACCATCACCTTCCGCCCCTGTTCCCCGATCCCCCGGATATCGACGTCGGCTCTCCCGAATGCTCCCGTGCGCTGGACGAACAGGCCGGGCAGTGTGTTCAACAACTCCATACAAGAGGTGGCGTTAGACGCCTCGATCTCCTCTCGGGTGACTACACTCACCGTGGCCGAGAGATCCCGGATCGCCTTCTCCGTTCTCGTGGCCGTCACCACAATCTCATCCATCCAATACAGGGGCAACTGGTCCTTCCCGGACTCCTGTGCGAGACCTGACTGCGGCAGGGCAAATAGCAGTGCTCCTATCAACAATAGTGCGAAGTCAAATCCTTTCATCTTCGGATCCTCCTTTGCGTTCATGGATTGTAATCTCTCACCACGGATAACCACGGAAAAACACGGAAAAAAATGTCTGAAAATTTCGATGTGCTTCCATGAGGTTCCGTGGAGAGCGGTTCTTGAAGCTTCCTTTTCCTCTTTGATCGCATTCCCCAATGGATTCGTTTTGCCAGGATCACCCCCTTTGGAACCGCCCCTGCACAGACACATAAGGTATGTCTTAACCGCAAAGCTCGCTGAAAAGACGCAAAGACGCGCAGAGGAGAAATCTTGGCGAACTCTGCGCCTGCTTGGGGTTTTTTTGCGGTTGGAAGAACTCTCTTGTAACTCCAGGCATGCAGGATAACGCATACTAAAATAAAATTCGTAGCACCCAAAAGGCAAAAAAAGAGCTGCGCTCAGACCAACTCCTCCCCGATCGTCGTCATCGTCAGCTTCCCATGCCGGACGCCCTTGGTGCTGATCAGCTTCTCCGCGATCCGTCGGATCACGTCGGCCTTGCCTTTGACCACAGAGACCTCCAGACAATGGTTCTCGCTCAAATGCACATGCATGGTGGAGACCATGGCGTGCAATTCCTGGTGCTGAAACTCGGTCAGCCGCTCGCTTAGTTCCCGCACCTCGTGATCATACACGATGGTGATCGTTCCCACCGTCTCCTGCTCTCCCCGCTCCCACTCCGTGTGCACCAGACGTTCCCGGATCAGATCCCGGATCGCCTCCGATCGATTGGTATACCCCTGTTGCGCAATCATGCCATCGTATTTTTCCAGGAGTTGGGGGCTGATGGATACCCCGAATCGGATCATTTCTGCCATGAGCAGGTTCCTGTGCGTTTTTTTGCCCGAAAGAGGCAATATGAAAATCAGCCCTCGCGTCCGATCATCCGGAGTGAAACGGACAGCCTCGCCCTTTTGATTCCCAGAGACCTTCGCGGTCCTATCCCTGGGGACATTTCCGGGGTGAGTTGTTACGTTTTTCGTAAACGTGCTACTTGTGCGGAAAACAAAAACCATCAGCCCGAAGGGGACGCGGATTTCACAAACGCGGAGCGCTAAGCTTTTTCAGGCTCCGACCCCATCAGTTCATGGTAGGATTTGATCTGGCCGGACGGATCATAGCCGTGCACCGCGTTTCTTCCGGATCGCTTGGAGGCGTAAAGCGCATCGTCCGCGGCCTTGTATAGGCCGTCTGCGGACTCCAAAAAGGAAGGGAAAGTGGCCACGCCCACGGAGATCGTCATCGGCAGTTTCTTCAACTTGCCATATTCCGCGCCATTTTCATACACCGACTGCCGGATTCGCTCGGCCCGCCTGAGTGCGTTGCCGTGATCGGCACCGGCCAAAAGAATGCCGAATTCATCGCCTCCGTTGCGGGCTACCAGGTCGGAATCCCGTGTGGCGGTTTTGATCACAGCAGCAACTTTCCGGATTACCACGTCTCCCTCCAGATGGCCACACCGGTCGTTATATTCCTTGAGATGGTCGAAATCGAGGAGAATCAGGGAGACCGAGTTCAGTTGACGTCGCGCCGGTAGCCCGGCTTTCGGAAATTTGGAGACCTCATGTTTGAGGGAGAATTCGAAGAAGGCCTTGTTGTATAGTCCCGTAAACCCATCCATCCAGGCCTTTCGTTCGCTTTCCTTCTTTTCGATGACCCTCTTGAGCAGAGTGGCCAACAGCTCTGTTCTAAAGGGTTTGTCCAGATAGTAGAAGGCGCCTTCATTGAGTGCCTGGACGATGATATCCCCCTCCGGGCCGTATCCGGAGATCATGATGACCTCGGTCTCCGGGGCCTCTTTCCTGATCTCCTTCAGCACGCTCAGGCCGTGTTTTCTCTGAGGGGGCGCGCCTTCCTCAAGGGGGATGTTTATGTCCAGCAAAACGATGTCGTAATGCGTCTGGATTACGCTTTGCGCCTCCGTCACACTCCCGGCGTGCTCGATCTGAAATTCCCGATAGGAGATGATGTCCTGGAGCAGATCCGATCCCAGAAGGCTCTGGAGATACTCGACAAAGAGCGGATCGTCGTCCACAATCAGCACGCGATATACCCATGCGGTCTGCTTGAGGACGGTCTTTTCCGGTGATGGATTTCGGTCTGACATAGGCAATCTCCATCGGCCAGCGTGTGTGGAAATCTCAGCAGCGGCTTCCGTGGTGCGTCTGCGATCCTATGAGGGATTGTCCGTGCCGGGGGGGAGGGCAGAGGCCCTTCCCTGACCGGGAGAAGAACCCGACCGATCAAAGCCTCAATCATAACTCTCTGTAAGTTGGGTTATAATAATGCATCCTCGGGGATTTGTCAAGGATTTTCTCACGCTGCCTGCGCTAGAATCCATCGTTTTCCCAGATGAATGGGATTTGCTTTGGAAACAATGCGCACAGGGGGCCGATCCATGCCTCGGGAAGGGAGACGTTCGGTCTTGTCAGCACTCTTTCCGGATGCGCGTATCCCACCACCAGTTGAATAAGCTGGGATTGGGGCATTTCCACGATCTGCCGTGTGGGGTTATCTGCGGGAAATGTCTCGAGCTCACCCTCACGGATCGCGACCTTCAGCGCGCCGATGTCCGTGCGCAGCGTAAACGTTTCCTGCCAATCCTTGTGCGCGGAAATCTGAAGGCGTGCGTTCAAGGTCGTCTTGATCTTCCCAAAGAGCCCTTCCAGATTGAGGATGCGCATCATCCCGTCCCCGTTTTTGTGGTACGCGATCGAAAGCGTTGCATTTTGCTCCAGGCAGTGCTGGGCCATCGGCGCATCGGGCGGAAGGATCAGGGAAATCTCGCCCAGGAAGGCGGCTTGGGCCCGTTCTCCCAGATGGTGCAGGATCGTCGCAAAGACCACGTCGTCTCCGCCAGCCACTTCGTATAACGTCAACGCCTTCCCGGCGCGCACGCAAAAGTACCCGAGCATCTTATCCGCCGCGTCGCACACCGCGTACCACTCGTTCAGGTCCACGTGGGGCCAGCTCCACGGCGCGCCCCTTCGGTCCATCCGCCAGAACGCCTCTGAACGGACCACCGAGCCCGTACGATGCGCATTGTCCTTGGCATACATGTCGGCTGCCTGCGAAAGCTCCTCCGGCTTCATTTTTCGCACGGAACCGCTTGCTTCGCACGCCATTGCCTCCTGAGCAGCCATCTTAATCGAGAACCGGTTCAGACACACCGAATAGCCAAACTGGGGATAAAGATTCGGGACGCCGAAGAGCATGGACACATCAAAGTCGTGCGACCGCATATAGGCCAGCGCATCCCTCATCAAGGCCTGAGCGTATCCCCGCTTCCGATACGCAGGATGGGTGAACACCCCGCTGATGCCGCCCATACGAACGACCGCGGACCCGATGCGCATCGGGTGGTCCACGATCCGCACATGCGCGACCACTTTTCCATCTTCCTCGACCACGCGCGAGTATTCCCGCACGTAATTGGGTCCGGGAACGTGCGAGCGTTCGAAGCGGTCCTGAAAAGCAAAGAGCGCATCGCCGCCGCGAAACACCTTCGCGGACAGGTCCGCGACCTGCCTGATCTCCTCCTCGGTTTGGATGCTGCGTATTTGCATGCGTTCTCCATCACTTCGGGGACTGGTGATCGGTGAATGGTGAGTGGTTTCCAGTCCGCAATCTGAAAACCAAAATCGCCTTCCCTCATTGGGTTGCTAACGCCATCACGCCCTGGACGATAAAGCTCGTGGCAATGGCCGTCAGGATGATTCCCATGAGCTTGGAGAGCACCAAGGAGCCTCGTCGTCCTAAGAGGCGGCTCAAGGGGTGGATCTGCGATAGGATCACATAAACAAGCCCCAGCGTCACTATGGCGCTAATCAGCGTTACCGCGTAATTCCGGGGAAACGGGACCCGTTCCATCGTGAGCATGATCGTAGTGATCGCTCCGGGCCCCGCGAGCAGGGGACAGGCGATGGGGACGATACCCACATCGCGCAATTCCCCGGGCCGCTTCGGGAGAATCCCGAAGGTTTGATCCAAGGCGATGATCAAGAGCATTAGTCCGCCGCCGATTCTGAGTTCGTTCAGTCCGACGTCGAACAGTCCCAATGTTCTTCTGCCCAGCGTCGAGAAGATCACGAGGATACCGAAACTGACGAGCACCGCCCCCCGGATTGTTTTCCGTTGCTCCCCGTCGGGCATGTCCCGCAGCAGCCCGGCGAAGATCGGCAGGCCGCCCAAAGGGTCAATGATAATAAACAGCGCCACGGACGTCCGGGCGATTTCCGCGCAGAGTTCCCACATCTTGTCTCCTCCGATTCGACTGCTTTCAGACGACGGAATATGAACGGCGCATCCGAGAGGGGCAGATACAAGCTTTGCCCCTGCATTCCTATTCGTCCAAATTCAATGGACAGACCACTCCCCCCCCCATCACAGCTTGGGCAGCGGCAGGCCGTATCCAAGCTCGCGCAGGGCACGGCGGAACGCGCGCTCATTCTCTTCCGGAATCACAATCGCGCGCTCTCCGGCCAACATGCACAGCGAGCGCAGGTTTCTATCGTTTACGATCAAATGAGCCAGGACCGCATCCGTCGCCTCGATCAGACGGGCGGGGCCACGGTCTGTAAGATGCGAGGCCCGGTCGGCCATATCCATGAAGAAGATCGCCACATTGTCCGGAAGGCTTCCGCCGCTTCGTGCGGTCAGAAAAGCCTCCACATCCCCCACCGAATGTCCGTCTTCCAATGCCTTGAGCAGCCTAGGGGACTGGATTCGCCAGACCAGGTCGGCGGTTTGCGTGGCGAACATTTCCAGGAAAAGCACGTCCCCCGGAGGAAGCAATTCGGTCGCCACTACGTCGAGATTGGGGAGTACCTTGATTACTTGATGCACTTCGATCGGGGAGGGCACATACTCCTCTGAGAGTCCCAGGCACCAAGCGCCCAATCCATTGATGCGGATAAACAGCAGCCCATCGTACCGACTGAGGCAATCCAGATCATCCGTGCCCCATATCCTGCGGTGATCCGTACGAGCAAACGAAGGAGGAACATAGGCGACATCCAGAAGTCCCATCGTGGCGGCGTATTCGAATAGAAACACCATGATATACCGCTCCTCAAGGATGTCCCAGCCGCCAAATCCATCGTATCCCAGACTCCCATATTGGGGATCCGAAATATAGAGCGACCATTCATCGCGGGTGACCCCGAAGGTGTAATCGGACGCACGCATGAACCGGGAGAGTTCTTCAAAGGCGATCCAGCGATTGGGCGGGCATACCCGGAGCGCTTCCACAATGGTCTCCCGTCTTCCGGCCGCGGCCGTCATGTTCCGTTTTCCCTTTCCGGTCTGTCCCTTGATCTCCTGGATGCGGTTGAATTCGTCCAGCATCGTGGTCTTCAGCCAACGTTTCCAGGCCGCGCGGATCACCTTGTGTGGCGGCGAAGTGAGGGCCTTTTTGCCCGCCGGCGTCAACTGCAGCTTGGTGCCGGAAAGATTGGCCAGACCGGCGCTCTGGAGGATTACCGGCCAGGCAAAAGCCTTCATGGGCCCGGGATCGGTCTGATGAGTGTTGGGTTCCTCTTCCGGCGGAAAGAAGTCTCCGCCCTGTAACAGCTTCGAGATCGTTGTCGCGCCAGCGCCGCTCACCCGTTTGGTCTTCTCGCTCGCCCGGACTTTTCCGGCATCTATCAAACGCAGCACCGCATGCAAATCGTGCCCGGCCATGCGCTCCGTCTCGCAGCGGATCACGGAGACCTCTTCGGTGAAGTCGTTTCGCTTTCCGGCGGCAAAATCATATTCGTACCGCGACTGGGTCACTGTGTCGGGCGGGGCATCCACCGTCCGCACCTGGCCGGTTCTCGGTGGCGGCACGAACTCCATCAATCGTCTCTTCAGATCACGGGGTATGTTGCGGTTATAGATGAACAGGCAAAGCATCGAAGGTTTTTCCATTTCGCCATAGTGTCGGATCTGGCCCCAATCCGGATTCTCGCCATATTTCGCCCGGAAGCCAACCGCATTGAAATGGGAAGAGAAGGAGTGCACTGTCTCCGCCACGGCTGCCTGCTGGATGGAGTCGAGGCGTTTCCAGAGTTTCCGCAGTTCCTCCTCGTCCTCCATCCGTTCCTGTATGACGGCAACGAGATCCTCCTTCCGCGTTGGAAGGTCAGAGGTCAGAAGTCCGGCCAGGTTTTTCAGGGAGGGCACGGTGTAGGTGTTCAGGAATTCGTTCAGCGTTTCAGGTTCGGAGAAGGTTCTGCTTCGTGGCATAGTGTGGTTCCTTCCGATGGTTGGCTTTGTCCAAAAGGAATCGTAATGCGTTTGGTTTTGCACTTTGGACTTCGAAAGTCCGAACGTAAACGCTCAGGCTGAGGCGCTTAAGCAGGCCGAAAGCGCACTCTAAGAAGATGGGTAAATATATATTCCTTCTCGCCAAAAGTCAAATACTTTCCCCCACGAAAAGGCGCGATGCCCATCTTGAATAAAAGTGCTCAAGCCCCTGCCGTTCCCTTTCGGTATGCTCCGAAACAAAGAAGCCGTGATGTACAGAGTACACCACGGCTTCTTCTTACCCTTTGCCTCTGCCTGCCTTACCGGAGCAGAAGCATTTTTTTAGCCTCCACCTTCTCCCCAGCCTCCAGCCGGACGAAATAGACACCGCTGGCAAGTTCTCTACCTGTGGCGTCTTTTCCGTCCCAAATTACGGAATAAGGCCCCGGAGTCATCTCTCCATTAACCAACACATTGATCTTCTGACCAAGGGTGTTGTAAATGGAGAGGTTAACCCGATCCGCTTGGCACAACTGAAAACGAATCATAGTACTTGGATTCGCCGGATTGGGAGAACAGGAAAGTTCTATCTCCCGCCGCTTCTTCTCAACCGGAGCATCCTTGGAGTCCGCCGTCATCGCGAGATAACGACGGATATTCTTGGCAAGCAGCTCATCGGAACACGTTGCAAGAGCCTCCTCAAATGCTTCCCTGGCTTTCTTTGGATTGCCCGCCTCAGGATCGGACATATAGATCACTCCTTTGGTCAGAAGCATCTGTCGTGCCACCGGAGCCTCAGGATACTCTTTGATTAGAGCGTCCGCTTTCTTCAAAGCCTCCAAAGGACGCCGCCGCCGAATTTCGTTCCCCACCTCCAGAATGCGGGACCTGAGCACAAGCGGCTGGTTGTCAGCGTGTCCGATCTGCATATCCATCAGATACCTATGGGCCAGGTCATACTCACCCAGAAGTTGATAGATGCGAACCACCTTGGGCAAAAGCAAGGCCGCACTGTCCGATCTGACTTCAACCCGCGTTTTGAGGGCGTTCTGCTCTTGGCGCAGGCCCACGATATCCAATCGCTCCACGCCTTCTGGAACCGGTTTTGGATAGGCATCGGGAACCGGCGACGAACGGATAGAACTGGCGAATATATTGATCCCGTTGTACACATCCATCTTAGACTGAATATAGTTCATGTCGGTCGTTCCCCAGTAGTTGAGTTGCGTACGATATCCATCAATATAAGGAACGCTACTGCTTCCATAGATATATCCGGCGTTGGACGTGAAGATGTTGCTGTCCCATAACCAATCAATCTCCGCCCCGGCATAGAGCTGAATGGCATAGTCAGGGGCTTGTTGAAAGCTCGAATAGTCCACATTGGGATCTGCGCCCCAGAAAAGCAGACCATTGCCCACAAAGAGTGATTTGTCAATCCGCGTATCGGAATCCCAGACATCCAGCCCCACCACGTAGGACTGCTGATAATCCCAAGACCAGAACTTGACACGATAGAAAACGACGTAGTCTGAAAACCACGCGAACGCGCAGTTACCTTGTCCCCAAATGGAAACGTTGTCGATACCGGTAGTTACGATCTGTCCACTCTCTGTAAGTATCGGCATGGGGGCGTAGTAGAACTTGACTTGGTCGTCAATGGTGGTATTGCTGTATCCGGCTCCGATGATGTGCACACCCTTGTTGATCGTAATGGTTGAGCCTGTCCCGTAGTATCCCGAAGCCACGTAAATCTTGGCCGCTCCGTTTGAGGGTGCGGCATTTACGGCCGCCTGGATGGTGCTGTAGTCGCCGGGTACCTGCATCTCCACGTAGGGAATCACCCATTCTTCATTGGAATCCTCACTCCATCCGGAACCCTCGCTTCCGGTCTTGACGACAGCATAGTATTTGATTCCAGGGGCGAGACTGGGTACCTGGATCTCCGTATCAGGCGTTGGCGCCGTCGAATAGAAAAGACAGCCCGAATCGGTGCCATAGCACACCTTGTAGCGTGTATTTTCGTTCGCCTCCGGAGCTTCCAGGCAGACGATCTTCGCCGAATGATTCTGGGACAGCATCCCGTTCAGTGCATAGTTCTTGATCTGTCCCCAGGTGGCAGGTGCCGGGAGGCCCCACTCGTTCCAACGGCGGGGAGTGTAACTAGTGTCTGACCGGAAACCGTGTTTTCTCGCTCAATCGACAAGGAATTGTTTCCTCTGTCTGCCTTTGACAATTGCCTGACCCCCCAAAACGGCCTAAGCTTGGCCTGATCCCTGCGCGTATTCTATTGAAATGGCTGCT
>JAZDJA010000022.1:0-15347 GCA_043804415.1 Candidatus Latescibacterota bacterium | reverse complement strand
CCCGTCGACCAGGCCGTCGCGGAGCAGGCGGATGGAGACCGGGAAGTTGATGGCCGGCTCAGCGAAGGTCGGACGCAGCGTGATCTTTCGGAAGATCATGTCGTTCACGTCCAGATCGATCACGTTTTTTCCGCCAAAGTGCAGGCCAAAAAAGGTGATGATCCCCCCGAAGCGGATGATCTTAAACGCATCGGCCATGCTCTCGGGCGGGGAGCTCACGATGACCCGATCCACCCCATTCGGGAAGCGCCCCAAGATCTCCTCCGCAACGCTCTGTTTGCCGCACTCGATCTTCATGTCGCAGCCAAACGCATCCGCTACGGCAAAGCGCGCCTGTTCCCGTGGGGTGTCCGCCGGGAGCCCCGTGATCGCCACAAACCCGGCGCCCTGCAGCTTGGCCAGGCGTGCGGCCATCAATCCGAGTGGCCCGGGTCCCAAGACCACCACACTGCCACCCAGCGGGATTTCGGCATTTAAGACCGCGGTCAGCGATACCGCAAGCGGCTCGGTCAGACATGCCGGAGCATAGTCCAGCCCCTCGAACTTGTTGATGCAGTTGAAGCGAACCGACATATATTGGCCCATGCCCGGCTGTCCCTCGATGTCGTACATGTTCCGACAGAACTCCGGGTGCCCACTCTTGCAGTTTTCACACACGCCGCACATCGAGCAGTCCTCCACGATGACCCGGTCTCCGGGCCGGACGCTGGTGACGTTCTTCCCCATCTCGATCACCTCAGCCGCGATCTCGTGCCCCAGCGGCATGGCCTCCTCCGCCCAGTCGCGCACGAAATTGATGTCCGTTCCACATACGCCGCAGGCATGCACCTTTACGATCACGTGATCCTCATCCGGCGCGCTGATGAGCTGCGTGCGCTCCTGGATATCCAGGAAGCGCTTTCCAAAAAGTCCCCTGCTTTCCATACGCGACTCCTATTCAGAGAGCGGGATGGGCGCTTTTCTTTACCCGTCCCGCTCATCTTCATTCATCCTAAAAGTGGTGATAGGAAGGAGATACCCGTCCCCAGTCCCCCGCACCCGGTCTGCCTTGTCTATTCCGTCCTCATATACTTTCCGATCGCCCCAAGCTGTCTGACAAACGCCTCCGGAATCAACCCATTGCGCTGGATGGGCACATCCCAAGTGATGACGCCGCCCTTGCTCGTGACGTGTTTGGTGTACCCGCAAACCATTTCGTCTGGAAAGCGAGGTTCGCCTGCGCACCAGTATTTTCCGAGGTAGGAGAGAATATGATACCGCTCCTGAATCCCGCTCGATCCTGAAACAAAAGGCCCTTTGCATTCCGGCAGGGCCTCGGCAATCTCTCCCGCGGTGAAGTCCTCGTGGTCGGAGTAGGGGATCACGGGCACGTGCACGCCGGGATTGAAGGCCACGAGCGCGTCCGGGTTTCCGGCCCGCAGCACAGCTGCGAAAGTCCGCAGATTCGGCTCCTCATCTTCCGGGTAACGCAAGTGCGCCGCATAGGCGCCGTCGATCCACCAGCCGCGGACCTTCGAGCCCCAGCGCAGAGAAAAATCGCGGCAGATCTCCTCCCAGTTGCGCTGGTATTCGGGCTGGTGGAACATGGACCACTCCGGGCCGAAGCTCCAGTCCAGATCCTTCACATCATGCCAGTGCTTCCTGAGGCCCAGTCCTTTGCGTGCCTCCATGTCCCCATTGGAGCCGTCCGCCGGCATATACAGCAGCAAATCAATGCCCAGAGGATGCAGCGCGTCATACAGGTCCAAGACCAGATCCCGCTTCGAGCACTTGCTGGGACGGATGCCCGCAATGCGGTCGTAGGTTTCGTTGGGCGCGCAGTAGTGCCCCGATCCTTGGGTGACGGTGAGAAAGAAGTAGGGTGCGCCGACCGACTGCAACTGCCTGGCCAACCCTGCCACGTCAAACGCATCCACCTGACGATTCCACTGGTCGGCTGTGGTCTCCGCCTGGGTGAGATAATGGCAGAAGACCCCCCAACCGTGGCTCGCGAACCAGTCCGTGTTCCTCATGGATCGTATCTCCTTTCTGCCTCTGGTGAGTTTCTGACTGCAACCTGCCAAATGCCTGTCGCGTTCCCCGCACCCTGTCTATGCCGCCCCATACAGTGCGCCGTCGGCTCCGGGATAGATTTTGTCCTCCGCGTGGGCCAGCACCGCGTCCAGGTTACCGAAAACCTTTTGGAAGACGGTCACGAACTGCCGCATCAGATCCAATCCATTGGGGGCATGAATGCCGTGAACGATCGTATAGGTATCGCACAGTTCCTGGGCCACCGGATAGGCGTCCACGTTGTAGTCGTAGTGAATCCCCTTGGCTTCGTTGACGGTCCACGGATATCCGGAACCCCCGTATCCGAGCTTGCTTTGGAACAGATCCTGAGCCGGCACGGGCATGGTCTGCCATTGACCCACCAAAAGCCCCTCTTTGTAGAGCGCCTTCTCGATGGCCTCTCGGAATCGCCTGGGCGCACAATTCACCCCGGCCGCTTTCGGATCAAATCGCACGTTATACATAAAATACACATGCTTGCATTCCGGCGGACAATACGGAGGAATCACGCCGGGAATCTTCCCCAGCTCCTCGGTCAGATAGTTGGCATTTTTTATGCGGGTATCGTTCAGTTCGTCCAGGTGCAGCAACTGACCCCGGGCAAGCGCAGCCGGAAATTCCTGATTGCGGTACATATACCCGAGGATGGAGGCATTATACTGACGGCGGCGACTCACCTCATCCACCTCATCGCCGAAACACCGGATGAGCGCGCCCTTGTTGAGGATCATCTCCTGGTCGGTGATGAACAGGCCGCCCTCTCCGCCGCACAGGTTCTTGAAATTGTTCAGGCTGAACGCGCCCACGTCTCCCATCGTGCCCACCGATCTGCCTCGATAGGTGGCGCCGTGCGCCTGGCACGCGTCCTCGATGACAAAGAGGTTGTGCTTTTTCGCGATCGCCAATATGGGATCCATGTCCGCGGGCAGTCCCTGAATATGCACTGGGATGATGGCCTTGGTCCGTTCGGTGATCGCGGCTTCCAGCTTGTTGGGGTCCATGCAATACGTTCTGGGATCGATGTCCACAAACACAGGGATGGCGTTCTGGTGCAGCGCGCAGGAGGCAGAGGCCAAAAACGTGAACGCAGAAGTGATCACCTCGTCGCCCGGCCTGACGCCGGCTGCGGAGAGGGCCATATGCAGTGCCGCTGTTCCGCTGCATGTGGTCAGACAATATTTCGCGCCGGTGTATGCCGCCCACTCCTGCTCCAGGGCTTTGACCTGCGGCGCGGTGCCGCCGGCGACAATGCCGCTGTCCAGCACCTCGTTTATGAGTCGCCGATCGTCCCCGGTGATCACCGGCCAATTCTTGAAGTCGCTCCGCGAGAGCACGGGGCTTCCGCCATCGATGGCCAATTTGTCCGACATGGTGTTTCTCCTTACAGTAAAGGGAAAGATACAGGTTTGGTATAGGTGGAGGTAGCGGGAATTGCCCACTTGTGTTCAGGGATCAGGATTCAGGGTTTGGCTGCCCCCCAATCCCTGGCCCCTGATCTTCGATCCCCGATCCCCGACACGCCTCCCGTTTCACGCATCACGTCTCAGATTTCAGCGACACTCCGATTGCACCGGGTCGTGCACGTTGCGGAGCAAGCGCACGCTCTCCCGGACGATGATCTCCTCCGCATCGGCATTCACCCGCCGGGTATCCACCGCATACCCACCTTCCTCTATGGCTTTTCGGGTGGGAAGGTAGCCCACGGAGCCGTTTGCCAGGCCGATGAGCCAGGTGTGGCGAAAGGGACTCTCTGCCTTGATGCGAGAGCCGATCTCCGTGAACAGCTCCCCCGGCACACTGAGGAAAACCGTATCGTCCACGGCGATGCAAATCTGCTCCATCCCGATGGGGTCGTCCTGGACCTCGCGGAGTCTCTTGTATAGTGCGGCCAGAAAGTCATCCCCAACGCCATCGGGTAATGTTTGCGTGCTCTCCTCGGTTTCTCCGAGTGTTTGCTCCGCCCACGCCAGTTCGCTGTCGGTGATTTTCCGGGCAGGGAGCGCATAGCGCACGTGCGATCCCCGCACGGTCGGTTGGGCCGAAGGCGCCACTTTTCGCGCGATTCCGGCCACTGCCTCGGACAGGGCCGTTCCGATTCGATCCACGCCTTCCCAGTCGCGATCCCGAAGGCCATCGATGTCCATCGTTCCCTGCGCGCCGTTGGTGAAGATGCTCGTGCCTCCGAAGGACTCCTCCAGAAGCCGGGTCGCACACCCCGGATAATCCGCGCTGATCAGATAGTTGTCGCCTGACATCACATTCGGATGGCCCGCATGGTTAAAGAGCACGCAGAGGGTCTCCTTCGGATCCTCGGCATCCACGATCTTCAGCACGCCCACCTCGGGATCCACCGTCCCGAGCGGACCCACAATATCCTCCGCCGGATACGTCTCCCAGTTCATCACCACATGCCCGTCCTTGGCCAAAAGCCGCCGATAGTGGCTGATCGTGTCCTCGCGGCCCGAGGCCCATCCTGCGGCTGCCGGCCGGGCGTTGGCAACGGCCTTTTCGATCACCGCAACGAGGCGGCCGATCAGTCCCAACGTATAGTCCTCAGCGATGGGATTGAAGTATCCGAACGTGGCCGGACCGGAATGGGTGTGTGTGGCTGCCACGATGATATGGTCTTCGGGCATGCCCGTACGGGCCTCCGCTTCCTGTCGGATCGCACGGACATCCGCCTCCCGGAAGGTGCACACATCCACGGAGACCACCACAAAACCCTCGCAGACCGCTCCGCTGGTTAGAAAAAGGGCCCGCGCGAAAAGGGGATCGTGCACGCCCACGGACCGATGGTTGCGCACCATGCCGTCCATCCAAACATCCGTGGTCGGCGTAATTTCAACTTTGGCTGTTCCTGCCTGCAAGTGGGATTCCTTCCATTGTAACCAAGATTATCTGCGAATTTGAGTGGGCAACATAAACGCCCGGAATAAGAAAGAAAAGATACCGCAGAGAAGCCGTTTTGTCAACCTGTTTTTGACCGGCATCCGCATGAATTCGAAGAGGAGGTATGCCATTTTCCCAGCAATGGGTTCTTTGGCTCCGGTGATGCGAAACAGCGTAGCTTTCCTGGTCAAAACAGGGCTCACATGGCACCCGACAGATGCGCACGAAATCTGTCCAATGCGGCCATTTTTCTGTTGACAATAGATAGTGAATTTGTTAAACTCCACAAATAGCTTACACCAAGGATTGTAGGGTGACTCTTTCCATAGCCGTGTTGAATGACCCGGAATAGGAGCCGATGCAGCCGTTGGAATGGGAAAGGAGGCGTCCTCTTCATAAAGCCATTTCGTTGCGCAGTATGCGGCGGAGTGGAAGCCCGCAAAATGCTCCAAGTTGGCCTGTTTCATTGGACAGTATAATAACATGTTAGCCAATTGACAAGGAGTGCTTGAGATGAAATCAGTTTTGTATCCTGGACTGATAATTCTCACAATAAGCTCATTTATAAATTGTGAGAAAGGCATGAATCCCTTTATTCCGAATAATGGCAGTGACTCTTTTTACCCATTGCATATTGGCAATCAATGGACTTACAGCAATCAATGGACCTACAATGGGCAATTCCAAAATACTGAAAGTGTTGTTGATTCGGCGACTTTTAATGGATTAACATACTTTAACATTGAAGGTAGTCATGTTATTCAACCTGACTTTTGGATTAGAGAAAGTGATAATGCTGTATATTTTTTTGACCCAGAGAGTAATAATGAACATATTCTATTCGATTTTAGAGCAAAATCTGGAGATTCATGGGACATGCCTGACGGTTTTGGGTGTACTGTCGGTGATCGTATAGAGCTTCTAAGTGATTCGGAGACAATTAGCGCACCGATTGGTACATTTCATAACTGCTACCATTTTCATCATAAAACTCGTTGCATGGATGGTGGATTGCGAGATACTTGGTTTGTCAAGGGAATTGGTGTGGTTAAAAGTGTTCAAGATTCTTGGTTTGGATATCAAGAGTATTTACTGGTGAGTTACTCATTCACGAAGAGCATAGAATACTGAATTGTAATTATGAGTAAATCTCGTAACGAATTGTACATTATTGGCTAACAATGAGATCAAGCCGAGCGAAAAACGCGTGGCATGAATTCCGAAAAATCGTTGCCGCCCGCTTAGCGCCGACCATTGGGCGGAAGAAAAAGACATGAAGGATCTTCCACTACAGAGAGCAGCATCGGTGATTATTTATGATTCAAACGACAGAATTCTCCTTGCCAAACAGAGTTCATCAAAATCTTTTGATCCTGGTCTTTGGGAAACGATTGGGGGGAAAATCGAGCCAGGAGAAGCTCCCTTGCAGGCACTTTTCAGGGAAGTCAGCGAAGAACTCGGCAATGAGGCAATCTTGAAAGACATAGAATACTTCAAGCAGTACGCATTCCAAGGAGAGTCAAAGATGCTCGTATCAGATGTCTTTATGGCACACTTGGAAGGTGATCCTAAGCCATTGAGTGCTGAAATCGATGAACTTGGATGGTTCACAAAGGCCGAAGCATTGAAACTTCACTTCTGTGTGAATCGTCTGGAACGAGTTAAGGACTTCTACAGATATAGATCCGCCTGACATCGGCTGGAACTGACGGCGAGGCTGTTGGCTTTTGGGTTGGTTTTGTATCTTTAGGGTGCCATTTTCAGATGAGCTGGACAGGTTCTCTTGGGCATGAGCCAGCTCAGTCACATGTTAGGTGAAATGTTAGGGAGGTGTGGCAATGTTCAGAGCTTTCCCTGCCCTGCTTATGGTCTGTATTCTCGGTTCTGGGTGCTCGGAAGACCGAGCACTCGCGCGGGTGAAGCTCTATGATGACACACTGCTGACCAAGGAAATGGTTGTCATAACAATTGACGATGGCCAATCGAAATGGCGATTTGGTTCTTCGTCCCTCCATTCGAATTCGGGCGGCTGGTCAACCCCTGAGATTGAGACAAGAAAGGAGGGAACACTACTGGTTGACTACCAATTCAAGGATTCAGAAGGAGTCGTGGTGAGCACGGGGCAGGTGAAGCTTGGTCTTCGTAGGGATTGGCGATGGGGGATCGATGTCTTTCATAGCGATCAGAATCCCTATCATATGTGTATGGGGTGCTTTGGCTATGAATCTTTTCCGATAATGATCCCAGCCTATGTGACAAGCGACAGTGATTCGGTATTCGTTATTTGGGGAGGCAACTCCATAAGTAATCCGGTGGTATATTGATCCACCTGGGTCTGCATGCAGCTGACCGACGCAGCCGCGGTTGATGCCAAACGCCGGGCGGTCATGTGGAGGTATGCGAGATTCGGCACCAGGAACCACGCACGACAAACCAACAGAAAGGATGAAAACATGTCCAAAGGACAAGTGGTTATTGTCACCGGTGGTGGCCAGGGCATAGGCTTTGGGATCGCCGAGTGTTTCGCGGATCGCGCTGCCAATGTGGTCATCGCGGACCTCAACGCTAAGCGTGCCATCGAGGCTGCCGCCCGATTGAAGGACCAGGGCGCGGCCGATGCAGTCGGCCTGATATGTGATGTGGCTGACCGCGCTTCCGTGGATGCCATGGTCGCCGACGTGATCGCCCGGTTCGGGCAGATCGACGTGCTGGTGAACAACGCCGGCATCTGCCCGTTCCAGCACATCATGGAAATGACCCCGGAAACGTGGCAACGTACGCTGGATGTAAACCTCACCGGCTCGTTCCATTGCACCCAATCGGTGGCAAAGCACATGATCGCGCGTGGCGAAGGCGGCACGGTGGTCTTCATCACCTCCCTGGCGGATCATCGGACCGGCGAGAAACAGGTGGATTACTGTGCTTCGAAAGCGGGTGCGATGGGGTGCATGACCGGCTTTGCCACCGCGCTTGGTCCCCACAACATCAACTGTGTCGCAGTCGCGCCCGGCCATGTCAGCACACCGATGACGGCCCACTGGTGGGAGTCGGATGCAGGCAAGGCCAAGATTCCCGAGCTGATTCCGTTGAAACGTCTGGCAAAGCCTCGTGACATCGGCGAGGCCTGTTACTTCGTTGCCAATACCGGCCGCTACTGCAACGGCATCACCATTCGGGTGGATGGCGGCAATGCCGCACTGGCATAGCGTGTTGTGGGTCATTTGAAAACCGAAGGGGCGGACCATGTTACAAATTGATTTGGCAGGAAGAGTTGCTGTGGTCACCGGAGGCAGCGGGGAACTGGGCCGGGTAATTTCGCGGACACTGGCGGAGTGCGGCGCTACGGTGGCGGTGCAGTATTTCCAGGGTCGGCAACGCGCCGGAACCGTAGTTGACCAGATTACAGCCGCCGGTGGCCGGGCCATCGCCGTGCAGGCGGACATCAGCGACCAGGCGTCGGTCATGGCGATGCGCGATACGGTCAGCGCTGAGCTGGGGCCAGCGGAGATCATCGTCAACGCCGCCGTACGTCAGTATAGCTGGACATCGGTGCTCGAGCAGGATCTGGCCGACTATGAAAGCCAGTTCCAGACCTGTACCGTCCACAATGTGCTCATGGCCAAGGCGTTCGTACCGCAGATGATCGCGCGTAAATGGGGTCGCGTCATTGCGCTAAATACCGAGTGCACGATGCAGTGCTCCCCGAGTCAATCGGCCTACATCTCCGGCAAGGCGGGGCAGGATCGGGTGCTGCGGGTGCTGGCCAAAGAAGTCGGGGAACACAACATCACCGTCAACCAGGTGGCGCCGGGCTGGATGATCAGTGACAGGTACCGCGCGGAGCCGGCCGATGACGCGGGTTATCGGCAAGGGGTTCCGATGCGCCGACGCGGGGAGGACCAGGAAATCGCAAACGCCGTGGCCTTTCTGGCCTCGGACCTGGCAGGTTTCATCAGCGGCGTTTACCTGCCGGTCTGCGGCGGTAACGTCATGCCGGGCATCTGAGCGCACCTGTTCTTGACCGATATCTCCAGTTATTGAGAGCGGAATAACACTTCGTTTTTCCGCCGCATGTTTCTTTGGAGAAGATCATGCTACACATTGATCTGACCGGCAAGGTGGCTGCAGTTACCGGCGGCAGCGGGGAACTGGGTCGGGTCATTTCGCGGACACTGGCGGAATGCGGCGCCATGGTGGCGGTGCATTTCTTCCGGGGTCGGCAACGCGCCGAAACCGTAGTCGACGAGATTGTGGCCACTTGCGGCCGGGCCGTCGCGGTGCAGGCGGACATCAGCGACCAGGCATCGGTCATGGCGATGCGGGATACGGTCACCGCCGAGCTGGGTGGCGCGGACATTATCGTCAACGCCGCTGTGCAACGTTACAGCTGGACGTCGGTGCTCGAGCAGAATCTGGCTGACTATGAAGGACAGTTCCGCACCTGCACCCTCCACAATGTGCTCGTGGCCAAGGCGTTCGTACCCCAGATGATCGCACGCAGATGGGGCCGCGTCATCGCGCTCAATACCGAAGCCACCATGAGGTGCCTCCCGATGGAATCGGCCTACATCTCTGGGAAGGCGGGGCAGGATCGGGTGCTGCGGGTGCTGGCCAGGGAAGTGGGCGAGCACAACATCACCGTCAACCAGGTGGCGCCGGGCTGGATGATCAGCGACAAATACCGCGCCAAGCCGGCCGATGACGCGGGTTATCGGCAAGGGGTTCCGATGCGCAGACGCGGTGAGGATCAGGAGATCGCCAACGCCGTGGTCTTTCTGGCCTCAGACCTGGCAGGCTTCATCAGCGGAGTCTATTTGCCGGTCTGCGGCGGTAACGTCATGCCGGGCATCTGAGCCAGTCTGTCGTTGGCCGGTATCCCTATGGGTCGGGTGAGGGGGAAGCAGTTTTTTCCCCTCACCATGGTTCTTTGCTTCGAGTAGTAGGCGTTCTTATCTTCCCGGTCTGGGAAGAAAGGGTGCTGTCCCGGACAAGGCGACCCCGCATGTTCCCTGAAGACGGCTGTTATTTTCTTGACAAGAGCCAGCCAATCTGTTACACTCAGTCAATGTCTTACACCAAGGATGCCCCGGACCAAAAGCCGACGGATGGGCTGCGATGAGGAAAGGAGACCTTGCCTTCATGAGTCCATTTTTTCGCGCATTGTCCTCCGGAGTTCTATCCCGCAAAACTTGCAGTGCTTGCTTCAGCAGATATGAGGCTATTTGTCTTTATAAAATATTAAGCAAAAGCAGGTTAGGAGAATCGTCCTTCAACAGCGGCAAGCGCGTTATCCTGCAAAATGTGCAGTGTTTGCCGGTTTCATTGGGCAGCATAATAACATGTTGGGCTGCTTTGTCTGACAGCACAACGAGAAGAACAAGAAATTCATCTTGACAACGATCCCATTGTAGTGTTTGTAAGACACAAGACGACACGTGGTGGCGGGAGAATATGCGCACCCATAAATTTTTAGAGACGGCTACATGAGGTGGGTACGGATTATGGACAGAATGATACTGGAAAAGGGGACGAGTTTCATCTGGGAAAACGCCCGGTTGCTTGAACGAGCGATATTTGACTACTACTTTTGCGGTGGATCGAGTGCGCGTATTTTCAACACGCTTGCCGTCTATCAGAATGACGATGGGGGCTTTGGACATGCGTTGGAACCTGACCTCCGCGCCCCTGATAGTCATCCCCTCTTTGTCGAGTTCGGCCTGAAAACCCTGTATGACTGTCAGCTTCGTGACGTCGAGATCGCAGGCCGTGTCTGCGATTTTCTTGCACACCATGCTGACTTGGAGCACGGGATTCCAACACTCTTTCCCTCGTCACGAAACTATCCCCGGGCAGCGCACTGGAACAATCAGACCGCAGAGTTGCCGTCATTTGATCGGTTGACCGGACTTGTCGGGCTCGTGAATTGGCAAGGCGTCCAACATGCGTGGTTGCGGAACGCCGTTGACATCTGTGTGGACCGTCTTCCCACGACCACGCAGACCGACGCCCACACAATCCTGACCGCATTTTGTCTGCTTGAAAGTCTTCCCAGTGGACCGACCCCGAATGCCCTGTTCGAAAAACTGGCGAAAGAACTGCATGATGCTGATTTTTTCTGCGCCGATGCACCTGTCACAGGGTACGGCCTGACTCCGCTCGATTTTGCGCCGACTCCCGCCTCATATTGCCGAAGAATCTTTTCCGATGCGCAGATTGATGCTCACCTGAATGACCTTGCATCGACACAAGACGCTGATGGTGGATGGCCGATTTCGTGGGAGCCCCCGGGCGGCATGGCTAAATGGGAATGGAGAGCTCGCAAAACGGTCATCGCATTAGTAACCTTGCGTGCATACGAGAAAATCTAGCCAGGAGGAATATGGTATTTGCAAATAACAGCACAGTGTATGTGACAGAAAAATAGCATGTTCGCCTGGGCGTTAGCCTAACAAACACATGCAGCCGACCAAAACCGCGCGCCGTGGTTTTTAACGACGTACTCTCGCATAACGGGTTGGCGCCTATTTCCGGTTCGTTGCCCGTCATCAGGGCGCGCTTTTGGCTGCTGATGTGAGGCGTTGGGCGGGCACTTCGTATGGGGGGACCAATACGCCACTGGCGACATCTAAGACAATGTCGTGTACTGATTGAATCTATCTGAGCAAATTAAACAAGGAAAATCGATTAAGATTAGCCCTGACCGTTCGGTTCGATGATGGACGATGTAATCATTGCCGACTCACCTTCCACACAGAAAACACACGGCCCCAATCTTTTATGGGTACGGCCAAGGCAGTCACCATAGTAACCGCCTCTTTGCGTTCATAGGCCAAAAGGCAACAAAAAAAGAAGATGTTCCAGAAAGGAGATGCTCGGCATGGGTCAGAATTCAACCAAATCAATGCTCAAACGCATAGCATTCGTCGGTAACTACTTGCCGCGCCAGTGCGGCATCGCCACATTTACCACCGATCTGTGCGAGGCCATCGCTGCCCAATATCGTCAAACAACCTGCATTGCCCTGCCGGTCAATGACATCGAGGCCGGCTACGCCTATCCGACCCGCGTTCGGTTTGAACTCACGGAGAAGGATATTGATTCCTATCGCCGCGCTGCTGACTTCCTGAATATCAACAACGTAGACCTCGTATCCCTGCAGCATGAGTATGGCATTTTCGGCGGACGCGCAGGCAGTCACATCCTGGCCCTCTTGCGTGAATTGCGCATGCCCATTGTCACCACCTTGCACACCATCCTACGCGACCCCAACCCCGATCAGAAGCGAGTGATGAATGAAATTGCAGCCTTGTCTGATCGACTGGTTGTTATGAGTAAGCGCGGCGCAGAATATCTACATGAGATTTATGGCGTGCTACCGGAGAAGATTGATCTGATCCCGCACGGCATCCCTGATGTGCCTTTTGTAGATCCAAGTTTTTACAAAGACCTGTTTGGAGTAGAGGGTAAAATCGTCTTGCTTAGCTTTGGCTTGCTTTCGGCGAGCAAAGGCATCGAAAATGTCATTGCCGCCCTGCCCGCCATTTTAGCCTGGCACCCGAATGTGGTGTACATCGTCCTTGGCGTGACCCACCCCCAAGTATTGCTGAATGAAGGGGAAGCATACCGGCTGTCCCTGCAATGGCTGGCCCAGGAGAAAGGCGTGGAAGGTCAGGTGATCTTTTACAACAGCTTTATCAGTTTGGAAAAGCTCGTTGAATTCATCAGTGCAGCGGATATTTACATTACACCCTATCTCAATGAAGCACAAATCACCTCCGGCACACTCGCCTACACTATAGGAGCGGGCAAGGCGGTGATTTCGACTCCATATTGGTGTGCGGAAGAGATGCTTGCTGAAGGACGGGGAGTGCTGGTGCCGTTTCGGGATCCGGTAGCGCTGGCCGATAAGGTGATTTACTTATTAGATAACGAGTCCGAGCGACACGCCATGCGCAAGCGGGCCTACGTGTTTGGGCGAGAGATGATCTGGCCGAAGGTAGCGAAACGTTATATGGAGAGTTTTGAAAGCGCACGAGCGAAGCGCCGTCATTTTACTCACCCGGACTTCGCGGTTAAACCGCTGGACAAACGCCCGGGTGAATTGCCGCCTCTCAAGCTGGACCACTTGCATCATATGACGGACGAAACCGGCATCTTGCAACACGCCATTTTCACGGTGCCCAACTATCGCGAGGGCTACACCATCGACGACAATGCCCGCGCGTTGATGGTGAGCGCTCTCCTGGAAGCCCTGGGTAACGAAGCGGCCTTGGAACTAGGCTCCCGTTACCTCGCCTTTATCTGGTATGCCTTCAATACTGAAAACGGACGCTTCCGTAACTTAATGGATTACCAGCGCCACTGGCTGGAAGAATGCGGTTCTGACGATAGCTACGGTCGCACGTTGTGGGCGTTAGGCACCATGTTGGGCCGCTCGGACATAGCGTCCTTGCACAGTATGGCGGGACGGGTGTTCGAGCAGGCCCTGCCTGCTATTCTCAAAACAACAAGTCCTCGCGCCTGGGCTTTCGCGATCATGGGCATCCAAGAATACCTGAAGCGGTTTGCCGGTGATAGCCGGGCGAGCCATGTCCGCGAGGAACTGTCCGGCCGACTGCTGAAGTTATATCAAGGTCAAAACTCAGATGAATGGCGCTGGTATGAAGACAGGCTGACCTATTGCAACGCAGCGTTACCACATGCCTTGCTCCTAGGTGGTCTTGCGATACCCAATGCCGCCATGACCGAAGCCGGATTGGAGTCGCTGAGTTGGCTGGCCGATTTGCAGCACGCAGACGCAGGGTATTTTGTTCCTATCGGCTCCAATGGTTTTTATCCGCAAGGTGGTAAGCGGGCCAAGTTCGACCAACAACCGGTAGAAGCACAGGCGATGGTCTCCGCTTGTCTCGAAGCCTACAAGATCACGCTCGATAAACGCTGGCGTAAGGAAGCCCGCCGCGTCTTTGAATGGTTTCTTGGGCGTAACAGCCTGAATTTACCCATATATGATCCAACGACTGGCGGTTGTCGAGACGGCCTGCATCCCGACCGCGTGAACGAGAATCAGGGCGCAGAATCGACACTGGCCTTCCTTCAGTCTTTGCTGGAACTGCGCCTGGCTGAGAATAGTCTTGTTGCTCTGGAGGACCAAAGCTGATGAATAATCAACACCTTGAACTTTTCAAACGTTACGAACGCAATCCCATACTGACCGCGGCTGATTGGCTTTATCCGGCCAACAGCGTGTTCAACCCTGGTGCGACGCTGCTACATGACGGAACCACCCTGCTGCTGTGTCGCGTCGAAGATCGGCGCGGGCTTTCACACTTGTGCGCTGCCCGCTCTGCCAATGGAGTAGATGACTGGGATGTCGATACCCAGCCTACTCTTATGCCTGATCCAGAGCACTTCCCTGAAGAGCTGTGGGGTATTGAAGACCCGCGCATCACCTATGTCCCTGAATTAAAAAAATATGTCGTCGTCTATACCGCCTTCTCCAGTAGTGGCCCGGGGGTGGCGCTTGCGCTCACAGAAGATTTCCATACCTTCGAACGCTATGGCATGATTATGGCGCCGGAGGATAAGGACGCAGCCCTGTTTCCGCATCGAATTGGCGGCCATTGGGTATTGATCCATCGCCCGGTCAGCGGGTCGGGCGCGCATATGTGGCTGTCCTACTCGCCCGACTTGCGGCACTGGGGTAGTCACAAGATAATGCTGGAAGCCCGGCGGGGAGGATGGTGGGACACGAATAAAATCGGACTCAACTCTCCACCTATCGAAACTGAGAAAGGCTGGCTGGTGATTTACCACGGCACGCGACCAAACGCAGCCGGCTCCATTTACCGGCTTGGCCTGGCTTTGTTTGATTTACACGCACCAGAAATTTGCCTCAAACGCAGCGACGAGTGGATATTTGGCCCGGAAGAACCTTACGAGCGGCGCGGGGATGTTGACAACGTCGTCTTTCCATGCGGCCACACCATCGCCGCCGATGGAGACACGATTCGATTGTATTACGGCGCGGCGGATACGAGCATTGCCCTAGCCACCGGCAGTGTTCACACCATTCTGGAATGGCTTGAGTAACACCGATTATTGATCTGCACCGCTATGAAGAAATCCAGTATTACCATGGCATGTTAGACAAACATCGGGATGTTTGATTGTCAATGACTATGATTCTTCCACCGGAAAAGAGACTGTCAGCATTATTCCTAGATGAACAAACATTGGGATGATTGGCACACAATACTACTATCTTCTGAAGTTAAAACCCCCGTTATTTCCACGTTCTGGCCATCAAGATATACTGTAATACCTAGCATATCCAGTGCTAGGCGTTTGCCTTCGAAGTCCAATATAGGTAATTTGTCTTGTATATCCTTAATGAATCGTTCGAGATT
>JAZDJA010000021.1:0-3474 GCA_043804415.1 Candidatus Latescibacterota bacterium | reverse complement strand
CTGCCGGATGCTCGAACTTCAAACGTAGTAATGAGAGCGACCAATGCTCAGAACCAATGTACACATGTCAAACCATCATTATTCCCCGGATGGCAGGCGCACGGCCCTCACGCAGTGCGCATTATCTTTAACAAGAAGGAGGATAGAAACATGAAGAACATGGATCCCCGCAAGGAACTGACCCCCCTTTCCGGCCAGTGGAAAACGTCGGATGACATTGCCGTGTCGGACGTTGAGAAAACCGATATCTACCGCTCCAGCCAGGAGCCCAGCTATGTGAGCTGGGCCGTGCTCTGGAAGGAATCGGGGGGCGCGCTCAAGCTGTCGTTTACCGAGGTCCTGGGAGATCCGGCCTCGTGGCCACCGGTATACGATTTTAACGCCGAAGGCATCCAGTATTATGTAAAAACTCTGGTGTCAAACGACGAGGGCCGCTCGTGGGAGGACACGCTCTGGCGCGAAGATCTTCATGGCATTCCGCATGGCAATTCCGATCACAAAGTTCGTGTCGTAACCCAGCTTGAGGACGGCACGCTTATCAGGAACTCCTGGCGTGCCAACGGAGACACGGTGATGCGCTACGAGATCATCTACGACAAATCCAAGGAGATCGAGGACTTTCCCTTCCTCGTGAAGGGCCCGATGGCGCTCCCCGCTCTGGCCACCTCAACCGGAAAAAGCTCCGATGGCGGAAAGACCTGGGAGGAGATCAATCTCTACCGCGGCAAAACGCCCTTCCTCGCCGACGCAATCCACCAGCTGAAGGACGGGTCGGTTGTGGCCACGGGCGCCCTGTTGCACGATTGGAGCCGCTCCGAAACCTACCAGGTGGTGCTCGTGGAATCCCAAGACGGCGGGCACACGTGGAGCGCTCCGCACGTAATCGCAGAAAATGACGATGACCTGGCTCCGCAGATCATGGGGGAGGAAAGCGATTTCGTGGAACTGTCGGATGGGAGGCTGCTTTTAATCGAGCGCACGGACGGGGCGGGGATGAACATGGTCCAGATGTACGTCAGCAGAGACCCCCACGGAAAGTGGCAAGCCACCAGGCCCACGACGAATCCGGCCTTCCTCCACAGCGGATTCCCCCACATGTGCCGGGCGACCGACGGAACCATTTTCTGTTACTTGATTACGGGAATGATCTACACCTGCGATGACGGGGCAACGTGGAAGAGCCTGCCGTTGGGCCATAGCTATTACGGCGAGATCATCGAATCGTCTCCCGGCCGCATGGTGGCGGTCACGCAGAAGCACATCGGCGACTGCTGTTTCCCGTGGAGGCACGATACGGCGATGCTGCAGACCACATTCCACTATGAGCGGTTCGGAGTGGCCGAGCAAACGGATGCGGACAGGATCGGGGCAGTCGCTATGCTGGGAGATGGTGCGCTGGAGGACTTCCATCTGTGCGCCGAGGTCCGCGTGGACGGCGAGGCGGGGGTGGCTTTCAAGGTCAACGAGGACACGTATGGCTTTGTGGCGGTGGTTATCCCTTGCAACGTGTTTCGTGCGCCGGGCGGGGCGGGCGGGACGGGGCAGGATGCGATCATGATGATCGGGAGGTCGGATGCGGGCAGGCTCGTCGTATTGCGCAAGCAGGGAATCGGCAAGGTGATTCCCGGTTCCTGGATCGAGGTGCAGGTGGACAGGTCGGGTGGGATCCTGAAGACCGCGGTGAAGACCGCTGCCGATCGTCCGGCCTACTATATGGTGACGGCGGAGGATCTTGGCAGGGCCGGAGGTCTGGGACTTTTCACGAACAAGAGCGCGGGCGCGTTCAGGAACATACGGATAGGGAAGGGAGGGACAGAGATTCGTTCGAACTGGGGAGCCTTGGTCGGGTGAAAATCTGCTGTCATTTCCTGTCAGAAAGCTCCATTCAGCTTCGGATATGTATTTGTGAGAAAAAGAATTATCATTTCACATTCGGCAATCCGCAATCGGGAGCGAGAACAGAAAGGAATAAATGAAGAACATATATCTACGCAAGGAGTTGAGTTCCGTTTCCGGTGAGTGGCGCACGTTCGACGACATCAACGTCTCGAATGTCGAGAAGAGCGACATTTACCGATCGCCCCTCGAACCGAGCTTCGTCTGCTGGCCGATACTCTGGAAAGAGGCCGGAGGGGCTTTAAAGCTGTCGTTCTCTGAGGCCAGTGGAGACGTCGCATCCTGGCCGCCGGTTTACTGCTATAGAGACCATGATATCGAGTGTTACGTCAAGACGCTCGTCTCACACGACAGCGGCAGGACCTGGTCGGACACTGGCTGGCGCGCGGATCTCGACCGCGAGTGGCAACTCAGCTTCGAACACGGCGTCCGTCACGTGCTCGAGATTCAGGATGGCAGCCTTCTCAGGGGCCGCTGCCGCGCCGTCGAGGGCATCACGACGAACCACGTCAAGGCGGTTTATGATGAAACGAAGGCGCTTGAGGACTTCCCGTTCACATACAGAGGCCCATTCGTTATTCCCCTGGGTTTCAACTCGACCTGGAAGAGCGGGGACGGCGGGAAGACGTGGGAAGAGATCAGCCCGCCCCAACCGGAGTGGAACTTCATCGGGGCGGCGCTCCATCAACTGAGGAGCGGCTCGATTGTGGCAACCGGCGCGATCACGGGAGAGCGGGGTCTCGGCATGGGAACGATGGACCAGACTACCTGGAGAGTGGCGCTGACCGAGTCCCCGGATGGCGGACGCACGTGGAGCGACCCGCAGGTGCTCGCCGAAAACGATGACCTGCTCGCCTCCCAGAGTATGGACTATGAAAGCGATTTCGTCGAGCTGGCGGACGGCAGGCTGCTCCTTGTCCAGCGAACTGATGGGCTTGGCATGAACATGGTCCAGATGTACGTGAGCCGCGATGGTTCGGGCAGGTGGACCGCGACCAGGCCCGAGGCCAAGGCCGGGATGCTCCACAGTGGGTATCCCTATATGTGCAGGGCGAGCGATGGGACCATCTTCTGTTACCTAATTCCGTATATAGTCTACTCGTGTGATGACGGAGTAACCTGGAACAGCTTACGCCTGGGCAACAGCTATTACGGGCAGCTCGTCGAGTCATCGCCGGGCCGGATCGTGGCGATCACCCACACGAACATCGGCGACGGCCCGTTTCCGTGGAGGCACGACACGGCCATGTTGCAGACCTCGTTCTGCTACGAGCGTATTGGAGTGGCCGAGCAAACGGATGCGGACAGGATCGGGGCAGTCGCCATGCTGGGAGATGGCGCGCTGGAGGACTTCCATCTGTGCGCCGAGGTCCGCGTGGACGGCGAGGCGGGGGTGGCTTTCAATGTCAACGGAGACACGTATGGCTTTGTGGCGGTGGTTATCCCGTGCAACGAGTTTCGTGCGCCGGGCCGGGCGGGCGGGACGGGGCAGGATGCGATCATGATGATCGGGAGGTCGGATGCGGGCAGGCTCGTCGTATTGCGCAAGCAGGGGATCGGCAAGGTGATTCCCGGTTC
>JAZDJA010000020.1:0-32922 GCA_043804415.1 Candidatus Latescibacterota bacterium | reverse complement strand
TATATGAATGGCACCTTTGTGCCTGAGAAGGATGCCAAAGTCTCCATCTTCGATTCGGCGCTGATGTTCGGGGATATGATCTTTGAGATGACCCGGTCGTTTGGCCGCGTGCAGTTCAGACTTGAGGAACACATCGCGCGGATGTATGCCGGGATCAAGATGCTCAAGGTTCCCATTCAGATGACCCCCGAGGAGATGGAGCAGGCGGTGTATCAGACCATCGAGGCGAACGAATCGTCCTTTGGCGAGATGGATGAGCACCGCGTGATGATTGACGTGACCCGCGGACTCTTGTCCATGTACGCCAATGTGTTCGGAGGGAATACGGAACCTCTGGTGATCATCAGCGTGTTCCCCGTCAAGTGGACGGTTGCGCCCTTAACGCCGCTTTATGATACCGGTGTGCACGCGGTGATCCCCTCCCAGCGGGCCATTCCAGCCGATCTGCTGGAGCCCAAGATCAAGAACCGCAGCCGCATGCACTATCTGGTGGCCAATCTGGAGGTGGCCCTGGTGGACGACTCGTCGGCCTGGGCGCTGCTCTTGGATCCGGACGGGTTTCTCACGGAGGGAACGGGCTCCAATTTCTTCCTCGTCAAGGAGGGGAAGCTCTATACGCCCGAACCGAGAAACATCCTCCGGGGCACGCGGAGAAAATACACGATGCAACTGGCCAGGCAGCATGGGTTGGAAGTCATCGAGTGCAACCTCAATACCTACGATGCGATCACAGCGGACGAAGCCTTTTTCACCTCCACGGCGTTCACCCTGATGCCATGTGTCAAAGTAAATGGCTGCACCCTTGGAGATGGCCGGATCGGCCCGGTCACTCAACAGCTCATCGAAGCGTGGAATGATTTGGTGGGGGTGGACTTTATCGCGCAGGCCAAGGGATATCTGGCGGAAATGGGTTCGGAGGCCTATCAGGGAACGACGATGTATCGTTTTGGCAAGAGATAGGGAACTGTCGGAAAATTGCTGTCGGAGATTCCCCGGCCATCCGGACCGGGCGCAAGGAACGTGGCGTTTGCCCTGCGCGCAGGCACTGCGGGGAAACGGCATGGGCATTCGCCAACAAAAAGGAGAAGATGATGATCCATTCACAACCCGCCTATCCGCATGAGACGGTGCCGGTGGGCAAGACCGTTCAAGACCAGGAGCGGAACGCAAAGCTTCTGGGCGAGTATGAATACGATAAGTACACCGAGGCACTGACCGGCTATACGGGGCAGGATCTGCAACGCGTCGGATTCGTTCACTGGGAGCCTGCCGTCCGCATCCGCGTGGGTGGGCTCGGGAACTACAAGTCAGGTTTTGCCCGGCTTCCGGACGGGAAGCTGGTGCTGGCGATCTGCCGGGATAACAACGAAACGGATCCGGTCAAGCGACGGTTTCTGATCAATATCTACGAGTCCTCGGACGTGGGACTCACCTGGCAGGAGATCGGCCAAACTCCGCTCTTTGGAAAAGAGCCGGCCCTGACGGTGCTGCCCGATGGTACGCTGATTCTGATGGCGCAGGGCGGATATTTCGGACCCGGTGCGCCATTGGACGAACACCCTCTGGCCCGGTCGGAGGATGGCGGACGCACGTGGGAAGTCTCGGTCCACAAGGGGGACGACTATCCGCGCAACATCATCGTCGAGTCGGACGGGTCCTTGCTCATGATCACCGCAGTCAAGCCCGATTGGTACGACCAGGGGAATGGGAGTCCCAACCTGCTCTTGAGCCGTTCCACCGACCGCGGACGAACCTGGACCCCCTCCGAGGGCGTGGTGGATTGGGATTGTTCGGATTTCGCCGAGATAGCCTCCGTCCGCCTGAGAGACGGCAGACTCCTGGCGGCTCTGCGGAGGCAGCTCCCCGGAACCAGGGGCGAGGGTTTTGGGGACAGTGTACTGACCGAATCTTTTGACAACGGCAAGACGTGGTCCAAGCCGATCCAGTTGACGACCACAGCCCAAGTGCATGCGTATCTGACGGAGCTTCACGACGGACGGCTGCTCTGCACGTATTCCAACTACCACGTACCCTTTGGCGTGTCGGCGATCTTGAGCGCGGATGGCGGCAAGACATGGGACCTGGATCACACCATCCGCCTCTCCACCTCCAATGGGTACTCCGTCGGCTGGGCGGTCACCCTGGAGCTTCCGGACTACAGCCTGATCACCTCGTATGCGGTTACCAGCTACGCTGAACAGCCGCCCAACCGGTTCACGAGCGAGGTGGTGCGCTGGCAAATGCCCAGTCGGTGATGCGCGAGGAGTGATGCCCTGCGGCCAGTCCGCATGCGGAGAAGACCACGCCAACCACCTGTCTCATCCAGGAGTCTGAATATGAATCCAAAAAACGCCGCCGCAAGCCGAGCCGATGCCCTCTTGTCCGAAGAGGAGCAGGGGCGCAACGCAGCCCTGTTGACGGACTACGACTATGATCAGTACCCCGAATGGATCACCGGATATACCGGCATGAACCTCCAGGAAATCTCGATCTCGCAGCATCTCCGGGCAGTGCGCACGCGCATCGGACCCCGAGGCAACTACAAATCCGGCCTGACTGCCCTGTCGGACGGCACCCTGATCGCAAGTCCGTGCCGGGCGACTGCAGAGCCGGGGAAGATGCAGATTCACATCTATCAGAGCAAAGATCACGGCCTGACCTGGAAGGAGATTGGGGAGGAGGTGCCGTTGGGCAAGGAACCCACGCTTTGCTACCTTCCGGATGGCACGCTGCTGATGACCGCGCAGCAATTGGGCGATGCGCACGAGGACAAAGCCCGGCTTCCGATCTCCCGGTCCACGGACGGGGGGCGCCACTGGACGACCGTGCATGTGGACACTCCGGATCTCCCCCGCAACCTGATGGTGGAGCCGGATGGGAGCGTATTGATCGTCCATGCCCAGGGACCTGCGTATTACCGGGCCGCATTCGAATCGGCGGGCAAACCTTTTGAACCCAGCCCGCACCTGGAATTGCTGCGCTCCACGGATGGCGGCTGCACATGGCAGCCCTCGCCCGGGCTGATCGATTGGGATCATACCGATTTTGGGGAGGTTTCATGCGTGCGGCTGCCCAGCGGTGCTCTTCTGGCTTCGCTGCGCGGAAACCCGCCGGGAACGCTTCACGAAGGCTTTGAGCTTACCTGGCTGACCGAGTCCACGGACAACGGCAAAACGTGGTGCACGCCGTGGGTCATGAGCAACACCGCCGAAGTACACGTGCACCTCCTGGTGCTTCCGGATGGCCGCCTGCTGGCCACGTATTCGAACTATCACCTGCCTTACGGTGCGTTTGCGGTGGTCAGCAGCGACCATGGCAGGACATGGACCTACGATCAGCCGATCCAGTTGGCATTATCCGCCGATCTCTACGTGGGCTGGCCGTTTTCGATGCCATTGGAGGACGGAAGCCTCCTAACCGTCTATGCCATCACTTCCTACCTGAGCCAACCCCCTGATCGGACCACGTGCGAGGTCGTACGCTGGAATCTGCCAGACTGTTTTCGGGGACCGGAGAATGGAGAATGGTAACGAAAGCACCACTCACCCGTTCTTGCGCACAGATCAACGAAAGGACAGCAAGATGAGTCAAAAACTCCGTTTCGGTCTTGTGGGATGCGGGGACTTCGGAAAATATATCGGCCGCTATTTTCTGGAGAAGGCGGATATTGTCGCGCTCTGTGATGTAAACGCAGCGGGCATGGAGACGACGGCCGAGGCGCTGGCGCTGGATGTGCCCTGCCACACCGATTATCGGGCGCTTTTCGCAGCGGGCGGCTTGGATGCGGTGATCGTCACTGCGGCCAATTTCGTACATGCCGAGATTACTGTGGCTGCGGCAGAGGCCGGTCTGCACGTGTTTTGCGAGAAGGCGATGGCGCGGAACGTGCCCGAATGCTGGGCGATGGTCCGGGCCTGTCAAAAGCACGACGTCAAACTGATGGTCGGACACAAGCGACGGTTGCGCACGCCGTGGGCGCGGATGCTCGAGCTGACGGATGAGGCAATGCTTGGCGAAGTGCTGGCTGTGTCGGTCACTCAGTATGCCGATTACCGGCCATACGGATTTTTCGACAGGTGGTGGGCCGATCCCAAATTGAGCGGCGGCTTTTTCCAGATGCACGGCGTACACGTAATAGACTGGTTTCGGGCGCTTTGCGGCAATGCGAAGCGGGTGACGGCCCTCTATGGCCCCCAGCAGGACCCGCGCTACCAATACCCCGACATTGTGCACGCCACATTTCAATTTGAGTCCGGGGCACTGGCCAGCCTCAACGGCAGCCTGCTGTTTCCGCTGCACAAGTTCCGGGAGGCGCAGGGGCCGTGGGCCCAATGCCGGAACGGCGGATTCAAACTGGTGCCCGAGATGGATCACATCGACCTCCACTGGCAGCGACTGGATGAGGAAGAGCCTCACCACGAAAGGTTTGACGACCTGGGCTTCGATCATGCTTATCGTCTCGAGGTGGGCGATTTCGTGCGCTGGATCCAGGAGGACCGCCCTCCATGTCTGACCTGGCTGGAGGGACTGCGTTGTGTGGAGATGATGGAAGCCGGGTACCGTTCTGCGGAGTCGGGCGGACAGCCCATCGAATTGCCGCTCTATCCCGAACTGGAGGGGGAGACGCTATGATGAAACCACTCGATTATGGACGCTCGTTCCTGATCGGGACCGTGCCGGCAAACGAGGTGCGATTCTGGGCCGAATCACGGACACGCATACTGGATGAGCAGAACGGACGTTCGGAGGATTACATCCAGACCGGATCGTGCAAGAGCGAAAACACGTTTCCCAAAGAGGATCTTTTTGTCCCGGACAACTACGACTTCCTGCCCATATTCGGGCCTCAATACGGCGTCATCTTCCGCTGCAGGGCGTGGCTCAATCCCGAGTACAAGCAATGCCTTCCCGTTTCCGATATGTGGGATGGGCCCAAGAGACATCTGGTCGAGGCCGCGTCCTTTGAAGAGCTTGCCACCAACGAGCAGGTGATCGAGGCCACGCATGCCTTCCTGCCCATAGTTTCCCAGATCGAAGTGTGGGACGAAGGCACAGGGCTTCGGGCCACAATCGAGTGCCCGGTCAAGACCATGAACACCAACCGGGAGCACAACGTCTATCAGGTGGATACGGGTCCTGTGGCCTTTCCGGATCTCTCGGAGCGTCACGGGCGTCACGTGGATGGGATCGCGCTGGCATTTGTCGCCTTCAACGCGCCGCACTTCGCGGATTTCGTCATCGAGGAGCCGACGGTGCTCCGCGCGCATGGCCAGGAAAGCGCAGAATGCTGCCAGGTGTATCACTTTTCCCGGCGCGTGAGCTTGACCGCGACAAATCGGCTGTATGCCGTCACCTCCTGATTTCTCGCAGGGGTTTTGCTTGTTGACCCCCTGCAACACCCGAACCCAGGAAAGGAACACATCATGATCACCCCATACAACAGAGAAGATATCGTTCACATTGGCGGCGTGGACCATCCGGAGTCGCTCTCCGTGGGTCCCAAGGGCGAAGTGTATACTACGGGCACGGGCTGCCAGGTCTATCGCGTGGATCTGGCCACGAATACCGCCCAAGTGTTCGCTCAGACCGAAAACCGCTGCCTCGGACAGTCGGTGGATGCGGACGGCAACCTGTATTGCGCGGACTGTGGGGGCGGCAGGGTGTTGAGAGTCACGCCTGCCGGAGCAATCAGCACGTATGCCACCGGCCCCGGGGGCCAGCCGTTTGTGTGCACCAACTATCCCGCATTCGATCGACTGGGGAACATGTATCTCTCCGACAGCGGAGACTGGTCCGGCGAGATTAACGGCCACATCTACCGGATCCAACCCGGAGGCGGCCAGGCCGAGCTCTGGTTCTCGGACCCGGTGGATACGCCCAACGCCATCGCCCTGGACGCGGGAGAGCAGCACCTCTATTTTGTGGAGACCTTTGGCAACGGGATCGCCCGCATTGGGATCCAACCGGACGGCTCCGCAGGGGCGTTTGAGCGGGTGGTGCACATGCCGCGTCACATACCGGACGGCATCGCGTTCGATGCGGAGGGGCGTTTGTGGATCGCATGTCACCGCCCGGATGCCATTTACGTGTTCGATCTGAACAGTCGCCGCCTCGAGCTGTTCGTCGAAGACTGGCAGGGAGAGGCCCTGCGCGGCCCCACGGACGTGGCGTTTGCCGGTCCGAACCGCGACATCATGCTGGCTGCTTCGCTGGACAACCTGTGCGTGCATCGTCTGGATAGCACGGGGATACAGGGTTTGCAGCTCAATCATCCGAACATTGCCTGGGAGGAGTAAGTGGAACAACCCCCTGCGATGAATAGCAGCACCAAACCCACCGACAGCGATAGGATCCGGGGGCTGCCCTGGGCCCTGGCCCATGAGACCACGAACAGCGTCTTTACGCAGCTTACGGTCTTCGGTCCAATCTTCCTCTTGTTCCTCAACGAGCTGGGATTGCCCAAGGTAAAGATCGGATTCCTCCTCTCGCTGATGCCGTTCTGTGGTTTGTTGGCCCCGTTTATCGCATCGATGGTCGCGCGCGCGGGCATCAAGCGGGTCTTTATCATCTTCTGGGCCCTTCGAAAGGTCGTTGTCGCGTTCTTTCTACTGACCCCCTGGGTCATGACCCGTTTTGGGACTGACACGACCTTCCTGTATGTTGCGCTGCTCGTCGGCCTCTTCGCGCTCTTCCGGGCCATCGGAGAGACGGGATTTTACCCCTGGTGGCAGGAAATCATCCCTCCCGCGATGCGCGGGAAATACAGTGGCGTGAGCGTTATCGTGACGACTTTGGGAGGATGTGGGGCGATCGGTGTCGCCAGCTGGATGATGGGACGGGGGACCGAACTGGATCGCTTTCTCATCCTGATGGTCATCGGCGTTGTTTTCGGGCTGATCAGCGTGGGGTGTGTGTTCCCGATCCCGGGAGGAGCGAAAAGAAGCGGGTCAAATGCCGCGCATTTCAGAGGGATGCGTAAGGTTCTGGAGGATCGCAATTTTCTGCGCTACCTCGGCGGCATCGGCCTGACGACGATGGGCATGCTGCTCTTTGCGTTTGTGCCGCTTTTCATGAAGGAACAGGTGGGACTCTCGGACAGTCAAATTGTGCTGCTGCAGATCGGAAGCTATGCCGGGGGCGTGCTGTCGTCCTATGTGTGGGGGTGGACTTCGGACCGCTATGGCAGCAAGCCGGTGATGCTGTCCAGCATCTATGGCATAGTGGCGCTGCCGGTCTGCTGGGCGCTCATGCCACGGCACAGTGACTGGAGCAATTCCGTGGCGATGGCCATCGCTTTTCTGGGCGGGGTAGCCGGTATTGGATGGATGATCAGTAACAGCCGGATGCTCTATGTGCGTCTATTCCCATCGGAGAAGAAGACGGAATATACGGCCATTTACTACGCGTGGATCGGGCTGGTGGGCGGTCTGGGTCCGCTGATGGCCGGTCAGACACTGGATCTCCTGCAGGATCTGGAAGGCCGTTTCTGGATATTTGATCTCAATGCGTATACGCCCCTTTTCGCGGCCAGCGTCTTTTTGTTGCTTGCAGGGAGAGCCGTGCTGGCAAAGATTCATGCCGACGGCGCAATGCAGGCGGGCGAGCTGATGGGCATGTTTCTGCAGGGGAATCCGTTTCTGGCGGTCCGATCGCTGGTGCAATATCGTTTGGCTCAGGATGAGCGGAGCCGGGTGGTGACCACGGAGCGCCTGGGCACGGCAAACAGCCCGCTGAACGTGGAGGAGTTGCTCGAGGCGCTGGCCGATCCCAGCTTCATTGTGCGCTACGAAGCCATCATTTCCATCGCACGGACCCGTTCCGACAAGCGTCTGGTGGATGCGTTGCTGCATGTGTTGGGCGGCAAGGTGCCTGACCTGAGTACGGCGGCGGCCTGGGCCTTGGGGCGGATTGGGGATCCGGGCGCGCTGCCTTTGTTGCGCGAGACACTGGAGTCCGACTATCCGCTTTTGAGAGCATACTCTGCGCGATCATTGGCCCAACTCGGGGATACGCAGAGCGTGCCGCATTTAGTGGGGCGCCTTCGCACCGAGAGGGACGATGGCTTGCGGATGGCCTATGCTTCGGCGCTGGGAATGCTTGAGGTCCGGGAAATCGTCAGCGATCTCTTGGATTACCTGCGGATAACGCAGGAGAAGGGGGCGCGGGCTGAGTTGGCTCTGGCTCTGGCGCGACTCATCGGGTGCGAGGGGGCGTTTGTGCGGCTCTGGAGGAAGGTGGACCATGAGCCCGGAACCGCGTTTTCCCAGAATCTGCGCCGGCTGCATCGTCCTCTGAAACGCCTTTCGGGGGGGGACAAGACACTTCGAATGACGGTCGAGGCCACCGTGCAGGCCCTGGCAGAGGGCAAGATGGACGAAGGCGCCAGACTGCTGGGCAGGACGTTGGCTTCTTTGCCCCTTTCCGCTATGGATCCGTTGCTTGCGGAGCTGTTGCGGGAGTATGCCGCGCGTCTGGAGGAGGGGGGAGATCGTAGGATGGAATACCTGGTGGTGGCGCTGGTTACACTGGAAGCCGCGATCAGGGAGCGCCCTGCGGCTGCGCCGGCTGCCGCCTGATTGATTCTCGGTCAGAAGATGGCCTCCTGCACCATGAGTGGAGGGGTATCCGTTCGATCCGATTTTCCAAGGCCTAACGAGTTGCCAGAAATTCTGGGAAGCCTTGTGGCACCTTGTTTGTGCTTGACAAGAACCACCCGAATACCTATATTCGAATGTCCTTCTTCAGAGGACTGGATCGTTGGGGCGCACAAGTGGGCACGAACGCCATGCCGTATTTCGGGGTGATGATCTGAAGAAGAAATGATATCCGAACTCACACAATGCCCGGAAAACTTCGGCATAGCCGATTGATTATCTCGACAGTCGGCAGGAAGGCTCAAAATGCTCCATCGGGAATCCAAAATCTCGATCCAACCCGAAAAGGCATTGCTGGGGATCTGGGGTCCACACCACCCAAAGGGCGCGTTGGGTAAATATCAAGGACTGTACCACGATTCAGGAGACCGTATGAACGCGAAGCGAGATTACAGGGCGGATCCATTCAGGATTTTTGTGGCACTCGGGGAGAGTATCACCGCCGGAGGATGGTTCACCGATCCGGGGAGATGCTGGGTCTCCCGTCTGGCGGATCTGATCAACGACTTTCAGTCCGATCCGGTGCAGTGTTTCAACATGGGGATCGGCGCCAATGTGATCTCAACGAAGAGCCCCTGCTACGGCGATAGCGGAAAGCCTGCGGCGGATGAGCGTTTGTACCAACATGTGATCGAAAAGCGTCCGGACCTGCTGGTAATCTCGTATGGGCTCAACGACGCGCGGGGCGGTACGCCGCTGGGTTTCTTCCGGGAAGAGCTGGTGCGGATCGTGCGGCGGGTCCGGGAGGCCATCGATCCCTTGATCGTATTGCCGGGACCTTACTATATGCACGATTTTGGCCTGGAAGCGCCGACCTGGGGGCATGGAGACATGGATCTGTTCGCCGAGTTCAATCAGGGGATCGCGGAGGTGGGTGCAGAGGAAGACTGCCTCTTCGTGGATCTCCTGGAGGCCTACGGGCGTGCGAACTGGATGGTCCATTACGACGGTGTGCATGCCAACGATCTGGGCCATCGGATCGTTGCCAATCGCATCTTTGAGAAGCTGGCCCAAAACTGCTCGGCGCTGGGGAAAAAGACCCAGGCTGCGGAACGGACGTCGCCCCGGTGGCGCGATGAATCGTGTCTTAAGATGGGGTACGAATAGAGCCCGCGGATGCCCGAATGGTGGAGGAATACGCGATGACACACAAAGAACGGATGATGAGCACGCTTGCGGGATGCTCCGCAGACCGGATGCCGTGGGCGCCGCGTCTGGACCTCTGGTATACGGCCAACAAGCGTGCCGGCACCTTGCCGGCACGATACCGGCATGCCCCGCTTTCGCAGATCACGGATGATCAGGACTGTGGTTTCCATGCGATCGTTCCCGCGTTCAAGGATCTGAGAGACCCCTCCGATGAGGTGCATCGCGCGCTGGGCATCTTCAATCTTTGGACCATGCCCTATGCGACCGAACTGGAGAACGTCGAGGTGTCGGTGACCACCGAGGGGGACCAGACCCATGTGGTCTACCGCACTCCGGTGGGCGCCCTTACCACCACCGTGATATATGACGAGAGCATGCGGCGGGCGGGGGTCAGCATCACGCATGTCTCGGAGCATGCGATCAAGGACCGCAGGGATTATGCGGCCGTGGAATACCTGTTCGAGCATGCACGCGTTCTCCCAAATTATATGGGATACGACGAATTTTGCGATGGGGTGGGAGATCGGGGAATAGCCGCCGCTTTTCTGAGCCTGGCGGGTTCTCCCATGCATCTGTTGCAACGCGAACTGATGCCGATGTCCCTCTTCTTCTACGAGCTTTACGACCACCCCGAAGAGCTGGCGCACTGCGCGGATGCCATCGGGGGCTATTTTGACCGAATGTTCGAGGTCGTCTCACAGTCCTCCGCGGAGGTTTTCCTGCTCGGGGCCAACTACGATGCCACGGTGACCTATCCTCCCTTCTTTCGGGAACACATCAAGCCTTGGCTCAAACGCTTTTCGGGGATGCTGCATGCGAAGGGAAAGTTTCTCCTCACCCATACCGATGGGGAGAATACCGGGCTTTTGGAGGAGTATCTGGACAGTGAGATCGATATTGCGGATTCGGTCTGTCCTTCGCCCATGACCAAATTGACGCTCAAGGAGGTCCGGGATTGCTTTGGTGGGAAAGTCACGATCATGGGGGGGATCCCGGCCGTTTGCCTCCTGAAGAGTTCGATGTCCGATCGGGATTTCGAAGCCTATCTGGACCGCTTTTTCTCCGAGCTGGACGCGGGCGACCATCTGATTCTGGGGGTTTCCGATACCACGCCGCCTGCAGCCGAATTTGACCGCATCGAGCGAATCGGCCAGCGGGTTCGAGAATTCGGCCCGATCGGATGCATGACGTGAGAAGGGGAGGCATGGGCAAAACCCGTTTCCGAGGTTGAGAGCACCGGCAAAACAAGTTTATGCAGGATGCCCAAAAAAACAACCCATTGAACATCGAACAACACCGAAAAATGCGGAAACAAACATGAACAGACATGAACAGACAGGAACAAACAAAACACACGGATACACACCGGAGTGTGATTTGTCCGGTGTCTCTTCGCGCTGAAGCGGCGCCCCTTCACAGACCAAGTGCCCCATTTTGAACTGGCGGTTTGTCCGACGATGGAAGCGTTTGGGCGGATTCATCCGCCCCAGCGGCACCACGGTCTGTAGCACAAAATGTCAAGACATGAGCGGCGCTCCCACTGGCATGGCGTTGGCGCGGTAGGAGATGATGCTGAATGTGTGGCGGAAAGAAAGCCATTGTCTGTAGGCATCCAGCCCACGTCGTCAAGAGAACGGCCGATGGTGTGCAACCGGTCATATGATCATTCACTCAATTCGACAGATCCGCGGTTGACGAGAAAGGAGAGTCGCATGAAAACGGTAAAGATAGAGGAACTGAGCCTTGAGGCGTTTCGGCCCTTTGGGTGCTATGCCCACCACATAGACCCTCAGGCGGAGAAGATCGGAGCGCCTCCGGTAGAGTTTTATCGGGATATGCTCCAGCAGGATCTGGGCGGCTTTTCGATCGCCTCGTTTTCGACGTGTCGGGTTGCCGAAAGAGAGCGGGTGATCGATGTGACAGAATATCATTCGAAGACGGCGGAGGGGATTCTTCCGTTGGATGATGACATCCTGATCCACGTAGGGCCGGCCACCGCGAACGATCAGGGTGTTCCGATCGAGAAGATGCGCGTTTTTCGGGTGCCTCGGGGGACGATGGTGGTGCTGCGTCCGGGTGTATGGCACCACGCACCGTTCGTGGTTAACGAGCCGGTTGCGAACGTGCTCATCGTTTTGCCGGAGCGGGCCTACGCGACGGACTGCACGGTCGTTGAGCTTGCGGGGGAAGATCAGATTCGTATTGCGTAGGGACGGGGACCGTGTTTCTTCTGGGTCACCCCGCGTGGGAGGACGATGGCCCCACACCCACCACCCCGTGTCCATTTTTTTGGGGTGGCAGGTCTTCGGGACCTTTTTTGTTTCTTGCATGAGAACGAGCAAGCTCGTCCGCATCACAGTTGGCCCAGGGACCCGAAAGCCTCGGGATCGCTCGGCAGCATTCTGGGGCCAGTCGCTCAGCTACGGATTTTCGTTTGTGGGTTTCTCCAGTGAGGTCAGTGGGCGGCTTGGCTGAGTGCCCTTGAGATCAAGACAGCCTAAGGGCTGGGTCGACTTCGGGAAAGCGCGGGGGAATGCCCCTCGCGCCGCGAGGAACTGGAACAAAAGAAAAGGGGGCAGGTGATGGGAGACAAGGGCAAGAAGGACAAGGAAAAGGGACAGAAACAGAAGAGCTCAAAGCAGGAGCACAAGGATAAGAAGAAGCACGACAAACAGCAGAAAGACACTTTTTGACATGGCGCATCACGTGGCGTCCGCCGAAGCCTTGGGTCAAACAGGTCGTTTCTCGTGACGGACCGGTGGGGCGGACGGTTCTGTCTTTTCTTCTTCCTCCCCTTTGGAGACTGGAACCGGGGAGGGCTGCCATTTATTGAGATTTCTGCAGACAGGGAGCGACACTCGCATGGGCATGGGTAAGTTGGGTGTGGGGAAATGGGTGTTCATCGACTGGTCGGGGATCGAGCCGGGATATGGTGTCCGGTGCGATGGCAGCGCAGGCGACGGATTTTGCGTTCCACAGGGCATCGCATTGAGGATCGGGATACCCGAGGTGCAGCGTGAGCTCGTCATCGCCATGGATCGCCCGTGGGAATCCGGTCCCCCGTGCTATGCGACGGTGATGCGCGATCAGGGGATGTTCCGGTGCTGGTACGAGCACCAGCATGGACTGGGATATGCCGAGTCCGACGACGGCATCACTTGGCACAAACCCCTGCTCGGGCTTCGTGAGGTCTCAGGCTCCGCGGCCAACAATCTGGTGGATTTCTCCTTTCACGGTCACGGTATCTTCAAGGATCCGACTGCGCCTCCTTCCGAGCGCTATAAGATGGTGGGGTGCCACTGGGGCGATCAGGTGCACTTTGTTCCCGGCGCGGCTTCGCCGGATGGACTCCACTGGACGCCACTTCCGGAGCCCGTTCTCCCGGACCAGAACGCGGATACACAGAACACATGTCTCTATGATCCACAGCTTGAGAAATACGTGCTATACACGCGCCAGAGAGACGGGCATCTGCAGCGTCGCGGGGTGAATCGCTCCCTCTCGAACAATTTTCGCCATTTTCCACCCAGCCAGCCCGTGCTGGAGAACGATCCCCTGGATCCCCCGGACTGGGACATATACTGTAACGGCTACTCTCGCTGGCCGGGCACATCTGATGCGCATCTGATGCGCCTCTCCATGTACAAACACACGTCGGATACTGTGGATGTGCATCTGGCCACCAGCCGAGACGGGATTTACTGGCATCGATCGCAGGGCCAGACCCCTTGGATCGGCGGTTCTCCCGCATCTGCGCTGCCGTGGTCCTCCATCTATGCCTCCGCAGGCGTTTCCCCAACCGATTTTGGGGAGTGGTTCACCTATCTGGGCGTTTCGCACAGAGGTCATAACGACGTGGGGGATCGTTCCGCCCAGGAGGATCAGCCCGGGCTTGCCCTTGCCCGGATCCGGGAGGACGGCTTCATGGGTCTTGCCAGCGAAGGGCGCGGAGAATTCTGGACGATCCCTTTTGTGCTGGATTCCGATCAGATCCGGGTCAACGTGAAAACGCGCTATGCCGGCTTCCTTCGGTGTGCGATCGAACACTCGGCCCCGGCGGAAGCGGGCGCAGTTGTTCTGGCGGATTCCAGGAAAGCGGCCCAAGGGTTTGGGCTGGCTGATTGTGATGGCGTGACGGGGGATCACAGGAATGAAACCCTCACGTGGAAGGGCTCACCGGATCTCGGTCGCTTGCGGGGGCATACCGTGCGCCTTCGATTCGATCTGTACCGAGCCGATCTCTATTCGATTCGATTCTGAGGAGCGCGCATTCGGACAAGGCAGATCAAAGAAATCCAACCCAGCGAACACATGGCACGAAGAGGGGGAGAGGACGCGCCCTTTTCGCATGGATCCTGCAGGACGAAAATCGGGCGTCCCCTTCCTGAGGGTATTCGCCCAATCGGGGGTTCCGGATGAAATGGGGTATGTTACTCCTCTTTCTCGGTATCTATGTCGCGCTCTATGGCGGGCTGCACGCCTATGTGTTCTGGAAGATGCTCATCCTGCTGCCTCGGGGCCGCTGGGCGATCATGGCCCTTTTTGCCTTGCTGGTGGCAGCCCCGTTTGGGATCGCGGGATTGTCCCATGCAGGTCTTAACGGGCCTGCAACGGTGCTGTCCTGGGTCGGGTATACATGGATGGGGGTTGTCTTTCTGTTTTTTTCCTTCTCTGTGGGGCTGGATCTCTATCGGTTACTCGTGGAAACAGGTGCCAGACTGTTGGGAATCCCGGGCACCACGCGCTGGCTCCTCTCCCCCTTTCATTCGGTTGTTCTGGCGATAGTGCTGACGCTGACCGCGGCTGGCTATGGTTTTTTCGCCGCCAGACAGATCCCTGTCCGGCGGATAACGATCCCAAGCTCAAAGCGGGCGCGTTCCTCCGATTCCTTTCGAATCGTGCAGATCACCGACCTGCACCTGGGGCTTCTAAGTGACGAGAGACGATTGCGCCGTCTGATCGAGGTCATCGAATCCGTCCGGCCCGATGTGGTGGTTTCAACCGGAGACCTGGTGGATGTTCCGCTGGATCAGCTGGGCGAGTTCGCGGATCTCCTGCATGAACTGAAGCCGCGACTTGGGAAGTTTGCGGTGACCGGAAACCATGAAGCCTACGCCGGGCCGGATCAATCGCGTGCGTTTACGCAGCGGGCAGGTTTTGCCATGCTTTCGCACGACGGGGTCAGCGTGAACAGCGTCGTCAACATCGTGGGGGTGGATGACCCTGCGGTGTCACACCGATTGAAGAGGGATACCCTCTCTGAGAGCGACCTCCTGCAGCGCTATCCCCGGGACGAATTCACCGTTCTCCTGAAACACCGGCCAGCAGTCGGTGCGGCATCGTCGAACTGGTTTGATCTGCAGCTTTCCGGGCATACGCACGGGGGCCAGATTTTCCCGTTTGGCTGGCTTGCCCGATTGGTCTACCCCGCCCGGACGGGTTTGTCTGCTGTTGGCGAAACATCCTGGCTCTATCTCAGTCGCGGAACCGGGACATGGGGACCGCCGATTCGCTTTCTGGCCCCGCCGGAGGTGACCGTTATCGACCTCGAATCCGTTCACGCGGCCCCAGGGATCTGAGTAGTCGGGACCCCTGTGTTTTCAGAAGACGGGCCGAAACAATCTCTTTCCTTAGCGCAAGAGGCGAATAATCATGCCCAAGGAATACCATGGAGACCGTGCCGAAGCCAGCAGCGCCAACCGGGACACCCGTCAGATCCGGCGCATCACCTGGATGGGTCTGCTGATCAACGTAATGCTGTCAGCCCTGAAATTTGTGGTCGGATTCCTGGGTTCGAGTCAGGCGGTTCTGGCAGATGCGGTTCACAGCGTATCCGACATGGCCACGGATGTGGCTGTGCTGTTCGGGGTGAAATATTGGTCCGCACCCCCGGATGACGAGCATCCCTATGGGCATCGCCGTATTGAGGCCGTCATCACCAGCGCGATTGGAGTCGTGCTTTTGGCCGTTGCGGTGGGAATCGGGTATAAAGCGTTAAGGACGATGCATGCGGTACATCTTCGGCAAACGGGGTGGATCGCACTCATCGGTCCCATGGTGTCCATTGTATTAAAAGAGCTCCTGTATCACTGGACGGTGGCGGTGGGAACGCGCGCCAAATCGCCGGCTGTGATTGCCAATGCCTGGCATCACCGATCCGATGCCTTCAGTTCGGTCCTGGCCTTGGTCGCGGTGGCCGTTTCCACCTTCAATCATGAGTGGTCCTTTGTCGATCACGTGGGAGCCATCATGGTGTCCCTGTTTATCCTCAAGGTGTCATGGGATATTATCAGCCCATCTGTATCGGAGTTGATTGATCGGGGGGCAACGGAAAACGACCGGGAACGGATCAGACGAATAGCCAGTGAGGTCGGCGGAGTCCAGGACGTTCATACGATCCGCACGAGGAAGTTTGGCGACCACCTGCACGTGGATCTCCATCTCTTGGTCGCCCCGGACATGTCCGTGCGCCAAGGACACGCCATTTCGGAAGAGGTGAAACAAGCGCTTATCGAGAGGGATCCGTCCCTGTTGGATGTGGTGGTCCACTTGGAACCCGATGAACAAAGGGGATAGGATCGGGGTGATGGCTTGGCTCTGAGCGCCTCCGCGTTCGGGCTGGTCCCCAAGAGGAGTCGCCGGTGGTCATGCTGCGGCCTCCAAAAACGCAGGCAAGCTCGCGCACTCCGCAGGCCGGAGGCAATACGAGAGACGGTTGCGCCCTATGAATGATGAGCATCAAGGCTGTGAAGTAATCCGCATCATCCGCGCAATCCGCGGTTGTCTTGTCTTCTTGAAAGTGCCATTTCGTTCGATGCTGGCGGATGTCGGATGTCGGATGGAGAATACCGATGAATTCACGCGAACGAGTGCTCACGGCAGTCAACTTCAAGAGGCCGGATCGGGTTCCCATTGATCTGGGAGCCATCCGAGCCTCTGGAATCAACGCCTTCGTATACGACAAACTGAAAAGACGCATGGGCGTCCTCTCACCCACGCGGGTCCACGATACCATGCAGATTCTGGCCGAACTGGACATGGAGATGGTGGAACAGCTTCACGTGGACGTCCTCCCCCTAGAGCCGATGACCGCAGTGTGGGCGCGACAGGAGGCATCCGAAGGTGTCAGAAAGAGGTTGTTTTGCGGGCAGGACGTCTTCTTTCCGCCCGGCACCGACATCCGGGAGCAACCGGACGGAAGCTGGATACTCAAGAATTCTCGTGGCGAGGACGCGGCCCGGATGCCCAGGGATGGGTACTACTTTGACTTTATCCGACCGACCATGGCCCATACCGAGATCCATCCCGACGCCTTCCGTCCGAGCGATACGGTCACGGATGAAGAACTGGCCCTCTTCGCGGAGCATGGGCGTTTCCTCTACCAGAATACGGATAGGGCTCTGCTGGGTTGGGGAGCAAGCATCTCCCTGATTGGCTTGAGCGCGCTTCTATCCGATAACATCACGCAGGGATCGCTGGATGCATGGCTGGCCATGCTGATGACGGAAAAGGAAACCGCGCATGAGATGATGGGGCGGTATGTGGATGCCGTGATCAAGCAGATGACGCTTTATCATCAGGCGGTCGGGGATTACTGTTTTGCGTGGGGCGTGGCGTCGGACGATGCGGGCACCCAGACCGGCGAGCTGCTCTCACCGGATCTTTTTCGGGAGATGATCAAGCCGCACTACAGCCGGTTGTGCGGGTGGGTGCATACGCACACCAACTGGAAGACCTATCTCCACTCCTGTGGGTCCATCTATCACTATATTCCGGAATGGATCGAGGCGGGCATAGACATCATAAACCCGGTGCAGATCTCCGCTGCCCAGATGGAGCCCGAACGGCTGATGAGGGAGTTTGGCGGAAAGATCGTTTTCTGGGGAGGCGGGTGTGATACCCAACATGTGCTGCCTTTTGGCACCCCCGAAGAGGTGCGTGCGCATGTGCGCCGGAATATCGAGATCTTTTCCTCCGGTTCGGGAGGCTTTGTGTTCACGCAGGTGCACAACATTCAGCAGGATGTGCCCGTCGAAAACGTGGCGGCGATGTTCGAGGCCGCTTACGAGTTCGGGCAGCTTTGAGGAGAATCCCATGAAAACGACAGAGCGAGACGCTGTTCGCCGGAAAGTCCGGGAACGGTACGCCGGGATCGCCCAATCGGGCTCCGAGGGCTGTGCATGTGCTTCCTCGTGTTGCGCGACCGGGGATCGGGTGTCCGAGGAGCTATCCGAAAAACTGGGATATAGTTCCGAGGAAATCCATTCCGTGCCCGAGGGCTCGAACATGGGCCTGGGGTGCGGCAATCCTCATTCCATTGCGGAGCTTCGGATCGGGGAGACGGTGTTGGACCTGGGAAGCGGCGGAGGGTTCGACTGTTTCCTGGCCGCGAGACAGGTGGGGGAGACCGGGCAGGTGATCGGGGTGGACATGACTCCGGATATGGTGAGCAAGGCACGAGAGAACGCCCAAAAGGGCGGCTATACCAATGTCTCCTTCCGATTGGGAGAGATCGAGTATCTTCCTGTTGCCGACCAATCGGTGGATGTGATCCTGTCCAACTGCGTGATCAATCTCTCCCCGGACAAATTGCAGGTATTCAAAGAGGCCTATCGCATCCTCAGGCCGGAAGGCCGTCTGGCGATTTCGGATATCGTGGCCACCGCCGAGGTGCCCGATGCCCTCCAGAAGGACTTTGCGCTCTATGCGGGATGCATCGCCGGTGCCAGCAAGGTGGAAGACGTCCGGGCCATGCTCGCCGAGGCGGGCTTTGTGGACATCGAGATCGATCTGAGAGAGGAGAGTCGGGCATTTATCCGCGACTGGTTCCCCGGAAGCAGAGCGGAACAATTCGTGGTGTCCGCGACCATTCAGGCGAGGAAAAGGAAGTAACTATGCAGGAGATTCGTTCGTTGTTACAGTCAGAGGAACCGATCCGGTGGCTTTTCTACGGGGACAGCATCACCCACGGGGCGCTGCACACTCAGGGTCAGCGGGACTACACGCAGCTTTTTGCGGAGCGTGTGCGCTATGAACTGGTACGCCCTATGGACGTGGTCATAAACACCGCGATCAGTGGGCATACCACCGAATACCTTCTGGAGGGATTCGATTGGCGGGTCGCGCAGTTTAGCCCCCACGTGGTCTTTCTGATGATCGGCATGAACGATTGCTCCGATCAGATCGACATCAGTCTGGCGCAGTTTGAGCAGAACCTGAACGAGCTGGCGGACCGGATGGAAATGCTGGATTCTCGTCTGGTTTTGCAGACCACCTGCCCGATCCTACAGGGGGTCGCAGCGGAGAGAGAACCCTACTTTGACGACTACATGGAGGCCATTCGGCGGGTCGCTGCCGCGCGGGAACTTCCGCTTGTGGATCACACGAAATTCTGGCTCGAGCACGCAGATAGAAAGGGACTGTGGATGAGCGACGCCTTTCACCCCAACGGATACGGGCACCAGGCGTTTGCGCTGCTTCTCTACGAAGCCATGGGCATCTATGATCCCGAGAGCCTGTCGTGCCAGCTTGCGCTTCCATAGCCTCCCCGACCATTTTCTCGAAATCCAGCCAAGCATTCTCCGATGCGTTTGATCCCCCAGTGAGAAAGGATGGGACCTTTGAGCAGGCACTCTTTTCGCTACAATTCGTCCGGAAGCTGGCACAAGGGCAACACCCACATCCACAGCACCGCCTCGGATGGCGGAAAGACCTTCCAGGAGCTGGAATCGATGTATGCGGGCGCGGGGTATGATTTCATCTTTCATACGGATCACTGGGTCGCGTCCGATATCGAGCAGGTCCCGGCCTCCTCTTCGCTTATCCGGATGGATGGGATTGAGCTGGATGGGAAAGACCACGGCGGATCGCACTATCATGTGGTGTGTCTGGGCACGTTTTCCGGAATCACCGGGGAGATGGGACTGGTTGCCGGGATGGAGGCGGCGCGTGCGCAGGGGGGACTCCTGATTCTGGCCCATCCGCACTGGATGGGAAACTCCCTGGAGGATGCGCTGCGTGGGGGGTTTGACGGGGTGGAGGTTTACAACCACGTCTGTCACTGGCTCAACGGAAAGGGCGACGGCAGCGTATACTGGAACAGCATGCTGGGGCGTTTCCCCAATACGCTGGCTTTCTCCGTGGACGACGCGCACATCAGTGCCGCGCATCCGGGATGGAACGGCGGGTGGATCATGGTCAACACGCCAGAGCGTTCGCGGGAAGCGATCCAAAAGGCCATCCGCGCGGGCCATTTTTACTCGAGCTGCGGACCCGAGATTCATACTATCGAATATGATGGCAGCCATGTTTCGGTTGCGGTCTCTCCGGCACGTTTCGTGCGCCTGGTGGGGCCTTCGCATGCGGGCAATCGCGTCGGCTCCTTTGACGGCAAGCTGATCACAAAAGCCACACTCGAGGTCCCTCCCGAATGGCTGTTTGCCTATTTGGAGGTGGAGGATGCCCAGGGACGCCTGGCGCGGACCAATCCCTTGTTTGTGACGGAGGCGTGATAGAGCAAGCAGGAAAGGCCCGAAAGGCAGGAAAGGCAGGAGGATGCATGCGTGTTCATTCGTGGTCACAAACGGCAGAGAGGAGCGAGATGGAGATCTTCGAAAGTATCGTATGTCCCGCGTCGGATGAACATCCGAGGAACTCAGAGGCGAGTATGGTGGCACTCGCGGGGGGGCGTCTGCTGCTGGCCTGGAGCGATTTTAGCGGGGACTCCAGTGATTTTGCCCAAGCGCGGATTTCGGCAAAGGTCTCAAGCGATGGGGGAAGAACATGGGGCGCGGCATTTCCCATGCGCGAGAACGTGGGCAAGATGAACGTGTATCCTCCTGGTTTCCTCAGACTCCATTCGGGGGAGATCGGATTGAGCTACGGTATCAAGGATTCTCAGAGGAGCCTGAGGCCGCACTTTGTCCGATCGGCGGACGAAGGGGCTACCTGGACAGATCCGGTGTGCATGGTGCAGGGACTGGGGCATTTTGAGTTGGACAATGACCGCTTGATCCAGACTCGGGGCGGTCTGCTGATTGCACCCATGTCCTGGTCACTGGATGTACTGGCTGAGGGCGTCAACTTCAAGGCGTTCTGCTCTATCTCTGAGGACAACGGGCACACGTGGCGTCAGGGTAAGGGGCAGATGGAAGTGCCCGGCCTTGGGGCAGACGAGCCCACTGTGCTTGAGCTTGTGGACGGCCGCATCCTGATGTTCGCCCGAACCGACCAGGGCTGTATCTACCAGTCATGGTCTGAGGACGGCGGCGAAACCTGGACACAGAGCGAGCCCACCCCCCTTGTCTCGCCGGGCATAGCGCCAGTCAGCCTCAAACGCATCCAGACCACGGGGGATATTCTGGTGGTGTGGAACCGCGGCGACAACAGGAATCCGATCACCGCCGCGCTATCGAGGGATGAGGCGCTCAGTTGGGAGCATTTCAGAGATATCGACCACAAGCAGGACGAATCCTATGCCTATCCCAGCATAGCGTTTGTCGGCGATGAGGTTCTGATAACCTATTACACGCGTCATCAGAAGACCTTCGGCCATCTTTCGCTGAAACTGAAGATCATTCCCCTGGCGTGGTTTTACCAGGATGAGGGCGCCGTATAGCAGCATTTCTGAGAGAGAGCTGCTTTCCTGCTCTCGTCTGCACCCCAACCCCCAAACGCATACAGGACGCTCAGCGTCACGCATCACGAAACCCCAAACGGTTGAATGCCACAGCTCCCGCCAGAGGAGTGGTGAGGAGCATTCACCATAGACTGTGAGCAGATGGCCGCGCCCCTCGGCAGGAGTCGCCAGACCCATGAAAGGATCCAACTGAGATGAAGGAAATAGCCATTGGCTCTCGTCTGGAGTTGTTCGTAGACCGGTATCTCCTGGACCGGGTTCGCGGCGTGTCCCTGCGCATGCATCGGCCCCAACCCTTTCCGCTGGCACGATGTCCCATTCGTGGCGGCTATTTGACTATCATCAAGGACGGGGATCTGTATCGCGCGTATTATCGGGGCAATGATCCTCATTATCTTGGGGACGAATTTGACGGGAATCCTGGAGAAATCACGCGGTACGCCCAGAGCCGCGACGGTCACGAATGGACGTTTCCGGAGCTTGGGCTCTTCGAGATTGACGGATCCAAGAAGAACAACGTCATACTGGCGGGACAGGCTCCGTGCAGTCACAACTTCTCGCCCTTTGTCGATGCCTGCCCCGACAAGGACGACCGGGAGCGCTTCAAAGCCCTGTCCGGAACTCACCCGGGCGGCGGGCTGTATGCCCATACCTCGGCGGATGGCGTGCATTGGCAGAAGATGCAGGACGCGCCGGTGATGACCTCGAAAGACTTTGCCTTTGACTCCCAGAACACGTCGTTCTGGTCGGAGGCCGAAAAGTGCTATGTGTGCTTCTTCCGGACCTGGAACACCCCCCACGGAGAGCTGCGCACGTTCAGCAAGAGCACCTCTCCCGATTTTATCCATTGGAACCGGCCCAAACCCATTGTTTCCAACCTGCCCGGCGAACACCTCTACACCAGCCAGGCGCACCCCTACTTCCGTGCTCCGCATCTCTACGTGGCCCTGCCGACGCGCTTTGCCCCCTTGCGCGGGGATTCCACGGAGATCCTTTTTATGACTTCCAGAAGCGGCGCACGCTTTGCGCGCCCGTTCAGGGAAGCCTTTATCCGACCGGGAATGGACCCCGCCCGATGGGGCAACCGGGCCAACTATGCGGGGCTCGGAGTGGTTCCCACATGTCCCGGCGAGATGTCGATCTATCACGCGGGAAGCGGCCACCGATACACCCTCCGCACAGATGGGTTCGTATCCGTCAACGCGCCGCATAAGGGGGGAGAGCTGATCACCAAACCCCTGATCTTTGAGGGGAGGCAACTGGTGCTCAATCTCAGCACCTCCGCCACGGGAAGTGTGCAGGTCGAGATTCAGCGTGCTGACCGGATGCCCGTGCCGGGTTTTGCCCTGGAGGAATGTCCCGCGATAGTCGGGGATCAAATTGAGCATGTGGTGTCGTGGTGGTGCGGTGCGGATGTGAGTTCCCTTGCTGGAACGCCGGTGCGCCTTCGGTTTCTGATGAAGGACTGCGACCTGTATTCGTTGCAGTTCTGCTAGATCCCTTACGGGTATTTCAGGAATCCAGCGCGCCCCCAGACGATTTGGCGCCTTGGCTGCACTTCGCGAGTTCCGGGAGCGATGCGGGCTTACCTCAGATCAGCGCGGGATGGAGCGCGAGTGGAAGGAGAAACCACGACGTATGAAACCTTTTCTTGTTTGCCGCGAAGAGAATGATCTGTGCCGTGTGCTCCGCGACAGCGACTGTCCCTTTGAGCGCACAGTCTCCGCTGAGGAGGCTGTGGACAGGGCTCCGGCCTCTTCGGGTGTTCTGATTCTGGCCGATCGCTATCCGGAGGAGCCGACGTTCGTGGATCCGGCCCTGTTGGAGAGGGCGCGCAGGAAAGGGCAACGCGTATACATGGAATATCCGCACGCGGTTCCCGAGATGCAGGTGGGAACCATCTGCGTTGCCGGGTGGGAGCGCGCTGTGGTGGCTTCCGACGCGTTCTCGCCGTACCTTTTGGCGTCCCGGATCCTGATGATCCACGGGTGCCAGTACGTGCCCGTATGCTGTAAACAGTCTCATATCGTGCTGGGGCGCGTGGCGGGGTTCGATTACGCGCTCTATGGCCTGCCGGAGGAAACGTTTCCGATCCTTTTCGAGCATCCGAACGGGAATCTGCTGATCGCGACCACCAAGCTGAGCCAGTTTGTCACGGGCCGGTATGCGCCCTCGGAGGCATGGGGAGCGGTGTGGCAGTGGATTATGGGCTGGGTCTGCCCCGCAGCGGAAATCCCCAAACTCCACTGGGCCCTTTCGGTTTGCCCATCCCACCCTGCGGATGGGCGCCTGCCGGACGGTGTTCAGCGATCCGCAGTCTGCCGTGGAGTGCGCTGGTTTGAGAACGCCAAACTCTTCATCCATCCTACGTGGAAGGACGAAGCCAGACGCCGACTGTTGGAGTTTCACGACGGCACGGGCATCGGGCCCGAGAAGGACTGGCCCGTGGGCGATGGGACATGCGGCATGATCGAAGGCGCCAGCTCGAAGGTCCATCCGGACGGCACCCAGGACTGGCGCTATTTCCTGCGCAACGATTGCACGGGCGAAGTGGCCATGGCGATGGCTGTTGGGGGAGCGCTTCTTGGCGATCCGGGGCGAAAACGTATTGCAGCCGCCCTCAATGATTCCATCCATTTCAATCCGGTGTTTTCCGGGGGACCCCGGAGTGATCCCGACAGTCCTTCCTACGGGCTGGTACGTTGGGACACCAGGGATGACGGTATCTATTATGGAGACGATAATGCCCGCAGCATGCTGGGCACGATGGCTGTTTCTGCGACGCTCGGCGAGACCCGCTGGGACGAGCCGTTGCTGCGCTGTCTGCTTGCCAACCTGCGGACCACCGGCCCCTCGGGATTCCGGCCCGACAGCCTGAACGAGCGCATCCTCCAGGAAAAGGGCTGGCGGCACTTTTGGACCACCGAACACACCAGTTTTGCTCCCCACTACCAGAGCTTCCTGTGGGCATGTTTTTTCTGGGCCTACCGGCATACGGGATTTTCCCCGTTTCTCGATCGGGCCCGCACGGCCGTGCGCATGACCATGGAGGCCTATCCGTCGGCGTGGCGTTGGACGAATGGGATGCAGCAGGAGCGGGCGCGGATGCTGCTGTCGCTTTCATGGCTCGTGCGGGTGGATGACAGGCCGGAACACCGGGATTGGCTGCGTTTCATGGCGGGGCAACTGCTTGATCTGCAGGATGGATCCGGGGCCATCCGGGAAGAACTGGGAGCTTCGGGGAGAGGGAGCTATGGACCGGCCCGGACCAACGAGGAGTATGGCACGACCGAGGCCCCGCTTATTCAACAGAACGGGGATCCCCTGTGCGATCTTCTGTATACGACGAATTTTGCGTTTTTGGGGTTGCACGAGGCGGCTGCGGCCACGGGCGATTCTTTCTACGCAGAAGCGGAAGCTGCCCTGGCGGCGTTTCTCTGTCGCATTCAGGTGAAATCCGAATCCCATCCGGAACTGGACGGCGCCTGGTTTCGGGCCTTCGATTTTAGACGTTGGGAGTATTGGGCCAGCAACGCAGACCTGGGATGGGGGGCGTGGAGCATTGAGTCTGGCTGGACGCAGGCATGGATCACCACGATCCTGGCGCTTCGTCAGCGAGAAACCTCGCTCTGGGAGCTGACCGGGGACAGCCGAATCGCAGCCCATTTCGAAAAGCTCGTGGCCGTCATGCTGCCCGACGCCTGAAGGGCAGATGGGTGAGCATGGAACAGGAAGGAGTTGACATAGGCAGGCACAACAACTCGCCATTCCGCAGCAATCAAGAACAGACGATGGAGTCGAATCACCCACCATGGGTTGATCCTAAAAAGGGAGCATGCGATGAAGGTTAGGAGAGTATCCGGGGAATCTGTTGTGTTGCCTACCGTGCAGGACGGGCCTTGGTCTGGATCCAAATTAGCGGAGATATTTCCCGTTTCCGGGGATACCAGAATGTCCTGTGGCGTGCACGAAATGTTTGCGTCGGAGGTGGTGGTGGAGAATGCGCCCGTGGATGATGTGCTGGTTGTCCTCGAGGGTGAGCTCGAGATCGAAGCGGGCGGCGTCACCGAAACCTACCGGGCGGGTGATTTTGCGTATCTTTATGCGGGAGAACGCCAGAAATTTATCGTGCGCGATCGGGTCAAGCATGTTTACGTCACCTATCCTCGGAACTGGACCGAAGCCGCTCAAGAATAGAACCATCCAGGTGGTGTCTGTCCGGCCGCGCCAAGATAGAGAAAAAGTGGCGTATTGCCGACCTTGCGAGCACAAATGGCGGAAAAGTTCTCTTTGTGAACACCTAAGAACATTTCATCGTTCGTTTCTCAGTGTTCACAACGACCGTTTCCAAACAAGGGAGTTTCCGGACCTATACGAAGGGGAAGTGTTGTGGGGAGCCCCACATCACCCAAGGTGAGTTCCCAGATCCCTTCCCGAAAGAACATGGGAATCACTGAGCGAGGCGCAACGAGGAAAGCAGCCGATCCTTCAACACAGTGGCTGATTTTCGGCGGGTGCCCGCTATTTCAGACAGATCTTCACAAAAGAAGGAGTAATGGCAGCATGGCCAAAACAACAAAATCCAAGAAGATCGCTTACGATGAATCGTTGGGCCCGGTTGAGGATCTTGAAAGTTATGTCAGAGCGGATTGGTGGCGTCACATCTTCAATGCCAATTATTTGAGAACGGACGGTGATGTGGTCGAAGATGACACGATTACTCAAACCGAGGTGGATGCTTTTATCAGCATTCTGGCTCCCGAAAAGAACAGTGTGATTCTGGATCTGTGTTGCGGACAGGGAAGACATACTCTGGAATTTGCGCGGCGTGGATTTGCCAACATGGTGGGAGTGGATCGGTCGCATTATCTCATTTCCAGAGCCCGAAAGCGCATCAAACAGAACGGCAATCAGATCACATTCAAAGAGGGGGATGCCAGAAAGCTTCCCTTTGCTCCCGATATCTTTGATTACATTATCCTGGCTGGAAACAGTTTTGGCTATTTTGAATCCCTGCAGGATGACTTTCGAGTGCTCAATGAGGTGATGCGTGCCCTCAAACCTCAGGGGACGTTGCTCATCGATGTTACGGATGGCAACTATATGAGAGAACACTTTCAGCCCAGAAGTTGGGAATGGATTGATAATAAGTATTTTGTGTGCAGAGAACGGTCTCTTTCCAAAAATCAGGAACGTTTGATATCAAGGGAGGTGATTACCCATGTGAAAAAGGGGGTAATTGCCGATCAGTTTTATGCAGAAAGACTTTATACCCATCAAAGCCTCAGCGATCTGCTCAGACAGGCCAATTTCGAAGATGTCACCTTGCATACCGAAGTGATCACCGATTCCAAGCGAAATCAGGATTTGGGGATGATGGCAAGGCGCATCATCGTTTCCGCCATTGCTCAAAAGGAATGGACCCCTGTGAAGAAGAAGGAAAAAGTCGCGAGCACGGTGGCCATACTTATGGGTGATCCGAGTAAAGGGGATGTCATCAAACCTCGCTCCACTTTTGATGAGGATGACTTTTTTACGATCGATGAACTGAAAAAAGCGCTGGCTGAGCTGAAGGAGTATCACTTCATCTATCTCAATGAGCATAATACCCTGATGGGTGATTTGCAGAGGATGAGAGGCAAGGTGGATCTGATATTCAACCTGTGCGATGAAGGTTTCAACAATGAGGCTTCCAAGGAGCTTCATATCCCTTCCCTGCTGGAAATGTTGAACCTGCCGTACACGGGAGGAACCCCCCAGTGTCTTGCTTATTGTTATGATAAGTCATTGGTTCGGGGGATTGCTCAGGAGATGGATATTCCTGTTCCAAAGGCCTTCCTCATCAAGCCTGAAGACACCAATTATATCGAGCTGCCGCTGGATTTTCCGGTCATCGTCAAGCCGAATTTTGGTGATTCCAGCTTTGGAATCACCGAGCAGAATGTGTGCTACGATCTTCAAGCACTGGAAAATGCGATCATACAGGTCAGAAATAAGTTCGGCTATAACAAGCCGCTGCTGGTGGAACAATTCCTCACGGGGAAGGATATCAGCGTGGGAATCATCGGGAATCCCCCCGAATCCTATCTGATTTTGCCCATCATCGAAGAGGATTACTCTTCCTTGCCATCGGGTCTGCCTCAGATATGCGGATATGAGGCGAAATGGCTTCCCGACTCCCCCTATTGGAAAATACATTCGGTTCCAGCCGATTTACCCGAAGAAACGGAGCGATTCCTCGCCTCAAGCTGCATCAAACTGTTTGAGCGGCTTGAATGCAGAGACTATGCGCGGTTTGACTGGCGACAGGATGCCAAGAGAACGCCGCGATTACTGGAAGTCAACCCAAATCCCGGCTGGTGTTGGGATGGCCATCTGGCCAAAATGGCGAAAATAGCGGGGATGTCGTATGCGGATATGCTACACAAGATACTCAACGCCAGCGAAGAAAGAATATCAAGCAGTGTGGTTAGATAGGGGATAATGGGCGTTGAGAGAGTGAGGTGCCCCACATCACCCAGCCGATCTCGTCCGCTTTGCCTCCGAGGATCATTCGTCGAGTCAAGTGAGGGAAGGCTTTTGCACCCACAAGAAGTTTGTGCCATCTGCGTATCCTGCCACATCGGACACTAGAAGCAGAGGAGATCGTCATGATTCTGCCGAGCATGCGATTGGATGGTAAAGTGGCGCTCGTGACGGGCGCGGGCTCGGGCATCGGGAAAGCCGTCGCAGTCGCAGTTGCGGAGGCCGGAGCGGATTGCGTGGCCACAGAAATTCCGGAGAACATCGCGGCCCTCGAACCGGTGTGCGATGCGATCGCGAAGGTTGGGCGCAAAGCCCTTCCTTTGCCCCTTCGGCTGCCCGATCTGTCCAGCATCGATGCGCTCGTGAAAGAAACGATGCAGGAGATGGGCCGCATTGATCTCTTGGTGAACAACGCAGGGGTGAACATCCCGAAGGATGCGCTGGAGCTTACGGAGGCGGACTGGGACGGGGTGCTCGATGTGAATCTGAAGGGACTCTTCTTTCTCTCGCAACGTGTGGCCAAGGAGATGATCCAGACCGGTGGCGGCAAGATTGTGAATATGGCATCGCAAAATAGCGTGGTCGGGTACTACAAGCGGGCGGCATACTGTTCGAGTAAGGCCGGGGTCGTGAACCTCACGCGCGTTCTGGCCCTCGAATGGGCCCAGTATCAGATCAATGTGAACGCGGTGGGGCCGACGTTTATTCTGACGCCGCTCACGCAATCGACCTTTGACGATCCGGTGCTGCGTGAGGATCTCTTGAAGCGCATTCCGATCGGGCGCGTGGGAAAGCCGGAGGATGTGGTGGGGGCGGTGGTGTTTCTCGCCAGTCCTGCTGCGGATCTGATTACCGGGCATACGCTTTTGGTGGATGGTGGGTGGACAGCACTTTAGGAACCACGAAATACACGAAATACAGGAAAGGGAACAAGAAGGCAATAGATGGAAACGGAAGAAAGACCGTGTCGATGCTGATGCTCAGGCACCTCATCTGAGTGAACTACGGCCTGTTTCTGGATGACGAGCTGATGAAGCGTATTCCGTCTGGTGGGTGGACAGCATTTTAGGAACCACGAAATACACGAAATGCATGAAAGGGAACAAGAGGGAAAAAGCGGGCAATGGAAACAAGGCCGTATATATGATGATGGTTAGGCACGTCTTCTATTAGCCTGCATGTTGTGTTCGTGCCTTTTTCGTGTCTTTCGTGTATTTCGTGGTTCATGGTCCTTAAGGGTATACCGCAGAACAGGGAGTGGCGGCTATGGAAATTCTTTTCAGGGACGAGAGCTATTCTATCATAGGGGCCTGTTTTGAGGTATATAGAGAGAAGGGATGCGGGTTCCTTGAGGCGGTTTATCACGAATGTCTGGAGATGGAGCTTCGCTTGCAGGGAATCCCTTTTGAGAGCCAACCATGTCTCCCTCTCAGTTACAAAGGCGTGCCGCTCACACAAACCTATCAGCCTGACTTCGTCTGCTATGACAAGATCATCCTGGAGATAAAGGCAGCGTCGGAGGTGACAGACATACACCGTGCCCAGGTCCACAATTACCTGAAAGCCACCGGTTACAGGCTGGGTCTATTGATCAATTTCGGCCATCATCCCCACCTGGGCCGGGAACGCATCATCCGTTGACATTCCTATCTCTTTCTTGTTTGTGTCGTCTTGTCCTTTTTCGTGTATTTCGTGTCTTTCGTGGTTAAGCTCGTCGGGGGTGATTTCTATGGTGGCAGAGAACGTATCAAAGACAGCCGTCATCGGCGCAGGTACGATGGGCGCGGGTATCGCCGGTCTCCTGGCGCGCGCGGGCTGTCAGGTGTGCCTCGTGGATCTGAGCGAGGAGGCGCTTGAGCGCGCCATGGCGCGGCTGAGCATTGCACAGGAATCTTTGATCGCAGCAGATCTCCTATCGGCCGAGGAAGCGGAGGCGGCCCTCGGGCGCATCACGCCGCTTATCGACCTGGAAGCGGCATGCGACGGGATCGAGCTGCTCATCGAGGCGATGTCCGAAGACTTGGCGCTCAAGCAGCAGATGTTCGAACGATTCGATGCCCTCTGCCCGGAGGGCGCCGTGCTGGCCTCCAACACCTCCGGGCTGTCCATTACCGAAATAGGCCACGCCACCAACCGGCCCGAGCTTGTTGCCGGGATGCACTTCTGGAACCCGCCGCACCTCATTCCGCTGGTGGAGGTGACCAAGGGAAGGGAAACGTCCGACGCCACGGCCCAACTCCTGATGGCCATCTGCCGGCGGATTGGCAAGCGTCCCATCCTCGTTCAGCACGATGTGCCCGGATTTGTGGGGAATCGGCTTCAGTTTGCCGTGCTGCGCGAGGCTCTGCACCTGCTCTCGGAGGGCATTGCATCCGCGGAAGACATCGACACGGCGATGACTGCCGGGCCGGGTCTTCGTTACGGCCTGCTCGGCCCCCTGCGCACCGCGGATCTGGGCGGATTGGATGTGTTCTTGGCGATCAGCTCCTATCTCTTTGCCGATCTCAGCTCCGAGGAAAAACCACCCGCATTGCTGGCCGAACTCGTGAAACAAGGCAAGCTGGGCGCGAAAACGGGCGGCGGATTCTATCCATACGGAGAAGAGGAGCTCGGCGAAATCATCGCCCAAAGGGACCGCGTCCTGCTCGCATTTACCAAAGCGCTGAACGAAAAGGAAAGCAGGTGACCTTATGACCGAATTGGCTTCAGGCACGGGCCCGTTATTTATGGATCCCGATCCGGATGCCGCGCGCGCCTTCTTCAAGAAGAAGTCAAGAGCGCTCACCAACAAGGTGATGTCCGTGAAGGAGGCGGTCTCCCGGTTTGTGCAGGATGGCGATTATCTGGGGTCGGGGGGATTCGGGGCCAACCGGATCGCCACCGCACCCCTTCACGAGATACTCCGGCAGCGGAAACGCAACCTCGGGTTTGCGGGCCACACGACCACCCACGATTTCCAGATCATCACCGCCGGGAACATGGACGGCGGGAGACTGTTGGCGCGCCTGGATGCGGCTTACATCGTCGGCTTGGAGGCGCGCGGCCTCTCGCCCAATGCCAGACGGGTGATGGAGAGTGGCGAGGTCGAGGTGTGTGAATGGACCAATTACGCGCTTGCCGTGCGTTTCCGCGCGGCTGCGGCCGGGGTGCCGTTTATGCCGGTGCGCACTATGCTGGGCACCGATACCTTCCGTTTCAGCGCGGGGAAGGAAATCTGCTGTCCGTTCACGGGCCGGAAACTGCTCGCATTACCTGCGCTGTATCCCGATGTGTCGGTGATCCACGTGCATGAGAGCGACTGCTACGGGAACTGCCGTATCAGGGGCATCACCGTGGCAGACCTGGATCTTGCCCGGGCCTCCAAGCGGCTGATCATCACCACAGAACGCCTTGTGAGTAACGACGAGATTCGCATGTGCCCGGAAGCCACGGTCATCCCCTCCTTTTGCGTGGACGCGGTGTGCGAAGTGCCCTACGGATCCTACCCCGGCAACATGCCGGGCGAATACTTCTCGGACGAGGATCACCTGCGCGCGTGGCTCGAAGTTGAGAAAGATGAGGAGGCATTCCGGGCGTTTCTGAAAAGGTTCATCTACGATGTGCCGGATTTTGAAAGCTACCTGCGGCTTTGCGGCGGGCTGGAGCGGATGAAGGAACTCCGGGCGCAGGAGCTGCTGCTGCCCAAGAGCGAGAACCACGAAATGCGAGAAACACACGAAAAAGACGAGAAGAACAAAAGAAACGAAAAGAACGAAAAGAACGAAAGAAAGGCATAAGCCCATGGCCGACTACAATGCGATGGAGTTGATGATCTGCGTGGCCGCGCGCCTCTTGGAGGATGGCTCCACGGTCGGGGTGGGTACCGGCGCGCCTTGTGCTGCGGCCATGCTCGCCCAGAAGACCCATGCGCCGGGTCTTTTCGTCGCCTTTGAGGCGGGGGGCCTGGCGCCTCTGCTGCCCTCGATGCCGATCTCCGTCGGGGACTCGCGCACGTTCCATCGGGCGCTGATGGCCACGAGCATGTCCGACGTCCTCGATGCTTGTCAGCGCGGCATGGTGGATTACACCTTTCTCGGAGGCGCGCAGATTGACGCCTATGGAAACCTCAACTCCACCGTGATCGGGAACTACCACAAGCCCAGGGTGCGCTTCCCCGGCAGCGGCGGCGCAAACGATTTTGCGAGTTTCTGCTGGCATACGCTGGTCATGACCCAGCACAACCGGCGGCGCTTCGTGGAAACATTGGATTTTTTGACTTCACCCGGATACTTGACCGGACCGGGCGCCCGGGAGGAGGCCGGCCTTCCTGAGGGAACGGGCCCTTACAAGGTCATCACGGATCTGGCCGTCCTGGGTTTTGACGCGTGCTCCAAGCGCATGCAGGTGGAGAGCCTTCATCCGGGAGTGAGTTTGGCGCAGGTGCAGGAGAACACCGGATTTGAACTGCTGGTGGCCTCCGAGGTGGGGCAGACCGAGTCGCCGCGAATAGAGGAATTGCGTATCCTGCGGGAATCCGTGGATCCCTATCGGTATGTCATCGGGAGGTGAGTCTTTATGCGGGAAGTGGTGATCGCTGGAGCCGTAAGAACGGCCATCGGGAAGTTTGGCGGCGCCCTGGTGGAGGTGCCGGTGACGGAATTGGGGGCGGTCGTAGTCATCGAAGCCATGAAACGGGCCGGCGTGTCCCCGGAGGAAGTGCAGGAGGTCATACTTGGACAGGTTCTCCAGGCCGGCACGGGGCTCAATCCGGCGCGGCAGGTGGCACTCCAATCGGGAATGCCTGTCTCGGTTCCGGCGTACACCGTGAACAAAGTATGCGCCTCGGGCATGAAGGCGGTTGCGCTGGGTGCGCTCTCCATCGCTTCGGGGGAGCATGAGATCGTGGTGGCAGGGGGGATGGAGAACATGAGCCGAGCGCCCTATCTCCTTCCCGATGCCCGGTGGGGATATCGCCTC
>JAZDJA010000019.1:0-3598 GCA_043804415.1 Candidatus Latescibacterota bacterium | reverse complement strand
TCCCATTTCCCGGGCATACCCCCTGTGGAAAAATGCCTCTACTGCCACAAGTACATCATTGCCAACCATCCGCAGATAAAGAAGGAACACGACTATTTCAACACCAAGACATCAACGCCGTGGGTGAAAGCGAATTATCTGCCTGAGCATGTGTTTTTCAACCACGAAAGACACATCAAGAAAGAGATCGCGTGTGAACAGTGCCACGGCAAAATAGAGACCATGGACCGGATCAAGGGGGAGGCTTTTCAGATGGGTTTCTGTATTTCTTGTCATAGAGAGAAAAAAGCCAACCTGGATTGCTGGCTGGCGTGCCACAATTGAAGGTCAGATGCACCTCTAACTCCCCTTTCTCCCCTCCCCATGTGGGGAGGGGCTGGGGGAGGGGGAAAGTGCATGAAAAATCTGTTGAGGAGTTTTAAGGTTTGTCGAACAAAACAGAAAACAAGCCGCAAGCTTATCTCACAGCCAAGGGATTCTGCATGACATCGGCCGTCTGGTTCGTGATTGCCGCGTCCATGGGCTTGCTGGCGGCGACCAAACTCATTGCCCCGGATTTTCTGGGCCCGACCAGCTGGCTTCAGTTCGGCAGGATCCGACCCATCCACGTCAATCTGGTTTTATTCGGTTTTGTGACGCCCGGATTGCTTTCCTCCGCGTTCTATGTGGTGCCCAGACTCCTCAGGACAGAACTTTACAGCGAGAAACTGGGGGTGTTGACCGTTTTGCTGTGGAACCTCGTTTTGGTGGGCGCTGTTGTGACCCTTGCTGCAGGTTACACCCAGGCGAGAGAGTATGCTGAACTGATTTGGTCTTTGGATGTCCTTCTGGTCATCGGCTTTCTCCTCGTTTTCTTCAATCTGGTCATGACCATCAGGCAACGCCATGAGCCCGTGCTGTACGTATCCATATGGTACATCACGGCTGCCGTGATTCTGACCGCGGCGACCTATTGTCTTGGAAATATCATCTGGAGGCCGAACTGGGGGGCCATAGCAGGCATCCCGGATGCCATTATTCTCTGGTTCTACGGACACAACATCTTCGGCCTTCTTCTGACCCCTCTGGCCATCGGCGTGACCTACTATGTCATACCCAGGGCCTGCGGGAATCCCCTGTACAGCCACACCCTCTCCCTCCTCGGGTTTTGGTCCCTCATCGTCGTGTATACCCATATCGGCACCCATCATCTTCTCCAGGTTCCGGTTCCTACCTGGCTCAAGGTGATCGCTATTGTGGACAGCGTGGCCATGGTCATACCGGTCATGGTCTTTCTCATCAACATCTGGTACACGGCAAGGCATAAGCTGGGAGAGGTGCATGCGGATATTGGCGCGAAATTCATTTTCACAGGTACCATCATGTACTTTTTCGTGAGCATCCAGGGCTCCATGATGGCCCTGCCCCAGGTCCAGCGTGTGACCCACTTCAACAACTGGGTCGTAGGGCACGCCCACATCGGGGTCTTGGCCTTTTCAGGGATGATTGCTCTGGGCGGCCTCTACTACATTCTCCCGAGAATCACAGGAAAGCCTTTGTACAGCAGGTTCCTGGCGGATTTCCAGTATTGGCTGATTCTGATGGGTGTCTCCGGATTCACGGTCGTCCTCACCATCGTGGGCTTGATCCAGGGGAATGCGTGGCTGAACGGTGAAACCGTTTACAGGGTTCTCCCGGAGATCCACATTTATTACGTGATCCGTGCTTCCCTGGGCGTGATGATTGTCATCGGCGCCCTCATCGGATTGTACAACATCGGCCGCACCCTCCTGTCCTCTTCCGGAGGGACGTCATGAGGATGACACCCCTAAACATTGTTGTGGGAAGCCTTCTGATCCTGGCCGCTGTCGTCTTTGTGGTGGTATTCATGCCCTACGTGACAAGGGTTGAAAAACCGTCTGAGATCTTCAGGGCGCGGTCCGGGGCTGAGGCTGCGGGCAGGGCACTCTATATGGCGAATGGCTGCGTGTATTGCCACAGCCAGTCCATCCGGGCCATTGACTGGGACCTTGGCGCAGAAAGAATTGCCCAGGCAGGTGACTATGTGGCGGACAGGCCCATCCTGCTCGGGTCAGAAAGAACCGGGCCTGACCTATCCCAGGAGGGAGGAGAACATCCGGATGACTGGCACATGGCACACTTCATCAATCCCAGGTACACGAGACCGAGCTCCATCATGGCGCCCTTTGCGTATCTGGGACATGAGAAGATCATGACCTTGACCGCTTACGTGCAGAGCCTAGGGCTCAAGGATGCAGACCGCCGCATGGAGAGGCAGAGGATCTGGAAGGAGAAGGCGGTGCAAGCCTACGAGGCAGGCCCCGAGGCGAATGTGAACTGGCTACACAGCCATGTCCCAGCGGGGTGGCGTACCATCACGAACCCTTATCCTACGAGCGAGGCAGGCGTGGCCCGGGGGCATGTCATATACCAGAACTTCTGCCTCGGGTGTCACAGTCCCATTGGTGACGGTATGGGGCCGGCTCAGCCCTTCCTCTACCCTCCCCCCTTGAATTTTACTATCCTGAAGGGAAGGGGAATTTCCGGGGGCATTCTCTACTACCAGATCATGAACGGTATCACAGGCACCGCCATGCCCTATTTCAAACGGGATCTCGAATCCGAGAAGATCTGGGACGTGGGCAACTATGTGGCTGTGTATTTCATCGACCAGAGTGACGCGGGAGAAAAGGGTGGTGGGATCCCAGCGTCTTACGAGCCCTGAGTCATGTACTATCCCTACTTCATCGCTTACATGGTTATCGGATTCGCTATCAGCCTCCTCGTCTTTTTCTGGGCTCTGAGCAGAGGGCAGTTCAGGGACCAGGAAAGGGCGCGGTTTCTGCCACTGGAAGAAGACGAGCGACCGTCTCAGCCCGTTTCGCGATTTAACCGCTATGAGGCCTATGCTCTTGGAGCACTGGTCCTTCTGGGCCTTGCCGCCACTGGCGCTGTGCTTCTCTTTTCTCTCATCTTCGCGGGAGGACACAGCGGAGGAGGATGAAAGGGTGCGATTTTTTGATCTCTTGAATTTGCAGCATGCGGCGCTTTTCTTGTTCCCGGCTCTGGTCTTCGTCATTCTCTTCGGGATGGCCCTCGCCTATGCCCATTTTCGCACCGCCGGGAATGAGAAGAACTCAAAACGGACCTTGTATGTGTTCCCGGATGATATTGAGGACGGACGATCACCTTTTCCTCTTGCCTTGACCCTGATCATCGCGGGCGCGGTGATCTGGGGATTCTTGTATATATTGGTCATTGGCTTGCTGGGGAGTAAAATCTAACATGCCTGAGGGAATTTCAAAACAATCCGCCCTGGCGACCTGGATCATGATCCTTCTCCTGGTCGCAGGTATTATCCTGACAGGGATCTTTGGCTTTTATATGGTCGGAGATCAGGGACAACCTTCCTGGGACTTTAGGCCTGCAAAGGATGTCCCGGGAGAGTCTCCCCATGGCATTTATCAGCAACTTCCGTATCCACAGCATGTGAGAGGGGCAAAGGGGGAGTAGGTGAAGAAGTACATTCTGTTCTTCATCCTTTTAGGGGTGGGCATCCTCGTCGCCTATGAAGGCCTCATTTTCTACGATACCAACT
>JAZDJA010000018.1:0-2909 GCA_043804415.1 Candidatus Latescibacterota bacterium | reverse complement strand
TGCGGAGCGGGATCTCAAGCGGCTTTCCAGAATGAAAGAAACAAAATGAAAAGTGGACAATGAAAAATGCAAAATGCAAAATGCAAAATGCAAAATGAAAACCCTCTCGTTCCCACGCTCTGTGTGGGAAGGGAAAATCTGCCCACGCCGCAACAGGAGGCCAAGCCGCCCATCTGCGGACAGGTGCATAACTGGAAAGACAGGAGATCCGATACCTTGCGAGCAAAGAAGGGGACGACGCACCAGATCATGATCGGAATGAGTCTCTGGGTCTTTGCGCTGACCGGCTGTGCGGGATCGGCCCGATGGACCGAGGGGATTCCGGAATCGTTGCGACCGTATTACGATCAGGGCGTGGGAAGCTCCCGATCCCCAGAGCAGGCCGACCGGAACGCCTTGATTGCGCTGGTGGCGGAGCGGGAGGGGATCCAGGTGGAAAGCGTGACGGAGGACAGTGTGCGGTCGGTTCAGACGGAGGCCGGTGAATCTTACGCCGAACTCTTCACGAGCAAGGGCGTCATCCGCGTCCAAGGGGATGTTCCTGAGGGGGCCTACATTGCCGAGCGATGGCAGGGGCAATCGTTGCACTGGTCCTACGCCTTGCTGGAAAAGGCGGGCCGGCAGCGCGCCATCGAACAGGTCCGGCGGGATCACCTGCGCGGAGTGGCTTTCAAATCCTTTGTCCCCGGTTGGGCTCAGTTCACAAAGGGGGAGCATACCAAGGCGTGGCGGATCTTGACACTGGAGGGGGTCTCCACGGTGGGGGCGACGGTTCTGGGTGTGCTGACCGTCGAGCTGGTGTCCAAAGGAGATAGGACCGGGAGTGATAGCGACTGGGACTGGTATAACGACTGGGCGAATCGCTGCTACTGGGGGAGTGTGGGACTGGGTGCCCTCGGGGGGATCACCTACCTGGCCAGCCTGATAGACGGGCTTGCCTCCGAGGCGAAGACGTATAAACTGCTCTTGTATGCCGACAAAGGCACTGTGTTTCTCTCGCCGGGACGGGATGCCGTGGTTCTGGGATGGCGATAGTCTTTTTGATTTCACAACCCTCTGAGAAAACAATGGAAGGGAGCGGACGATGAAAAGCGCTCATTTGCTGGTGGGAGTAGTTGCCGTTCTGCTCTGTTGTCTGTGGTGTTCGCCGCCTTCGTCCGATGTGACGCCCGAGCTGGAAGCGTCCCCGCTTGTGCTGGATTTTGGCGAATCCACGAACAGCCTTCAGTTGACGATCAGGAACACAGGCAAAGGCAAACTGGACTGGGAGATTACGGTGCCGTCCGAGGAATGGGTGAACGTATCCCGTTCGAGGGGCATCACCACGGATGTGACCAGTGTGGATATACAGGTGATCCGCGAGGGCATGTCCGAGGGATCCTATGCGATGACGCTCAAGGTGATCTCGGATGGTGGGGAAGCAGACGTGCAGATCACGATGCACGTGAACATCCCGCCCAAACTGTCCGTCTCTCCGTTGATTCTGGATTTCGGGCAAACTTCCGATGTGGAGACGTTTCAGCTGAGCAATACGGGAGGGGATACCCTTCGATGGACCGCGACCTCAAGCGAGCCCGGCTGGATGTCCGTTTCTCCCGCTCAGGGCCAGACCAGGCCCGGAGATCCAATCACCATACGGGTGGCGTCTGATCGGAGCAACCTGGGATCCGGGAATTTCAGCGGGCATGTGGATGTCGTCTCGGAACAAGGCGGAGTGCGACAGGTGGCGGTTCAGATCACCAATACGGTCCCGATCCCAAACATCGCGCCGACTGTGCTCGATTTCGGCGTGAAGACGAAAAGTCTGACTGTGGAGATACGCAATGGGGGCGGAGGCACGCTGGAGTGGACGGTTTCCGCTTCCGAGGGCTGGATCGGGCTGGGCACGGAGCAGGGAGGAACGAGCGTAGGGGAGGTGGATAAGGTCACGGTGACCGTGAATCGAGCGGGCCTGGATCCGGGAGCGCATACCGGACAGATCCGGTTCATAAGTGCCAGCCGGGAGGATGTCGTGACAGTGCGGATGAGCGTGCCCCCTCCTGAGGTCCCGGAACTCTCGCTCAGCCCGACTTCCCTGAGTTTCGATTTCACCAAGACGCCGCCGGATCCTTCCAGCCTCGCATTTGGGGTTTCCAATGCGGGAAAAGGCCTGCTGACGTGGAGCATCTCCTCCGTGAGCCAGGAGTGGGTCCTCGTCAACCCCAACGGGGGCACGCTGACGGAGGGCATGGCTCAGGAGGTCAGGGTGGTGTTGGATCGGCAGGGACTCGCGCCGGGCACGCATGGGGCGGTGATCCTTGTGGATTCGGACGGCGGCACGGCGGAGGTCGCTGTCAGCGCGAAGGAGCCTTTCCCGCCGAAGCTGAAGGTGATGCCCACCACACTGAATTTTGGAACGGATCTGAGCAGTCTCGGCTTTAACATCATAAACGATGGGGACGGTACGCTGATCTGGAGCATTTCTGAGGATGTGGCGTGGATGGACTTGTCCGGATATAGTGGAACGACAGGCCGGGAGACCGATGGAATCACGGTGGTCGTATCCAGAGAGGGGCTTGATCCGGGGACCTATTCCGAGCACATCAGCGTTGCCTCCGATGCGGACACCGTGGGAATAGCAGTCACGATGATTGTGCTTGAGCTTGCGGATACCGAGAAACCCACGGTACAGATCACAGCACCATCCGGCGGGACGATTCTCGGCGGTGCGGTGCAGGTGCAGGCCACCGCTTCAGACAATGTGGGTGTGACGCGCGTCACGCTGTATGTGGACGGTGCGGAACTGAGCACGGATACGGCATCGCCCTATGCCTGGACCTGGGATACCTCCACGTTCTCCAACGGTGCGCACACCCTCACGGCCTCGGTGTGGGATGCAGAGGAGAACAAAGGAACCTCTGCCGCGGTGC
>JAZDJA010000017.1:0-5486 GCA_043804415.1 Candidatus Latescibacterota bacterium | reverse complement strand
TTGGAGAAGATGAATGTGGCGCTCCCCTTGATGCCGGAGGGCGTGGTGCCGGTGCTCGGTCCGGATGCTACGGGTTTGGGCCAGATTTTCTGGTATACCGTGGAGGGGGAGGGGTACGATCTGGGGGAGCTTCGATCGATCCAGGACTGGTACATCCGGTATCAGCTGCAGGCGATCCCCGATGTGTCCGAAGTGGCCAGCGTGGGAGGATTTGTCAAGCAATACCAGATTGACGTAGATCCCAACAAACTCCTTGCTTACGGAATCAAACTCGGGGAGGTGTTCAATTCCGTCCGGAGCAGCAATATCGACGTCGGGGCCAAGGTATTAGAAGAGAACCAGATGGAGTTCATCATCCGAGGTGTGGGGTTCATCAAATCTGTGGAGGATGTGGAGCACATCGTTCTGGGCGCGCAGGACGGCTTGCCCATCTATGTCAAGAATGTCGCCACGGTCCAATTGGGTCCCGATTTCAGGCGGAATGCGCTGGACAAGGAGGGCAAGGAGGCGGTCGGCGGCGTTGTGATTATGCGCTATGGAGAGAATCCGCTTGAGGTCATAAAACGCGTGAAACAGCGCATCAAAGAACTGGAGCCCGGTCTCCCGGAGGGGGTGAAGATCGTTCCCTTCTATGATCGCACCGGTTTGATCTACAATGCCATTGATACGCTCAAACATGCACTGATCCTCGAGATCCTGGTGGCTGTCGGGGTCATTCTCCTTTTTCTCGGCCATTTCCGCAGTACGATTGTGGTCTCTCTGATTCTTCCGATCAGTATTTTAATAGCCTTTGTTCTCATGTATCTCTTTCGCCTTCCGTCCAACATCATGTCCCTCTCCGGGATCGCCATCGCCATTGGGGTGATGGTGGATGCGGGGATCGTCGTGACTGAGAATGTGTTCCGTCACCTGGCCGAACTCAAGGGGCGTGGGGATGCCAGAACCCGCCTGGAGACCACCATCGCGGCCGCCAAAGAGGTCGGACCGGCGATCTTTTTCTCCATGATCATCATCATCGTGGCGTTTATCCCGGTGTTTAGTCTGGTCGGCCAATCGGGCAAGCTTTTTCATCCGCTGGCCTTGACCAAGACCTTTGTGATGGCGGGATCCGCCCTTCTGGCGGTGACCCTGCTGCCGGTGTGTGCACTTTACTTGCTTCGGGGACGAATGCGCCTTGCCGAAGAGACTTGGCTTAACCGAACCATTATCAAGATGTACCATCCGGTCCTGAACTGGGCCTTGCGCCACAAGCTGATCACCATCCTCATCTCTCTGCTCGTATTGGCCAGTGCGCTCCTCCCAGCCTCCCGCATCGGCAGCGAGTTCATGCCCCCCCTCGATGAGGGGAGCATTCTTTTTATGCCGGTCACGCTTCCCAGCATTTCTCTCACGGAAGCGCTGAGAATTATGCAGAAACAGGATGTGATCATAAAAAGCTTTGATGAGGTCGAGAGCGTGGTCGGCAAACTGGGCCGAGCGGAGACCGCGACCGATCCGGCCCCGGTCAGCATGTTCGAAACCATCATCAATCTCAAACCCCGAGACCAATGGCGTCCCGGCTTGACCAAAGACGACCTGATCCTGGAGTTGGACAGGGCCCTCAAGATACCGGGCGTGTCCAACATCTGGACTCAGCCGATTGTCAACCGGGTGGACATGCTCTCCACGGGCATCCGCACCCAGATTGGGGTCAAGGTCTTTGGCGATGATCTGGCCACGCTGCAGGATCTGGCCGAGCAGGTGGAGCGTGCGCTTCGGGAGGTGCCCGGCGCGGTGGAGCTGTTCTCGGAGAAGATCGTGGGCAAGCCGTATATCGAGTTTGAGATCGACCGGCAGGCTGCGGCCCGGTATGGCGTCAATGTGGGGGAGGTACAGCGCATCCTGATGACCGCGGTGGGCGGCATGAATGTGACGACCACGGTCGAGGGCCGCGAACGGTACCCCGTGCGTGTCCGGTATCTCCGCGAGTACCGGGACAGTGTGGGGGCACTGGAACGCATTTTGGTGCCCACGCCCAGTGGCGCCCAGGTTCCCATCCGGCAACTGGCCCATATCAAGAAGGTCATGGGACCGGCCATGATCAACAGCGAAAACGGCCTGCTGCGCGCGTATGTGCTGATGAACCTGCGTGGCCGGGATCCGGTGGGGTTCGTGAAGGAGGCCTCTCAAGTGGTGGCCGAGAAGGTTGCGCTTCCCCCCGGGTATTTTCTCTCCTGGAGCGGGCGGTATGAGAACGAGCTGGAAGCCCGCAAGCGCCTCCAGATTGTGGTTCCTGTGGCACTGCTGCTCATTTTTATGCTCCTGTATATCAAGTTCAAATCCGTCTCCTCCACCCTCCTGATCGTCCTGGCGCTTCCCTTTGCCGTGGTGGGCGGAATCTGGCTCCAGTACATTCTGGGGTACAACTTCAGCACAGCCGTGTGGGTGGGTTTTATTGCGCTCCTCGGCGTGGCGGTGGAGGACGGCATCGTGATGGTGGACTTCTTGCAGATTATCTTCCGGACCCGGGGAGGGGATCTCACGAACCGACTGGAAGTGCGCCAGGCCGTTCTGGATGGCGCCGCGCTTCGCGTCCGTCCGATCCTGATGACCACGGCCACGACCATCATCGCCTTGCTTCCCGTGATGTTCAGCACCGGCACAGGCTCGGAGATCATGAAACCCATCGCCGTGCCCACAGTCGGCGGCATGGTTACCGCCACCGTCCTAAACCTGATCGTCATTCCGCTCATCTTTTGCTGGCTGCGTGAGCGGGAGCTGGAAAGGAGGCAGAATTGAATGTCCCAAGTGAACCAGCAGACTGCTGTTTTCCCGCCGGAGCGCGAAGCCCTCTTTTCGGGGGATACGTGCTCACATGGAGTCCCACATCTTTACATGGAGGTGTATGATGAAGAAACTCATGATCCTGATGGTTCCTGTGCTGGCGCTCTCTTATGCAGCCCTTGTTGGCGCGAAAGAAGGCGAACACGAGCACATGGAAAAAGGAGCCATGAAGCACGAAAAGGCCCAGGACGTTACGCAGGTCACCGAGAATGTCACGCTGATGGGGCACGTCATTGACCCGGTCTGTTACATCCGGCACGATACGAAAGGAGCGGATCATAAGGAGTGTGCGCTTATCTGTGCCAAGGCGGGGATCACATTGGCCATCCTTGAAGATATGACAGGGAAGATCTATCTGGCCTTCCCGGAAGAGCACGGGGATCCCAATGAGAAGCTGCTGGCGTTTGTGGAGGAAGATGTCAAGGTTACCGGCACGGTCTATCATGGAGGCGGCCTCACCGGAATTGTGGTGGATAAGATCGAAAAAGTGGAAATGAAGAAGACGATGAAGATGAAGATGGAGTAGGTTCCTCAGGATTCTTTCGCGGAGGAAAAAGGAGAACGACCTGCTGGGAAAGCCCAGGTACATGGGGTGCGGCAATTCCTGAATCATGCGGTCTGTTTTCCGTTATTTTTCGGAGAGGATGCAAGGGGCTTTCACTTAAGTGCGGGATCGCATAGGATGCGGGACAGGGAGGAGCTTCTCCGGGTCCCGCACCTTTTCAGGAAAAGGTCGGTTATGTCTGTATGTCCGAGTTGTGGCGAATCGTTTGAGGAGGGAGGGAATTTTTGCGAGCAGTGCGGGTCGAGGATGGACGAAACTGAGAAGGAGCGCCGCTGTCCGACTTGCGGAGCGTGCAACGAGGCCGATGCGGGTTTTTGTGTGCGTTGCGGGGAGCGTCTGTCGGAGGGGTCGAAGGAGACGGAATCACTCCCCTCTGCTTGCCACGGCTGTGGCGCGCGGGCCGAGGGAGGGCGCGAGTGTTCGCTTTGCGGGATGGCGGAGAGAGGGGCACTCTCGAAGAGCGTGCGTGTCGGTCTGCTGTTAGGGGGGGCATTGCTGGTGGTCGGGCTCTCTGTGCTTGGGTTTGTGTCCGTGCAGAGATCAAAAACTTCCACTGCCAACCCGGTGCGGACCTATCAGCCCCAGGTGGTGGACGACCCAACGTCGTCCGTGGCCGCGAAGATCGACGGAGAGACGATCCTAAGGGAGACGTTTTCCCGTCTGCTGGATCAGGCCAAGGCGCCGTATCAGCGGAAATATGGCGCCGAGGTTTTCGAGGGGGCTAAAGGTCAGGCCATGCTGGGGCCCTTGGCTCAAAGCACCATGGATCGCCTGATCAACCGACGACTTTTGTTGCGGGCGGCCCTTCGCGCCGGAACCCCGGAGGTATCCGAGGCGGAGTTGGTGATCGAGATGGAAAAGTTCAGGCAGAAAAACGGTCTCTCCGAACAGGAGTTGGAGGATCGGCTTCGGCTGGACGGCCGCACACCGAGTGATTTTATGGGGGATCTCCGCGAGCAGGTATGGATCCAACGATTTGTGGAAGCGGAGATCGTGGGAGACGGCCGTGACAAAGAGGAGCAGCAAGCCCTTTTCAGCCGGTGGTTCTCCAATTTGAAGACTACAACTGATATCACAATTTTTCTCTCCGAAGCCCGACCGACATCTGCCAGTGCGGGTTGCGGTGGTGGGGGTGGCGGGTGCGGCGGCTCCAAAAACTGCTCGGGGAGCTGCGGCAGCGGCGTCACGCAGCCGCTTGATCCGCGTATCGAGGCGGAGGCCAAGGAAAAGGGGCTGGCGTTCTATCAAGCGAAGGGGAGGCCGGGCCAGGTGGTGGCCAAAGTATCCAACTATGGCTGCCACATCCAGGTAGATATCCTGGCAGGAGAGGAAATTGTCCAGTCCCTTACGTATTCGGGGGGACAGATCTTCGAGATTTAGTTTGGGCAACGTCCCATCCATACGAGAACAAAGGGAAGGAAAACCACAGATGGCTCAGTGTCCGAAGTGCAAGACGGAGAACAAGAAGGGAAGCCGCTTCTGCAAGCAGTGCGGGATCTCGCTACAATCCGGGAAGAAGAACGACGCAAGCGATGCGACCCGGAACCCGGAGAAACGCGATCGCGTGTTGGGAAAAGGGAAAAAAGGGATGCCGTGGAAGCCTTTGGCGGCCGTGGCGGTGGTGGCTGCGCTGTTGGCTGTATTCATGTTCTCAAAGACGCGCTCCCCCGGAAATGCCCAGATTGCCCAGCAGCACAAGGTTGCGGAGTATGCCGATTACGGCGGAGAACCGATTCGGATGACCGAGATCACAAGCGCAGGCACGAATGGTCGCATCGTATTGTCTTTGCCCGCAATCAAGGAGGCCAAGCTGGTGCGAACCGAGTACGGCTCCGGCAAACTCCCGCTGCTGGCCTATGTCGCGCCCTCCGGAAAACTGGTCACCGCAGTCAGCATGTGCGAGCCGTGCCGCTCCACGCGATTCCACATTCAGGACAACATGCTGGTGTGCAACGCGTGTTTTACCAAGTGGGATCTGGAGAATCTGAAAGGCATACAAGGGGGATGTATGGACTATCCACCGGATGTGCTCCCCAGTGTCGTGGACGGCGAGGATGTGTTGATCGACGAGCAACTGGTACTAAACTGGAAGCCTCGG
>JAZDJA010000016.1:0-3658 GCA_043804415.1 Candidatus Latescibacterota bacterium | reverse complement strand
AGCTCGGTCCGCACCCAAAAATCGCGCACGTGCACGGACGGGACCGCGCGCAAGAACACGTCCCGGTAGATGCCGCTCAGCCGCCAGAAATCCTGATCCTCCAGGTAGCTTCCGTCCGACCAGCGGATCACTCGAACGGCGGCTGAGCGGCATCTACCGGGACGTGTTCTTGCGCGCGGTCCCGTCCGTGCACGTGCGCGATTTTTGGGTGCGGACCGAGCTGGATGCGGATTACCGGGAGGCCACGCTCAAAGTCCGCGTCCATGTGCGAAATGTCGGCCAGTATGACATTACCGATCACACGGTGGAAGTGAAGCTCTTTGATGCAGAGGGGAAGCCGGTGGGCGCCGGGCCGATTTCGGGAACGGTCTCGGTGGATGCCGGCAGCGAGGTCGCGCTGGAACTTTTGGGGGTGGTGGCCGATCCCGAAAAATGGTTGGACGAACATCCGTACCTCTACACCGCACTGATCGTCCTGAAAGGCCCCGAGGGTCAGGTACTCCAGGTCGAACGCGTGCAGGTGGGCTTTCGAATGGTCGAGATCAAGGAGGGGCAAATCTGCGTAAACGGTGCGCCCATCCTGATCAAGGGCGTAAACCGGCACGAGCACGATCCGGACACGGGACATGCGGTTTCGTTGGCCTCTATGATCTGCGACATCCGCCTGATGAAGCAATTCAATATCAACGCGGTGCGCACTGCGCACTATCCCAACGATCCCCGCTGGTATGAGCTGTGCGACCAATACGGCATCTATGTGCTCGATGAGGCGAACATCGAGACCCACGGGGTCGGAGACCGGCTGACCCAAGATCCTAAGTGGGAGACGGCTTTTCTTGAGCGGGCCGTTCGGATGGTGGAGCGGGACAAGAATCACCCCTGCGTGATCGGGTGGTCCATGGGGAATGAGTCCGGATACGGGCCGAATCACGAGGCGATCGCGGATTGGGTACACGCCCACGATCCCACGCGTCCGGTGCATTACCAGCCCGCGGAGACGGCGGCCACCGTGGATATTTTGGGGCCGATGTACCCCAGCGTGGATCGCATTGTCGAGATGGCGCAGGATTCGGCGGAGACGCGGCCCATTGTGATGTGCGAATACGCCCACTCGATGGGCAACAGCACGGGCAATCTGACGGAGTATTGGGAGGCGATCGCACAGTATAAACGCCTGCAGGGCGGTTTTGTCTGGGACTGGGTGGATCAGGGCATCCGGCAGGTTACCGCCGAGGGCCAGGAGTGGTTTGCCTACGGGGGCGATTTCGGGGACGAACCGAACGACGGTGCTTTCTGCATCAACGGGCTGATCGGGCCCGATCGTGTGCCGCATCCGGGACTCTGGGAATACAAGAAAGTCCTGGAGCCCGTGCGCTCAGAGCCGGTGGATCTGAGGGCCGGCAAGGTCCGGATCGAGAACCGGTATACCTTCTCGGATCTCGGTGGATTGGACGGCACCTGGACACTGGAGGCCGATGGGCAAATACTTCAGTCCGGTGCGCTCCCGAAGTTGGACGCGCCTGCCGGTCAGAGCGCAGAGATCACGATCCCGTTTGTCGAGCCGGAATGGACGCCGGGCACGGAATACTGGCTGTGCGTGCGCTTTGCCCTGGCGCGGGACACCCGCTGGGGGCAGCAAGGGCACGAGGTGGCCTGGTCGCAGTTTGCGCTTCCGCTCCCCGTACCGGAATGTCCCGCATTACTCACGAGCAACATGCCGGAGATTCGCGTGGCAGAGGATTCGAATCATATTTCGGTGCGTGGAACATATGGGGATCTTATCTTCGACCGGGATACGGGGCGGATCGTCTCTTTCCGACACGACGATCGGGAGCTGATCTGCGAAGGGCCGAGGCTCAATATCTGGCGTGCGCCCACGGACAACGACGCCAACACGTGGGGGGACCAGAGACTGGCGATCGGGTGGCGCGCGGTGGGACTGGAGCGGTTGCAGGAGCGGGTAAACGCAGTGGAAGTCGAGCAGCGCAATCCGCAGACGGTCCGGGTCCGGGTGGACTCTTTCGTGTCTGCGCCCGACCGGGAGGAGGGATTTTCGTGCTCCTATGGGTATACCGTATTCGGCAGCGGGGACGTGGTGCTCGACCTCCGGGTAACTCCCGTCGGAAACCTTCCTCCGCTTCCGAGAGTGGGCGTTCGGATGACCCTTCCGGGTGCCTACGACCAGTTCACTTGGTATGGCCGCGGCCCCCACGAGAGCTATTCGGACCGGAAGATGAGTGCGATGATCGGCGTATATGGCGGCTCCGTGGAGGACCAGTATGTGCCGTATGTGGTGCCCCAGGAATACGGGAACAAGACGGACGTGCGATGGGCAGCGTTGACCAACGCCGACGGCACGGGCCTCCTGGTCGTGGGCATGCCGCATCTGAACGTGAGCGCACATCCTTTCACTGCCCGGGATCTGACCGAAGCCCGGCACACCCATGAGCTGAAGCGGCGCGACATCATCACCCTGAATCTGGATTATGCGCAATCCGGGCTCGGGAACGGAAGTTGCGGTCCGGGTGTGCTGCCCAAATATCTGCTTGCGCCGCGCGAGGTCTTCTATAGCCTGAGGTTCAGACCGCTCTGGCCGGGGACGGCATCTCCGGTGGTGTTGAGCAAGCAGGTTCTGGAGGAATGGTAAGAATGGTTCCGATTTCCATAGAACCATTTTGTCCGATCCGTGTTCATCCGTGAAATCCATGTCCCATCGCCTTTGTCGAGGACCTTTCTTTTGGGCTGCCTCGACGGGTCGAGGACCTTTCTCTTGGACTGCCTCGACTATGGGTTTTGTTTGTGGTTCTGTTGCGTTGTGATCTGTGCTGGGGACAACAGAGCCCTATCCGATAGCGTGCCCATTTTGGTGTGCCTCTCAAAGATCCGCACGATGTCCGTCGCATGTAATAAGCGCCCCCGGTTTTCGGACCGGAGGCGCTTATTTTTCAAGGGATCAAGAGCGGAAACTATCGTATCAACAACATCTTTTTTGCCTGCACAAACCTTCCTTTATCAACCACCAGCCTGTAGAAATACACCCCGCTGGCCATCTCCATGCCGCTCGCATCTTTCCCGTCCCAGCTCACGGAATGGGTCCCCGCCTGCCGTAACCCTTCGGCCGGTATGCTCACTCTTTGGCCGAGAATGTTGTACACCTCCAGCTTCACAAAAGCCGGTTCAGGCAGGGCAAAGGTGATCACGGTCCGGGGGTTGAAGGGGTTGGGCCAGTTGGAAGAGAGGGTAATCTCCTCGGGACAAGGCGCAGAGACCTTGGCAGCGCCAGGCTCGGATAGGGGTTCCGGCACAAGCTGCGACAAGTCGCCCAACTCCGCCAAATGGTCGGAAGCCAGCGAGGCTGCCTCGCTCTCAGGTGCTTCCGAGAGGATCTGTTCGAATACTTTGCCGGCCGTTTCCCGGTCTCTCAGACCGTACAGATACACCTCGCCCATCCGCAGGGCGGCAGATACACCATCCTCACCTCCGACGGAGCGCAAAGCCTGATACTCGGCTATGGCGGCTTTGCAGTCCCCGGACAGCTCCAGACAGTCTATGGAAAGCCACCGGGCCTTGCGGCCCAGTCCCGTGCCCGCATAAGAGGAGGACAGCCCCTCGTAATAGGCACGCAGGACCAAAAGGTCTCCGCCCATCCCGCGATGCG
>JAZDJA010000015.1:0-16261 GCA_043804415.1 Candidatus Latescibacterota bacterium | reverse complement strand
GACCGCATCGATGGGGCGCACTTCAGCGGTCTCATACCAGTCCGCCTGATCCCCGTAAACGATCCGCTTCACCTCATCGATCGGCGTGAAATTCCTCATGGCGTTGATCCCGCCGGTTGCCGCGCATGCTCCAAGCGCCACGACAACCGACGCCGTCTCCCGAATCTTTGAGAGCCTCGGAATGTCGGATTCCCGCGTGATGCTCCCCTCTACAAACGCGATGTCATACTCGTCACTGGTTTCCGTCATCGCTTCCCGGAATTCCACAATGTCAATATGGTCCAACACCCCCAACAACTCCTTTTCGAGATTGAGCACGGTCAACTGACACCCCTCACATCCCGCAAAGTCGAAAAAGGCCACCTTGGGCTTCATTGCATTCTCCTCGATAGTTGCCGCCCGGAGAGAAAAGGCCCCCAGAGAAAAGCCATCGGCGGGTCTCTCTGAAAGGACTCTCTGTCTTTGCGGTAGATCTATATGGCGCCGTCCATTCGCTTGATCTCCGGATAGGAAAACACCGGACCTTCCTGACACACATAGATGCCCTCGATCTGACAATGCCCGCACTTGCCCAGACCGCACTTCATCCGGCGCTCCAGCGACATCACGATCTGGCTCTCCGGAATGTCCTTTTGCAGTGTCTCCAGTACCACGAAACGATACATGACCGGAGGGCCCACGATCACCGCAAAGGTATTGGGCGCATCGATCGCAAGTTTTGGGAACAGCGTGGTAATCACCCCCACATGCCCGGTCCAGCTTGTGTCCCCGCGATCCACGGTCACGTGCAACGCCACGTCGTCCCGCTGCTTCCAAGATGCCAGATCCTCTTTGAAGAGCAATTCCTCCGGCGACCGCGCCCCATACAGAATCGTCACCTTCCGGAACGAACTGCGCCTGTTCAGGTCCAACACGTAATGGATCAACGACCTGAGCGGTGCCAGCCCGATCCCTCCGGCCACGAAGAGTATGTCCTTCTCCACCATCTGTTGCGGTTCGAACCCGCGCCCGAACGGCCCGCGGATGCCCACCTTCGCCCCCGCCTCAAGCCTGTGGAGCGCGTTCGTTACATTACCGGCGGCTCGAACGCAGAGCTGAAACCCATTTTTCCCGTTGGGAGACGAGCAGATCGAAATGGGCGCCTCTCCGATCCCAAAAAGCGACACCTCTGCAAACTGCCCCGGCGAATGTCCCAATGGGGCGCCGTCCGACAGGGCAAGATGGAACACCTTCTCCCGATCCGTCAAGCGTTCTATTCGCTCGATCACCGCCGTTCTGGGCACGTAGAGCGATGTTTCTGAGTGATTATACATCCGGTACTCTCCTTCGGCTATTCGTGATGGGTGATAGGACACTCCTCCTCACCCATTGCCCTTTTGACTTACGCCCCACTCTCGGCCACCAGATCATTGACAATCTCTGTGGGCTTGATCTTTGCCAGACACACACGTGCGCACCGACCACATCCCACGCACACCGGCCGCTCATATTTGTTCATCAGATACAAAAACTTGCGGTTGATCCGATGACGCACCCGATCCGAGCGTGCCGCTCGAAAACTTTCACCACCGGCCACCTGGGCAAAGTCGTTCAGCTGGCATGAATCCCACACCCGTACCCGATCGCCCCCGGCCAGGTCCAAATCCACGACGTCCTGCACATCGAAACAATAGCACGTGGGGCAGACCATCGTACACGATCCGCAGCTCAGGCATTTGTCCCCGGTTTTCTTCCAAAGAGCACTCTTCTGTGCGCCACTGAGCAGCAGTGGCAGATTATATACGTCGGTATCCAATTTCTTTGGAAAACGCTTGCGTCGCTCCCTCCTCGCCGTTTTCAGAGCAGCCGAATCCCGCTCCCCAGCGTCCGTGACGTGCGCGGCATTCAGAAGCGCCTCGCCCTTTTTGGAGCCGACCGTGATCCAAAACGCGTCTCCCAGATCTGTAAACAGCAGATCGAATCCCGACGCCACATCAAGCGATCCGACGTCCCGGCAAAAGCACGCCTGGTCGCACGGCGCCATACAATCGAAACCCACCAGCGTGGTCCGTTCCCGCTTGGCCAGATAGTTTGCGTCCGGATGGTCGTCCGAAAAGACGCGATCCATGATTTGGATCGCATGCAAATCACACGGACGCACTCCGAAGACAATCCGATCCTCAGATTCCACCTGCGCCTGTGCCGCGCCGTCCATCCCGAAGCGCACGAGCGTCTCCCGTCCAGGCATCAGATACTTATGGGGCGGCAGCAGCGATCCCACGTAGTCCGTCGCGAACTCGGCAGCAGAATCCAGTTTATCGAATACATACTCGCCTGCTCTTCTCTCTTTGACTCCTACCACCTCCCCCGCCTCGATGAGGCGATCGAGAAAGGAGTTCAGTGCCCCTTTGTCCATCCTCTTCAGCTGCATGCAATCCTCCCTATTCATACCTATTGGTTATTGGTTATTGGTGAACTCGCTACAGAGCCCAGACCGCAATGATCCGAAATACTACCCAGCTCAACAGATTCTGGGTAATTGATCTCCGACCAGCATATCCACTACCCGGGGTCCTCCCACTGCGGTCTTCAAGCCGACTCGGCCCTTCCACCTGTCTTCCACCGTCCCGATGAGGCATGCTTCGCGTCCCAGTGGATGATCTCTCATGGCCTCCACAAGGGCGTCTGCGTCCTCTGGAGCCACCACAGTCACCACCTTGCCCTCGTTGGCCACATAGAGCGGATCCATCCCCAGAAGCTCGCACAGCCCGCGCACCGAATCCCGGATCGGAAGCGTGTTCTCCTCGATCACGATGCCAAAATCCCTTCCCTGAACCATTTCATTGAGCGTACTGGCCAGACCGCCGCGGGTGGGATCGCGCATAAACCGAATCCCGGAAGAAACCTCGATCATTCGGGCGATCAAGCCGCCCAATGCCGCACAATCGCTCTCCAGCGTCCCATGGAAGTGCAGTTCCTCCCGCGCTGACATGACCGCCATCCCATGATCTCCCAACGTCCCGCTTACTACGATACGATCCCCGACCCGGATCTGAGCCGTTGAAACGGTCACACTCGCCCGTATCCGTCCGATCCCGGACGTATTGACGAATAACTGGTCCGCACTTCCGCGTTCCACCACCTTGGTGTCTCCGGTCACGATTCCCACTTCGGCCGCCTCTGCTGCTCGGGCCATCGAATCCAGAATTCGATCCAGCATCTTGAGGGAGAACCCTTCCTCGACAATCAGCCCGCAACTCAGGAAGAGCGGTTCTGCTCCCATCACGGCCAGATCGTTTGTGGTTCCGCACACGGCCAGTTTACCGATGTCTCCCCCTGGAAAGAACAGTGGCTTGACCACGTAGGAATCCGTCGTGAAGGCCAGACGAGTTGGCCCCACTGTCACGAGTGCGGCATCGTCCAGGGAAGCCAACCCATTCTCCCCGGCACGGCCAGAGTTCCCGAAGGCGTCCACAATGTGATCCCGGACCAGATCGTGCGACAGCTTCCCCCCCCCTCCGTGCGCCAAAACCACTTTCCCTGTATCGGCCATTCGAACTCCTCTTGCCATTCTGTTGACTATTCCTGCTGAATCCCGATCCGCTTCACCGCGCACTCCCTGCCCTTTTTCATTTCAATCTCGTACGAATCACAGCATGGACAGGAGAAGGACGGGAGCAGCTCATGATGGAGCGGATTGTCCGCCATTGTCATCGTGCCCACATACCCGCAAGCCCGACAGCTGATCACCGGCTCCACTCGCTCGATACGCACTTCTGCGGCTTCGGCGAGAGTGCCCTCAAAGCTCATCTTCACCCAGAAGACCACCTGGTCCGGACTGAGAAAGGAGAGTCGGCCTATCGCAAGATCCACGTGCTGCACGCGCAATGCATGCTGTTCCTTCGCCTTTTCCAGGACGATACGGGCTATGGCCTGAGAGGTGGAAAGCTCGTGCATGTGTGCACCTGTTTAGTGGTGGTGAGTTGCCAGTGATTGGGGCAAGCTGTGCCGTCCAGCTCATTCCCTATGTGGGAAGGAGGGCTTCCACTATCGCATCAACCCCCTCACCGGTCAGACCGTTCGTCCAGACCACCTTCAGAGAAGGCTTTACCCCCAGAGCGTCTTTCTCCAATTGTTCCGGATTCACGCTCATGGCTTCGGAAAGATCTATTTTGTTGATGGCCACCACGTCCGCATCCATAAAGATATAGGGATGCTTCACGACCATATAGGGTCCTTCGGTAACGGAGATGATCACCATCCGCTTGTGCGCACCCAAAGGGAACTCGCCCGGGCAGATCAGGTTGCCGACGTTCTCGATGATCAGGACGTCGACCTCGTCGAGGCAAAGCTCCGCGATCCCCTTCCTCACCAGATTCGCATCCAGGTGGCACTCTTTGCCCGTGTTGATCTCTATCACGGACGCGCCGTGGACTTCAATCCGATCCGCATCTATGGTCGTTGTCAAATCCCCCGCCAGCGCAGCAATGCGATGTTTCCCTTTCAGACGTCGCACGATCTGACCGATCAGGGTGGTCTTCCCCGAACCGACCGAACCCATGATATCCACGGCAAATATCCCATGTTCGTCCAAAAGGGCTCTGTTTGCCTCAGCCAGTTCCCGGTTCTTCCTCAGCAAATCCTCTTCCAGCTCAATGTCAAATACCTCGCCTTCGGCTGCTTCTATGATCTTCATTCCCCTTCCTTTCGATCTTCTCTATAGATGGGTTTCTTCATGCAACTGTAGTAGCGTTTAGTGGTTGCTGCGTGGCTTCCAGGCAGATGGCAGACCGGATGGTTCACAAAGCATCCCGGTCCGGCTGAAATCGAAAGCTCGCCGCACACGTGCCCTCGGAGGACACCATACAGGCTCCAACCGGATGCTCCGGGGTGCACCGGCCTCCAAACAGTCCGCAATCCCCGGGTGATCTGACACCCTTCAGGATCGCACCGCATATACAGCCCTTCGGCTCGTCCGGAGGCGGCACGTTCACCTCCAGCATCACCGCTGCGTCGAAGCGCCGGAACTGTTCCCGTATCCTCAATCCACTTCCGGCAATAGTTCCGATTCCGCGCCATGAGGCATCGGTCGGTTCGAACACCTCTTCCACAAGGGCCCGGGCCTTGGGGTTTCCCTCCGGTTTGACCGCCCGACGATACTGGATCTGGACCTCAGCCCGATCCGCAACCACCTGGGCCACCAGCATGTCCACTGCGCGAAGCACATCCAGGGGCTCGAATCCGGCGACCACACAGGGAATCCCGGCATCGGTCGCGATGGCTCGATAGGCATCGGCCCCGATGATGACACTCACGTGGCCAGGGCACAGAAAACCATCCACCTCGAGTTCCGGATCCCATGCCAGCGCGCTCATCGCCGGAGGCATCACCTTGTGCGCCGAGAGCACCAGGAAATTGGATACGCCCGTCCGATCCGCCTCCAGAACGGAAACGGCCACTCCCGGTATCGTGGTCTCGAACCCGATTCCGAGAAACACCACCCTCCGCTCCGGGTGCTCTGACGCGAAGCGCAAGGCATCCAACGGCGAGTACACCACACGGATATCCCGTCCTTCGGCCCGCTCCTGCTCCAGGCTCGAGCGCGATCCGGGTACCCGCATCATATCCCCGAAGGTGGCGATCGTCACCCCATCCAGGCGGCAGAGCGCGACGGCATGGTCAATATACCCGTTAGGGGTCACGCACACCGGACATCCGGGCCCTGAGACCAGGGATACCTCAGGCGGAAGAAAGCCCTTCAGCCCATAACGGGCCACAGCCATCGTATGGGTGCCACACACTTCCATCAGGCGCATCGGCCGTCCGTTGGCCAGAGCACTGATCTTCTCCCCCAGTTTTTGGGCTGCGTGGGGGTTCCTGAATTCATCCACATAGCGCATGTCGCATCGATTCCCGTAAGTTACCAAGCGCCAATATGCCTGTCCATGCCCGTCAGAAAATGGAACACGTGTTGGGTCGAACCATCCCACAGGTCATGCCATGGCGTGCCCTGTGGAGGGCTATGTGTCCAGATGCGCCATCTCCTCAAAGAGCGCCAGCGTCTCCTGAGCGGCCACCTCGTCCAACTTCTGGATGGCAAACCCGGCATGCACGATCAGGAAATCCCCGACCTCCGCCTCATCCACGAGCTGAAGCCCGATCTCCCGCTCCATGCCGCCCACCTCCGCCACACCGGAATTCCCGTCCATCCGAACCAATCGCATCGGAATCGCCAAACACATGTCCCTTCCTCCTTGCCCCTGCCCACAGCCTGAATGGCGCAACAGCCCAAGATCCAGACACTACAAGGTGTTTTCTTGCGCCGTCTGCCTTATCGCCACCGCCGCCTGCCCCAGCGAAATGCCGCCGTCGTTTGAGGGCACCTGGTGGTGTGTGTAAACCGAAAAGCCGTGCTCTTCGAGAAGAGGCGCCGTAAGTCCCAGGAGCAACTTATTTTGGAACACGCCTCCGCTTAAGGCCACCTCGTCAAGTCCGGTGTTTGCCCGGATCCGTACACAGACTGATGCGATCATCTCCGCCAGGCTGTTGTGAAACTTCGCAGCAATCCATCCCGCGGATGCTCCGTTATCGAGATCCTCCAGAATGCCCCGAAACAGGACCTCCGTGTCAATGATAAGAGGGGTGCCTTCCTGGATGGAGAAAGGATACGAATCCGTGCACGCCCTGGAAACAAGCTGCTCGAGCTCGACCGCAGCCTGCCCCTCGTAATGGACGTGATCCCGCACTCCGATCAAGGCGGCTACCGCATCGAAGAGCCTGCCCGCCGAAGAGGTCTGTGGACAGTTGATCCCCTGCTGGAGGGCGATCAGCAGGCCATCCACACGGCTCTGATCGAGCCGCCGCACAAACGGCACCTGAATACCAGAGAAAGACTCTCCGAAGATTGAGAAAAGATAGGAAACGGCCATTCTCCACGGTTCCCGGATCGCCATCGCGCCACCGGGCATCCCCTGGCGTTTCAGATGGGCCACCCGCTCAAAACTGCTGCAATCGGCCGTCAGAAACTCCCCTCCCCAGATCGTGCCATCCGTACCATACCCCGCGCCATCCAGCGCCACCCCGATCACCATACGGTCTAACCCGTTATCGGCCAGACAACTCGCGATGTGGGCATGATGGTGCTGCACTCCCACGAGCGTAATCGCTCCTCTCCCGATCCCCTGCGGATCGGTCCTTTCGGATTGAGGGACCTCGGAGAAATCCGAGGGGATTGCGTTCTCCTTGCGTCTGCGCCGCAAAGGCTCCGGAATTCGTAATTCGCACCTCTCTTTTGCGTATCTGGTGGAAAGATAATCCGGATGCAGATCACATGCGATCACTTTGGGTTGGATGTCAAAGAGGCCCTCATAGTGCGCAATGCCTGATTCGAAGGACCGCAGGGTCTCCAGATTTTCCAGATCTCCGATGTGATGACTCACAAACGCGTGTTGGTCTCGAACGAGACAGAACGTGTTCTTGAGTTGGGCCCCGCACGCCAGAACCGGACGCTTCGCTGCGAACGGAAGCGCTATCGGCTCGGGCACATATCCCCTCGCACGGCGCATCATCATCCTCCGACCGGAGAATACGCGCACAACGGAATCGTCGCAGCGCACGTGGATCGGACGGTCATGAAGCAGAAAGACATCTGCTATATCGCTCAGGCTGGATAGCGCCTCCTCGTTCTCGTAGGAGATCGGTTCGTCGCTCCGGTTCCCACTGGTCATCACCAGCGGACAATTGACCTCCCTGAGCAGCAAATGATGGAGCGGCGTATAGGGCAGCATCAACCCGAGCATTGGGGAGCCCGGTGCCACGGCTTCAGCGATCCCGGATGTCACCCGTCTCCCGAGCAACACGATCGGACGCCGAGGATCCGTGAGCAGTGCCATCTCTTCCGAGTCTGCCTGGCACAGGTCCGCAACCATCTCTCTGTTCGCCGCCATCAACGCAAAGGGTTTGTCCTCCCGAACCTTTCGCCCTCTGAGCGTCTTTACCGCCTCTTCATTCCGCGCATCGCACACCAGATGAAAACCGCCCAAGCCCTTGATCGCCAAGATGCGGCCTGCCCTCAGCAGGCTTGCGGCCCTGACGAACACCTGCTCCTCAAGGGGGGCACGGTCTCCATCCACCAGCCAAACCCGGGGCCCACAAACCGAACAGGCATTGGGCTGCGCGTGAAACCGCCGATCCCGGGGATCTTCATATTCCCGCCGACACGAGGGACACATCTTGAAGGTTCGCATGGTGGTTTGCACGCGATCATAGGGGATGCCCTCCACGATGGTGAAGCGTGGGCCGCAATGCGTACAGTTGATGAACGGATACAGGTATCTTCGATCCTCCGGATCGAAAAGCTCCCGCAGACATGCCGGACATACCGTCGTATCAGGTGAAATCCACATCCGCTTATTCCCCTCCGTCATGCTTTTGCGAATGGTGAAATCCGAAAACCCCACTGGAGGCAATTCTCGAATCCTCGTTCGATCGATCTTTGAGAGCGGCGGCGCCTCTGCTCTAAGCGCGTCAGCAAAGGACAAGAGCCGCCCGTGTTGGCCCTCCACCTCGATCCGCACCCCCCTGCCTTCGTTCAGGACAAATCCCGACAGCGCATGCTGGCGCGCCAATGCGTAAACGAAGGGGCGAAACCCAACCCCCTGCACCATTCCCTCAGCGATGATCTCTAGGTGTCGCATCTAGGTGATGTGCTCCAATTCATAGCAAAGCCGATCCAGTTTGATCGAAAAATCCACATCCTGCAACACAATTCCCTTGGGAACCGTGACCCTCACCGGGGCGAAATTCAGGATGCCCTGAATACCCGATGCGATCAGTGTGTCCACGACCTCCTGAGCCGATCGCGCCGGGACAGACACCACGCCGATCTTTGCTCCGGTCCGAACAATCACCTCGCTCAATTTACGGATATCCTGAATCTCGAGACCTTCGAGGCGTTCCCCGATTCTCGCCTCATCTTTGTCAAACGCAGCAACAATGGTATAGGGATGAGACTGAAACCCCTTGTATGCCAGGAGCGCAGACCCCAAATTACCTATGCCTACCAGCACCACACGTTGGCTTTTTACTTTACCGAGGATTTCCGACAGTTTCTCCTCCAGCTCGGCTCTGGCATATCCTCTTCCTGGAGTCCCAAAGGTGCCGAAACAGCTGAGATCTCGGCGTACCTGAGCTGCGGTTTGCTCGACGGCCTTTGCCAGCTCCTCCGAGGAAACAAAGGTCTGCTCGGCTACATTCGCGGAGGACAGATACCGGGAATACAAGGCCAGGCGTTCTATTCCCGTAGAGGAAATGGTTCGGCTCATGCGAGAACCCTCCTTCGTGACGTGTGTCACAATACCGAAGAAAAAAAAGAACGTGCCAATTGTCACAGAGTGAATGAAAAACATATCGTGACATGTGTCACAAAGTCCGTGATAAAAAAATCCCCCATCTTATTGGGGAACGCACTTCGGGAACAAAAGGTGCAAACGAAGCAGGACAAAGATCCTGCAAAAACCGTCAGCGGCGCCTTCGTCCACCAGAAATCAAAATTGCTCCGTAAAGATACGGAAGTGAGATTACAAAGTCAATAGAATACATCGTGGGTTGCCCAAAAAAGAAGAAGAGGCATGGAATGACCCGACCGTTTCATCCGGCAAGAGCGAACTCCTCAAGTGGCGTATGCACCGCTCCGGTGGACCTCAAGGTGCTCTGTGTGAGCGCGATGCGTGTCACCATGAAACGTTCTGGCCCGAAACTCCTCTCCTGGATCAGGGAGATCAACGGCCCTATCCCCCGCAATGCCTTTACCCGTCCGATGGTCAGATGAGGCGAAAAGCTCCGCTCATCTCTGGGGAAATGCAGGCGGAACAAGGCTTCCTCGATGTTTTCCTGCAGGCGCTGCAGGGCATGGGGTGCGCCCAATCCAATCCAAAGTATCTTAGGGGTTCGCACGTTCGGGAAGGCACCAAGCCCTGTCAGTGTGAGATCAAACGGCTCAGTTCCCTTCGTTGCCTGCTGGATGCCATGGATGAGATCGGGAAACCGCGTTCTTTCCACGTCACCGAGGAATTTTAGCGTGAGATGGAGATTTGTGGCAGGCACCCACCCGACGTCCGCATCCTCCCGCCGAAGGTCTGAAAATAATGCATTCAGGATGTCCTGAAGTGTCTTTGGTAACTCAATGGCAATAAAGCTTCTGAGCGTGTCGATATCCATCGTATCACGATCTCCCGACATGCCCGGGAGATCCTGCCAATACCCTTCTCACCAGATCCAAAGCCGCCTGGGCAGTACGCTGCTTGTTGACCTCCCGTTCGGACCCAAACTGGTATTTTCTCGTGAAGACCCTTTCCGCCGTGGAAATGCCCATGTAAACCAGCCCAACCGGCTTCTCCTTCGTCCCGCCGCCAGGCCCGGCAATCCCGGTGACGGACAAACCGATATTCGCGCCAGAACGGGTGCGCACGCCCACTGCCATCGCCTCGGCCGCGGATTCGCTGACTGCTCCGTGGGTCTCGATCACCTCAGCCGGCACGCCCAACAGCGCCACTTTGGCCTGATTGCTATACGCCACAATCCCCTGCTCGAAATAGTCCGAACTCCCTGGCACGTCCGTGATTCGGTTTGCGATCAGTCCTCCGGTGCAGGATTCTGCCACCGCGATCCTCCAACCTCTTGAAATCAGAGCCTTTCCCACATTCGCCTCAATGGTCTCGTTTCCTTCCCCGTAGATGAACTCCCCGACCCGATCCCGAATAAGAGCAGCCATCGAAACCACATGCTCTCTCACACGGACCTCCTCATCGCCCTGCACCGTGAGGTGGAGATCTACGCCAGAGAGCCCGGGCAGAAAGGCAAGGTCGTCCATATTCGGCAGATCCGCCAGTAGCTCATAGAGGGCCGACTCACTGATTCCAGCGGTACGGAGCGTGTGCGTGAGAATGGGACGTCCGCATCCCATCTCCTTGAGAAAAGGAAGCACGTTGCACTCCATGAGCCCCTTCATCTCGCGAGGAACTCCGGGCAAGAAAAACATGTGCTTGTCCGCTTCCACAGCATGAAGGCCGGGAGCGGTGCCCCATTGATTGTTCAGGACCTCCACGCCCTCGGGAATCATGGCCTGATCCACGTTGGAGGGGGGCATCTCGATCCCCCGTTGTGCGAATCGCTCCCGAACCCTCTCGAGTACCGCTTCGTCCAGCACGGGCCTGCGGCCAGAAAACTGCGCAAACACGCGCTTGGTTCGATCGTCATGCGTAGGCCCCAATCCCCCGGTGACGATGATCACGTCGGCCCGTCCCACCGCGTCTTCGAAGGCGTGGGCGATCTGTTTGGGGTCGTCCCCCACCGAAGTAATCCACGTCAGTGAAATCCCGATCGCGGACAGACTTTTTCCGATGAATGCCGAATTACTGTCCACAATACGGCCGGAGAGAATCTCATTTCCTATGGTGATGACTTCGGTGTTCAAGCAAGGACTCCTGAATATGGGGAGGGACGGAACCGGGGTCGTCTCTCCTTTTCCTGTTTCACCTGGCAGACCGCAAGTAATTGTACAAGAAGACTTAGTATAGCATCCGATCAACAAGACGCACCAAACCGTTGGCATAGATCCCTGCAATCACATCGTCCACCATTACGCCCCATCCGGCTGGAAGGCGCTGAGAACGATAGGCCGGGAAAGGCTTGACAATATCGCAGAGGCGGAAAAGCAAGAAGCAGAGAAGCGCGGTCCGAACCGAATCCCTGGGCAGAAAGAGAAGAGCCACCCACATCCCCACGATCTCATCAATTACTATCCGTCCGGCATCGTGCCCCCAGAGCGTCTCGGCTCGGGTGGCAGCGCGTATGCCGACAAAGAAAAAGACCCCAATCATGCCAACCCATGCGATCGGGGGCCATCGGGGCAAGAGGACATAAATCAGCAGTCCGAGAAGACTTCCGGCTGTGCCCGGCGCCAAAGGAGACAGCCCGACGCCTCCCCCGGAAGCGATCCACGACCATCGACGAACAGTGCTCTCTGCCTGAACCAGATCACTCAATGGGTGCGCACCTCCGGGCGAACAGACAACGTTCCATGTCTCTTGGAAGCCACTTTCCGGTGGTCCGCAAAATAGGACACAGCGGAGATAATGGTCAGGAGTGCGACAAACCCAACCAAAACATTCAGTGCCCCGGATACCCACGGAAAATTGAGCCCGTCATGGGCGAAATGGCGCAGGGTGGTCTCCAGACTGACATAGGTCAGGATAAGGAAGATCACGGTCAGTTCCGCGGTGGTCTTCCATTTTGCGAGCTTCGAAGTGACTACCTGGCGTCCGCGATGCAGCCTGTACATCCGAAACCCGGTGACAATCACATCGCGGGCTACGATCACGATCACCAGCCACATCTCTACCAGCCCAGCCACGACAAAGGCAATCATGGCCGCGGAGGCCAGAATCTTATCCGCCAGGGGATCGAGGAAACGACCCAAAGTGGTCACCGAATTCTCTCGTCTCGCCAGATAGCCGTCATAAAGATCGGTAAGAGAGGCGATGGTAAAAACCAGCAGAGCCAACCACTTCCAGCCCCATCCGCTTGCTAGAAGGCAAGCTATAAAGACCGGAGTCAGCAGAATCCGGGACGCTGTCAGGGCGTTGGGGATATTTATGCTTCTCGACATACTGATTCCTCACCTATTGCTCGAACGTTCGTCGCCCTTCGAGGGAGCGCGTCAGCGTCAACGAATCCGCCCATTCCAGATCGCCGCCCATCGGAAGTCCGCGGGCCATCTGCGAAACCTTAATGCCCATCGGCTGGATCAGTTTGAACAGATACAATGCGGTAGCCTCTCCCTCGACGCTGGGATTATTGGCCAGAATGATCTCATGAACTTCCTCCCGAATCCGGTGCAGCAGCTCTTTGATTCGCAGATCTTCGGGACCGATCCCATCCAGCGGCGAGAGCACGCCTCCAAGTACATGATATACTCCTTGATAGGCCGCAGTTCGCTCCAAAGCCAGCACATCACTCGGTTCCTCGACCACGCAGATCATCGTCTGATCGCGCCTGTGATCGGAGCAGATCGGACAGGGATCCCGATCGGTCATGTTGAAACAAACGGAGCAATACCGCACGTGGTCCTTCATCTCGATGATTGCATCAGCCAGATCCTTGGCCCGATCCCGCTCCATCTTCATCAGATAGAACGCCAGACGCTGAGCCGTTTTTCGCCCGATTCCGGGGAGCTTCCCGAACTCCGTCACGAGACGCTCCACCGAACTCGAAGAAAACTCCTTTGCGTGATGCACAGCGATGCCCTCTATGATCAGGTGGCGCCCCTACGAAGGATTGTTTTGGGCGATCGGGGATCCAATGAAATTCAAAAGCTGAAAAAGACTCCCACCGTATGCCGTTGTCAGGACATCCCGGGCAGCTTCATCATCCCGCCCAGCTGAGGCATCATGGTATTGGTGGCCTTGGTCATCTCCCGTTCAGCCATCTCCTGTGCCCGCTCCCGAGCCTGCTTGATGGCGGCGACGATGAGATCCTCCAGCATCTCCACGTCTTGGGGATCCACCACCTCCGGATCGATCTTGACTTCAAGCACGTCCTGTCTTCCATTGGCCACCACGGTGACCATCCCTCCGCCTGCCGCACCCTCCACCTTCTTGTCCAGCAACTCCTCTTGTACCTTGGCCAACCTTTCCTGGAATTTTTGAGCTTGTTTCATCATTCCACTCATGCCCTTTGACATGCGGCTATCCTCCGACAAGTTCTCCGTTGAATGTTTCCACAATGTTCCGAACACTCGGTTCCTTCTCATACAAACGTTCGAGAAATCCTTTACTTCCCTCTTCCCGTGCCCCGGAGGCGGTTGCTGCCGATTGGGTCTGGGATTGGGGCACCACGCAGGCAGTCGGCCCGGAATCCCGCATTTCCTCAGAGACTTTGCACTGGATGCGCACCAGATCGGAGAAATGTTCACACAATATGGTCTCCACGATCTTCTTGTTTTTGGCAATCACATCCATGTGAAAGGCGTCTCCCGATCCAAATCCCAACTGAAGCACACCATCGGATAGGCTTATCGGCTTTCCATCCGCCAGAAAGGATCCCAATGTGATCTTCTTTTCTTTCACTTTTTCAACAATCTCGGGCCATTTTTCGGCAATTGCCTCCAGCGAGGTGGATCCTCCGGTGAGCAGAGCGTTGTCCTCGGGTACCGAGTTTTCGCCCACGGGCGCAATTTTCGCAGGGGGAGGGCCAGGAATGCAGGTTTCCTCACCACGCGCTTCGCTCATTTTTGGGGGGGCTTCGGAGTATGTGGTCCTTGTGGTTCCCGCCTTGGGTTTCTCGATCCTTTCGGGCCGATCTGGTTCCTGTTTTTCATCGCGTTGTCTCAGTCGCACCTCGAGCGTGGAAAGCTGATCCAACAGGTCCGAGAGCCGCACTGCGGGCTCCATCTTGATCAGTTTGACCACGGCCACTTCAAGACGCAGCCGGGGCTGCGGAGACCGGTTCAATGAGAACTCGAGATCGGAGGATACGGAGATCATGCGGAGGAGATCCTCCTGCGAGAATAACGCCACCTGTTTTTCGTATCGCGCCCGGTCTGGCTCCGACACGTCGAGCCCTCCGGCGCTTCCCTGAATGTGCGTCACCAGAAGATTGCGCAGGTGTTCTGTGAGGTGTTCCGCGAATTCCCCCGGATCCGCCCCCGCCTCCATAAGTTCTCCGATAATGCGAAGGCCCTCTTGCACATCAGATTCCGTGATCGCGTGCGTCAAGGAGAAGAGCACCTCTTGATTGACCATGCCCAGCACATCCCGTACGATCTCCGAAGAAATCGCCCCCTGACTGAAGGACACGACCTGATCCAACAAGCTCTGAGCATCCCGCATGGCCCCGTCAGCCTTCCGGGCAATTAAAAAAAGCGCCTCGTCGCAGATGTCAATCCCCTCTTTCCGGGCCATCAACGAGAGACGCTCAACTATTTGCTGCACAGGAATACGCTTGAAGTCAAACCGCTGGCACCGCGAAAGAATCGTGAGGGGTATTTTCTGAGGTTCGGTGGTGGCGAAAACAAAAATCACATGTTCGGGAGGTTCTTCGAGGGTCTTCAACAGCGCGTTGAAAGCCGCCGTGGTCAACATGTGAACTTCATCTATGATAAAGATCTTGTAGCGCCCTTCCACGGACGCATAGTGAACCTTTTCCCGGAGAGCGCGCACCTCATCCACCCCATTATTGGACGCCCCGTCAATCTCGAGAACATCCAGACTGCTTCCGTTCGTGATGCCTTCACAGCGCAAGCAGGCATTGCATGGTGCGGGAGTAGGTCCCTGTTCGCAGTTTAGGGCCTTGGCGAGAATACGGGCCACCGTGGTTTTGCCCACCCCTCTGGGTCCGGAGAACAGATAGGCATGTGCAATGCGTCCCGAACGGATGGCGTTTTCAAGGGTCCGCTTCACGTGATCCTGACCCACCACATCTTCGAAATTCAAAGGACGCCACTTCCGCGCCATGACAACGTACGCCATAACTCCCTCAAGCAACTGCCATGGAAAATGATTAAGGAAAAACGGGCGTTATTCCGCCCTGCGTCCGGGAGTTCGGTCGGTTCGCTCCATACCCAGTAATAACCTATGAAAAATGGCCGCGCACCCCACTTCGACTCCTCACCCCAAGCATCACGGAGGCAGTTAGCTCCAACCAGGTACCCCTGCGGCACACGAAGAAATCACTTACCGCTGCTACCTTCCGGTCCTGACGGGGTTGGGCGATACTCCGTTGCGCAGGACCTGGCTTTCAACGCCACTTTCCTTCGATATAGCCTGGAATTCGGAAGCCTCAGATGGGGAATTCAACCCCGCTGTAGCGGGTTGCGGGTTACAGGGCACCGCTACCTCCCCGTCTAGCACGGCCAAAAGAACTTGCGACTTCTCGGTTCGGCCTCAACAAACTGCGACGATGCGAATCTCTCTCTCAAGCTTTCGAGGACACTACAACAACTGCCAGCCCGGTGGACGATTCAGAGGGTTCCACGCTGGAGAAGCCTCGGCAGGCACCAACACCTTCTTTGTCGGGACACACGGATCCTTTTCTCGAAAAGACCGATCGTAGGGGCCCGGAGCTCTGAAATGGGGGAAACATTTGGTGGAGCAGAGCGGAATTGAACCGCTGACCTCCTCCGTGCGAGGGAGGCGCTCTCCCAACTGAGCCACTGCCCCAAGAGAGAAGACATTTCTGAACCGCAAATCGGAAGATCAGCAAAGGAAGGAGGACGTGCCCAATC
>JAZDJA010000014.1:0-5502 GCA_043804415.1 Candidatus Latescibacterota bacterium | reverse complement strand
GAATCTACTCGACCGGGCTTCTGGTGGATCACGCACTGGAGGCTGCGCCGAAGGGGTATCAGAGCGTGGGTGCGATGATCGTCCATGAGCTGCGCAAGGATGGATTTGCCTATCTCGAGCCGCGCGCGGGGTGGGGTACGATGACCATGCGGTGCGTGAAACCCCGCAGCGGAGACATCGCCATCAACTTCCGGGCGCCGGTGGGCCAGGTGCTGGTGCAGCTCAGCGAACCGGGAGGCAGATTTGGGAAACCCGTCGAAGCCCGAAAACCGATCCCCGGATTCAGCTTCCAGGACTGCATTCCGATGACGGGGGATGAGCTGTATGCCCGTCCGCGCTGGAAGAACCATGCGGATGCATCTGGAGTGATCGGAGAGCGTGTTCGTCTGGAGTTCAAGCTGTTTTAGGCGGAGCTGTATGCCGTGCGGTGGGATGTGCAGCCATGGTATGGGGATCTGCCGATCGAGCGGATCTGAGGGAGAGGAAGAAGGAAGAGGAAAGATTGTGGCCGGAGGAGGACGTCCAATGTCCAACGTCCCTTTGCGCATGATCTTGGATCCAGGACACTCATGAGTCAGGAGGAAAAGAAATGTTTATTCCTATCAAGTTTATGTTGGATCAGGCACGCTCCGATGGCTATGGATTTTTGCGTGTAGTAGTGACGAATCTGGAAGAGATCGAGGCTGCTCTTGCCGCTGCGGAAGAGACCAGGTCACCCATAGCCTTTGCAGTAAACGAACCGGAAGGAGAGTTTCCTCGCTATCGTTCTTTTGAATCGCTGGTCATGGGAGCCGCCGCCAAATCTGAAGTGCCCGTGGGTGTGCAGTTCGATCATACGGAGAACATGACGCTGATCCTTCGTGCCATCAGAGGTGGATACAACGGAATCATGGTGGATGCCTCTCACCATCCCTTTGAAGAGAATGTGGCGATCACGAGGAAGGTGGTGGAAATGTGCCATCCGCTGAACATTCTGGTGGAAGGAGAAGTCGGTATCATTACCCGAACGTGGGATGATGATTCGGAGCGAGAAAAACACCAATTGACAGATGCTGAGGGAGCTAAGGCTTATGTAGAGAGAACCGGAGTGGATGCGTTGGCCATTTCCATAGGGGAAGTGAGTGGATTTGACCACGGGGACCTCCGCTTTGATAGACTCAGAGAGATCAAGGCGAAGCTAGGAGACAGGACGCATTTGTGCCTCCACGGAGTTTCTTTCATAACCGACGAAGATATCAGGATGTGCATAGCTGAGGGGATCAACTATTTTGGCTGTGCCACGGAATTCCGGTATGCGTTTTTTCAGAAGCTCGACGAAGTGAGAAGAAAAGAAGGCCCCAAGATGGTTGATCCCACTCTCCTGTTTGCCCCGGCGAGAGCGGCGATGAAGGAAAAGGTGATGGAGAAGATACGACTGTTAGGCTCGGAGGGCAGATCCAACAAGGTCATCGCTGCCTATTTTTCGGAGGGGCGAGCATGAAGACCAACTTGATTGTGATGCTCACTTACAATGACGTTACTGTGGAAAACGCCCTGGATCTGTTTGAGGCATCGAAGGATGTGCCTGCTAAATTCTGGGGATTCAAAGACGTGGGTTTGGACGTACAGCAGATGAAACAGTTGGTCGGACGGATGAAGGCGGCAGGAAAAACGACCTTCCTCGAGGTTGTGCACTATGGGGAAAAGGAAGGTCTTCAGGCCGCACAATTGGCGCTGGAATGTGGGGTGGATTATCTGACAGGAACGATCTTCCATGATTCCATTCTTGAGTTGGTCAAAGATAGGGACATCCAGTATTTCCCGTTCTTTGGAAACATCTACGGCCATCCTGTCGTTCTTGGCGGTCAGATAGATGAAATCGTTCGCCACGGAAAGGAACTCGAAGACAAGGGCGTGGATGGCCTTGATCTGGTGGCATACCGATATGAAGACAGCGAGAAGGTGGAGGAGTTGGTGCGAAGGTGTGCTGAAGAGATCGGCGTTCCTTTGATCCTGGCGGGCAGTGTTGATAGCTGGAGCCGAGTTGAGGAGGTAAAGGGATATGGGGTTTGGGCGTTTACGATCGGCAGTGCTTTCTTCGACAAGCAGTTCCTCCCCGAAAGCAGTTTTGAGGAACAGATAAGGGGTGTTCATGACAACGTGAAGAAATGAAGGAAAAGCATGAGCTATCTCGGGATTGACATCGGTATGACAGGCGCGAAAGCGGTTGTGGTTGGGGAAAACGGGAAGGTCCTGAAACGAAGCTACACGGACTATGGGAGCGCTTACAAGAATGCCCTCCTAAGGAAAATCGTCCCGTACCATATCTGGAATGGTGTCAAGGAGATCATTCGGTCTTGCCAGTGTGCGCAACTAAGGGACCCGGTGAAGGTCCTATCCGTTTCTGTTTCGGGAGATGATTTTTTTCCTGCAGATGACATGGGAAAGCCACTTGCGAACGTGATCTCCTGCTATCAGGATACGGGCATAGAGTATGAGGAATACATCATTGAGCGAGGAGGCGGGGAAAGAACGCTTTTCGAGATCACCGGCCAGCCCGTTCGTGGGAATCTCTACCCTCTGCATCGTATCCTCTGGATCAGGGATCATAGGCCGGAGGTTTATGGGAAAACGTGGAAGTTCCTGTGTTGGGAGGAATATATCAACTATCTGCTAACCTGTGAATGTGTTTCAGATCATTCCCTTGTTTCACGCACCTTGCTCTTCGATATCAACAAGAGGGAATGGTCGAGATCCCTTATTGAGAACATGCGTCTGGACTATGACCATTTTCCCGAAGTAAAGGCGCCGGGGAAGTTGATAGGCAGCCTGAGCAAAGACATTGCGAACGAATTGGGCCTTCCCTCCAACTGCCTGGTGGCCACGGGAGGGTTTGATCAGGCCACCGCGTCGTTGGGGGCTGGAGTTACCCGATCCTCCGTTTTCTCTCTGAGTATCGGCACGGTAATAGCCAGTCATTGGCTCCTGGACGAAAGAGATTTCTCAGCCAGAAACGACTATTCCTATTGTTGCTCGCTGGTAGGCGACAAGCACCTGGGATTGTTTTTCAGTTTCAACGGTTGTGCGGTCCTAAACTGGTTCTTCAGGGAGTTGGGGAATGGAAAGAACTATTCCACCAAAGGAAAGCGTGTATATGATGACTACAACCGTCAAATGAGTGCCGACCGACCTTCCAGACTGTTTATGATGCCCCATTTGGGCGGGGCCATGCAGCCGTACAATGACTTCCGTTCCAAAGGGGTGTTCCTCGGGATCCGCTTTGATACCACGAGTGGGGATATGTTAAAATCCATTTACGAAGGAATCGCCTTTGATCTCAAGAGGAATTACAGGGCATTGGAGAAGGATGGGATTGGCGTTACAGAAATACGGGCCGTCGGGGGCGGGTCGAGATCGGATGTTTGGATGCAGATGATGGCGAATATTCTGGGATATGAGATTGCTACGCTCAAGATGGACGAGGGGAGTGCCATGGGCGCTGCACTGCTTGGAGCTTGTGCGATAGGGAGCTTTGGCTCTGTTGAGGAGGCTGTGGAGTCGTGGATCGGGAAGAAGGCGACCTTCCAGCCGGAACGGAAAGCTTTGGACCAGTTTGAAGAGAAATATCAGACCTACGTCAAGCTCTATGACAAGGTGAAATCGTTCAACGATTTTCTGGGGAACTGCGATGATTGAGAAACCAAAGGTGCTTCTTGTTCCCGGCTACTACAGTAGTATTGAAAAAGGATGTATGGACAACTATCTTGCCGATGCCAGGAAGATGCTCGAGGGGATAGGAGTGGAGCACGTGGAGACCTCCCCGCTCAGTGACCTGGAATCGTCCAGGACGATAGCGTCGCACCTCCGAAAGCACGAGTGTGACGCGGTTCTCCTGTATCTTATAAGCTGGGTAGACACTAATGTTGTCGTGGATTTGCTCGGCAGTCTGAGAGACAAGCAGATCATTATCTGGAGTACGGACTATTTTGACAGCGGAGGGAGGAAAAGTCATTGGGGGGCACTGGCTGGCTTTCTGCCCATCAAGGGTTCTTTGGAACAGATGGGAATCCGATGTGCCTATCTGTATGGCAATGCGGATAGGAAAGGGTTGGCTGCGAAGCTCTCTGACAGTATAGATGCGGCACGAGCCGTGGTCCAGATCAGATCGTCAAGGATAGGTATGGTGGGTTACACGGCGTTGGGAATGTTCCCGGGAATGGTCAACCCATTACAGGTCAAGGAATGGTTTGGCACAGAGATTATCCCTATTGACAATTACGCCCTCATCCGCCTCTGTGAAACGATGCTGCAAGATCGGACTCTGACCCAACAGGTTGAATCCTTCGGGGAAAAATTCCATTTCGTGGATCCCTTGTCCGCAAAGGATGAAAGGATGTGCGTAGCGATGACAGAGGCCATTCGACACCTTGTGGCCCGGCACGGATTGTCTGCGATAACCGTGAGGTGTTGTTTCGAGCTGGCCACCGATTTTGGCTTTGCCCCGTGCGTTCCTCTGTCCATACTTTCCGATGAGTGCGTTTCTTCATGTGAATCGGATATACCGGTGACCCTGAGCCAGCTCATACTGCACGACCTTACAGGAAAGCCGTCTCCCTACGTAGACATTATCATGATGGAGGATTTCCGCATCTATTGTTCGTGTTGTGGATTCGGCGCCTTTGAGTATGCGTATCGGGGAGATCAGCGTATTGCCTATTCAGATGTGGACGAATACAGAACCGAGCTCTCTTTCCGGAGAGTAATCAACCATTCGCGTTATCAGGACGGAGTTTATACCTTGGTCAGGATGAACTTGCCGGGCAAGGGAACGCCTCATCTTCAAGCTATTTTGGGTGAAAACAGAAACGACTTTGATGCCTTCTATGAAGCTGGCTGCAAGGAATATCCGAGCATGGGTATACTCGTCAAGCAGGAGACCTCTCTTCTCCTGGAGAAATTGGGGTCTCAGCATTTCGCCCTGGTCGAGGGCGATGTGGTTGATAAGCTAAAGTATTTCTGCAAATTCATGGGTATTGAGATGGAGTTGTTTTCTTGACCGGATTTGCGTCATCACCGGAAATCAGCACGCGAAATAGAGAGGTGACCCCGTCATGTCGAACTGCGCACTGCCTGTGGATCCGATGCAGGACGGGGAATGGGCGTTTGCGTTTACCCCGGAGCCCGGTGGTATGTCGTGCAATCCGGTCTGGAAGGAATTTGCGCTGGACTGAGCGTGTTCCTGGATCACAGGGCAGGCGGGCCAATCGGGATTGCCATTCCAGATGGGAAACATCCCCGAGGAGATGCCTCCCCTCTGATCCTTCACGGGCGGATGCCTCCACCCAAGGAGGATCTGCACGACCGGCTATCTGCCGTCTTCTTTCTGCTCGGTACCCATGTCTCTTTAGAGGATAATACCTATGCGCACCATCGTGATTACAGCCGCGCTGCTATGCTGCAGCAATCTATTCATGAGTTTTGCATGGTATGGTCACCTGAAGAATCTTTCGAACAAGCCGTGGA
>JAZDJA010000013.1:0-20609 GCA_043804415.1 Candidatus Latescibacterota bacterium | reverse complement strand
CGTCGGTCACGATGCCCGTCAATACGGCCGTCTCGATCTTTTCCATGGCGATCCTGACATACGGGGATTCGGATGAAGATTCTATCTCCGCCTGTGCCGGATTATACCCCTCCTTATACACCCAGAGCACAAACCGCATGTCCAGGTTCACCTCGTTCAGGGTGAATTCGCCGTTTTCATCCGTCTCCGCATAATACGGACCCCAAAGGGCGGGATAGGAGATGATATCCGGCCCGGTTGTATTCGGATCGGATGCACCTCCCTCAAGAGCAGGTTCCCCCAAGACGCCTGGTCCGTCAAAGACGGGTTCGATCTGATCCCCTATTGGGTAGGCCACGATGTGCGCACCGGGGATCGGTGTTTCGCTTGCTGCGTCGGATACGATGCCCCGGATCTGACCCAGTCGGAACTGGGTCATCGTCAGGTGCACCGGGTCCGGTTCGGAGGTCACCTCGATCTCCGCAAAGATCTTTTCATAGCCCGTTCTGGCAGCGTGGATAATCAGGTGCCAGCCTACCGGAACGCCCTCCAGGACGAAGTGGCCCTCTGCGCCTGTGAAAGCCCGGTAGGATCGGGAAAGCGGAAGCCAATTCTCCAGGTCGCTCCGCCATGGCTCCATGCTCCCGAAGAGCGATTCCACGGTCTGTATCTCGTCGCCCAGTGTGCGCATCCCGGCATCCGCAAGGGGAAGATTCTCGAAAAGGTCGAGCCAGCCGAAATCGGGATAGGCGATGCCCTCCAGGATGGCCTCGACCACAGGGGATTCGTTCTGGTCCAGGATTCGTCCGGTGACATTCACCAGAACCGTCTCCGGCAGCACCAGATCCAGCGCCTGGGACTCGGAGAGCACCTCGATTTCCGTCCAGACGAGATCGTAGCCTTCCCTGAAAGCCCCGATCAGGTAACTTTCGCCCACCAGGAGCGATTCGAACACAAATCCCCCCTGTTCGTCTGTGGTGGCAAAAACCGGCTCCAGCATCGGAACCGGAGAAAGCGCCGCATCCGACTTATTGGGATCCGTCCCAATCCCTCCCATGGCAAGGGGATTCCCTTTTTGGTAGGCCACGATCCGAACCTCCGGGATCGGCAGTCCCCCCTCGTCTTTCACCGTGCCTTCGATCCTGCCCACGTGGCCCACCAGGATCTGGGTCTGTGCGTGCAGGAAGCTCCCATTGCTGGTGAGGAGTCCGATGATCGTATGCGGCCCGGTTGAAAGCGGGGCATCCTCTGGGGTATGCACAAAATCCCATATGTGACGCTCTCCGGCCGGGATGGTCACGGTGGTCAGCACCTGGGCGAACGCCTTGTCCGCCGACCATCGGTAGATCCCGTCAGTGACACTGTAGTTCTGGCCCTGAAGATGTCCTGCTCTGGACTTGAAGTATCCGTCGATGACATAGTCTGCCTGGAGGCTGGTGGGAAAATCCAAACGAAATGCCTCCTCCCCGTTGTTGGTGACGGTGAGGGCGATGCTTATGTTTTCGCCTTCTTCATACTGCTCCTTGTCTGTGGTGATCTCTGTGGAGAGTTGCGGGTCTGTGGGGGTTTTGATGCCGGTGCTGGTCAACTGGTAGGCAATCGGGCCCGCAATGGACTGAACCACTCTTTTGACACACCCCTTGCCGGGTGCGAACCACTCCCCAAGCAGTCCGGCATCCGCGATGCCCGCACCGGGCTCAAATTCAAGATGGATGCATTTGGCATATTCGAGACCGTCAGGCGTCCGGATCTCCTCGTTTTTCCCGGCTACTGTGACGATCGTGCCGTCCATCAGATCGCCCTCGGTGTGGTCAAATCGCTCGATGATCCATGTATCGCCTATTTCTGCTGAAAAGTCATACCACCGCCGCCGATCGATGGTTCCGTCTTCTCGTACCCGGATCTCAGATATCTGGGAGCCGCTTTTGGTGAACGTCCGGGGCTGGCCATTATAGGATGCGAAGCGATATCCCGCATCCGTGGCTGCTTCGATGCGATCCGTGATTTTTCCACCGAAGCTCCCTGTGGTCTCAAAATCCCAGTACATGTTGGCCTTCATCGGAAAGTAGTCCGCTGCCTCCAGAGGGGTTGTGCCGTCCAAGAGGGCACTCACATGGTTGATGATTTCCTCCGTCGGCTCAAGAACCCCCTGAAACAGGCCGTATACCTCGAAAAAGTCGTGGTTCTCCTTCCGGACAAGAAACAGAAAGACCCGCTGTCCCTGCTCAAATGCGGGCTGGTCCTCCACCCGGATCTCCAGCTCGCCGATCTTCCCGCCTAGGACCCGCACGACCGCGGACTCAGCTTCCAAAACGCCCTTGAGGCGTTGCTCGATCCGCATGCGCACGAAGGTGTAGATCATGCTTTGGTCATCGGCCGTGCCGACGGAGTCCACTTCCATGTCAGTCACAGTACCGATGACAATATGACTGGCGCCCCGGGTCAGATCCTCCAGGCTCATTTCGACCATGAGCGCATGGCCGATTCCGGCTGCGGCAAACAGCATGACCAGACTCAGGATGATGGTGATGGGTACGTTTTTCATGGTGTATCCCTCCTTGGTTGTGGTGAGTGGTGAATAGGTGAGTCGCGAATTGTGAGTAGTTTGCAGGTGAATGACAGGCGCACCGCGATTTGCGGAGAGGCTTTGTTATCGAAGGATAACCATACTTCGCGCTGGCCCCACGAATCTGTTGTTGATCATCAGGCGATAGAAATAGATGCCGGAGGATACAGTGCGTCCGTCAGGATCCCTTCCATCCCAGACTGCGTATCCCCGTCCCTGATGGGACGCGAGGACCTGCTGTGCGAAGACCTCCCTTCCCAAGTTGTCGTAGATCACCAGGCGGATATTCGAATCATCCGGCTGGACGATCTCGAACGGAATGATCGTCCCCGCGTTGAAGGGATTCGGTATGTTTTGCATCAGAAGAAATCTTTTCGGTAAAGGCGGATCGGGATCGGTTACCCCGGTGCTGTCCAGTTCCAGGATGGCGGAGAGCACGTTGTTATCCTCCAAAGACTCGACCTTGTTGTTGTCCGGGTCGGCGACCGCGAAGATCTGGTGGCTGCCCACGTCAATCCCGTCGGTGTGCCAGAGGATGTCAGCCTGGCCGATGCCCCCGTAGGCGCTGGAGACGAGGGATGTGCCGATCAGCGTTCCCCCTGCCTCCGGCGAGCCGTCGTAGAACTGAACGGAGAACTGGCCGACCTCAGACCATCCCACGGTGGGGAAGTTCACGGCAATGGAAATGGGGTCGCCTACTCTAAATACGACGTGATCCGAATGGTCGAAGGTGATTTCGGCCAAGGTGCTCTGAAGATTCAGGTCCATCAGCCGGTCGAAGACCACGTGGTCGCTATGATCCGCCGCGATCCCATCGGGTCGGGGCCGGATCTGCGAGAGATCGGGGATGGGCACATCCGTGCTCCAGATGTCGCATGCAGGATTCCACCCGGGATCTCCGGCAATGCTTTCCTCCGCCTGTTCCAGGATCGCGCGATCATAGGGATCTATGCGGCCATCGCGATTGAAATCGCCCAAAAGATCCACCATGCAGTCAAAACTCAGGTTGTTGTTCCCTTCGTTGCTTTCCTGAACCTGGGCATCCGGGTCAATCCGAATGGAGATGCGGTTCAGTCCGGCCCGTCCAAGCGTGTCCCATACCTTCTGGAGGATGACCGTTTCTCCCGGTGTGATGCGCGCCACGGTCACATCCGCTCCGATGGGAGTGAGTTCTTCTCCCGGCGTCCCCTCCTCATAGAATCGCACCACAGCCTGCTCTGCGTCGCCTGTTCCACGATTCTGCAGCGCCACCCGGATCGTATCATAGCTCCCAGCCACCAGAGTCGCAAGTCCCCTCTCGTAATTCTCCGTGGCATACGCCCCCTCTGCGGTCATGTATCTCACCTCCGAGGCCCGCCCCTTTTCCAGGAAATCAAACCCCAAGTCGGGCAAACCGGCGCGCGCCGCATCCGCCACGCAGATCGGCAACAGGCCAGCGAATAGGGAGCAGAGCATGGGGAACGGGATATGGAAAAAGTGAGGGGTCTTCATGGGGCTCTCCACGTTTCAGGCGGTTGCTCAAATATCTTCATCAGGTCATCTCTCCGGGTATTTCGGGGTATTTTTCATTCTTCATTCCTCACGAGGCCCCCTCAGCCGCCACTTCCGATCAGCACAAAGGGCGCCCAAAAATACGGATGCGGAGCCTGCTCGCGGACATGGGCCTGGGCTTCCCGGAGGGCCTCGGCTCTGGTAGCCCCTGCGCGCCAGTGTTCGTAAAAGGCAAGCATCAACTCCGCAGTATAGAAATCGTCGGTGCGCCAGAGGCTCACGAGGAGCGATCGGGCTCCGGCGGACAGGAATCCGCGCACTAAGCCCAGGAGTTCGTCTCCGCCTGCTACCGCGCTCGTGCCCGATTCGCACGCGCTGAGGGTGATCAAACTGGCATCCAGATCCAGCGCACGCATGGCGTTGGCCGTCAGAGAGCCGTCCCCGAACGTCAGGGAGGAATAATCTGGATTGTCCTCTCGAAAACGGCCGTGGCAGGCCAGATGGATCACGTCATACGGGCCTTTCCTTTCACAGAGCGCCAAGATCGTGGCCTGACCGCCCAACAACACCTCGGCCCCGGAAAGGGCCCGCCCCACCCCCAAGGCCTCTTCTTCCACGCGGGGCATGCGTGCATCCGGAACGCCCATCACCAGCGCCCTACGCTCATCCCCATCGTCAGGGGGAGAAGAGGAGAGGGTGGGAAGGGGTGAGGGGAATCCTCCCACTCTCTCACTTTCCCGCCTTCCCGTTTTTCCCCTCAGACAGTGGGACAGGACGGAGAGGCTGGGTGCATAGGACAGATCAATGGTCTCGTTCACATAGGCGTGGCCGTCCCACAGCGCGTGGAAGGGCACTTTGTGCAGCAAACCATGGGGCACGACGATCCACCGCGTGGTTTCATCCAGCTGTTTCCGGACAGGACGGATCAGCAGATCGTAAAGCTCCGCAAGGTGGTGCGTAGCACTTTCGGCCCACTGATCCTGGTGGGTTGCGGCGGTCTTCTCCCCGAGGTCAAATTGCTCAATGGCAAACTCCCACCTCAGGAGCGCCCGCTCGATCTGATCCGAAGCAACGCTCAATTCGATCACGTTACAGCGATCGTGCCGGACAATAAATGCCATCAGGTTTCCCGGTACCTGGTAGTATTCCAGCACAACCGTATCCGGACCGATGAGCTGCTGGGTCGCTTTCAAGGATAGGGCTCGATCCGAGCTATGTACGCGGGTTTCCTCCGGTCCCAACAACAGCTGTTCGATCTGTGCGATGCGCTGACCCCGGTTGTGCGTTTGGCCGGCTTCCTCGCCCTCCCGGGCAGTGTGTGCTTTTTCGTGGAGATAGGTCAGTTGTTCCCGCAGGCTCCGAAGGCGATCCGGATCCATGTGTCCCGCAGCCCGATCCGCCAACACGTCCACCAGCGTCCGTGACTTGGAGCGTTCCACCAACTCAAAAGCCTGCTCAACGTTCCCCTGTTCGAGACAGAGCGCGACCGCATCCTCGTAGAGGTTCATGCGGTTTTCAGCAAAGGAGATCCGATGCGCTTCGATGCCCAGAAGAGCTCGCATGCGTTCCAGGCGCTCGATGGCGCGCAGATACCAGACCAAGGCTTCCTCCGCGTTCTTCTTCGATTCATGAACTTTTCCCAGTCCATACTCCGCCTGGCATGCGATCTCCTCCAGATGGCGCTGCCCGGCCTCCTCAAGCATATTCTCCCACATCTTTTGCATCGGTCCATTCCATCCCCAGCGCCGGCGAATCTCCGCGATATTGAGGTCCGCCCGGAGCCTGTTGGCCACCAATCCTTCCCGAGAAAATACGCGCTGGGCGCTCTGAGCCGTTTCCATCGCCTCTCTCAGATCGCCCGAGGCCAGAGCGAGTTGGGACAGATCCCAATCGACCTCCGCCACCTGCGTCTGGACGCCGAGATCCTCGAAGGTTGTCCGGCAGGCTGCGAGTATCTCCTGTGCCTCCGGGATGCGTCCGGCGCGCCCGAGCGTTTTGGCTTCCACGGCTCTGGACAGCGTAAGGTTGTACCGCATGCCGAGCGTCTCAAACACCCCAGACGCCTTGCGCGCATAGGTTACGGCCTCCTCCACCAGGTTCAGGCTCAGATACACTTCCGCCGCATGCAGCTGAGCGATGGCCGCCTCTGCGCGCATGCCCAGTTCTGTGAATCGGGCCTCGCCGTCCTGCAGGAGTTTCAGGGCCTCATCGAACCGCCCCATCCGCTCGGAGAAAAAGGACCGTTCCAGACCCACCTTCGCCAGGGCAACGTGCATGCCCTCCTGTTCAAAGAGCGATGTGCACCTCGCAAAGAGTGTTTTGGCCGCTTCGATCTCATCCGTGGAGAGATGCACCGTGGCGAGATTGGCCTGAGACAGCGCCGCTTCCCCGCTCCTCCCGATCTGCCCGAACAGCTCGATTGCCTCGTTGAGCTTTGTTTTTGCCTCCTGAAACTGCCCCATCTTGGCAAGCACGATCCCCGCGTTCCCGTCCAATCTTGCCTTATCGATCTTTTCGGTCAGCAGAGGCCGCATTTGGTCGCATGTGGCCATGGCCTCCGGGTAGCGACCGAGAAACATCAGCGTGCGCACCCGCTCGGCTCCGGCTTTTGCCGCCTGCGCGCCATCTTCCAGATGCTCGGAACTCGCCATTGCTTCATCCAGCCGGGCGAGCGCCTCTCCAAATGCGCCCGCATTCCTGAGCACCAAGGCCTCGCCCACCTTGGCCTCAGCCAGGGCGCATGGGTCACCCAAAATCTCCGCCACTTTGTCGGCCGTGTCGGAGAGCTGCTCCGCCATCTTCGGATCCACGTGAAGCTGCTGTCGGATCGCCTCCACCAGGATGCCCACGTCGGATGCCTGCCAGGACTCCTGACGCAATACGCCCCACTCGACACCCCGTTTGAGCTGGTCCACAATGTGTTCGGAAGAAATCATGATCAACTGACCACCTGGTTGAAGGAGGGGACTTCTTGAACGTGTCTCGCCTTATGTAACGCCTATCCCGCGATCACCTTTCCGATCTCAATTACCTGTTGTTCAAAGAGAATGTGGAGCACATACGCTCCTCGTGCTACCTCGAAAAACCCAAACCCGGTCCGATCCAACGAGGTTCTCTGATCTGGTGCCGTAGAAACGGCTCGGTCTCCGGGGGCATCCTGGGGGGAGAGCCGCACCTCCCCGGAGGGTGCCTCGGGAAGGAGGGTCCCCAGTATGGCCCACCGTCCATTTTGCTGGCGTTTGATTCCGAGCGCGATCTGCCGGTCTTCCGCTTCGTATAAAGTGGGGTTGGTTGGCCGCGCCACGCTCACGCTCCGCGCCAGAGCAAGCCGGGGAGAAACCGGCGGGACCCATCGCGCAACGATCTTTCGCAGCCCGTCCATCGCACTCCAAGGCTCGGGAGTGGGCTGGCCCTCTCTCCCGGAAGCCGGGATCATGGCCACGGTGGTGTCGAGTAGCTGTCTGGGGGTCTGGATGGGATGCTCGTCCAGATCGTTTTCGATTACCTCAATCACCTCTGCGACCTGATCGAGCGTCCGGCGACAGGGCGCGCATTCGGTCACGTGGGTTCCCATGGTATGCTGTTCCTTTTCAGAGAGCAATCTCTCTGTAAAGGCGCAAATTTGCTCGTAGGGGGTGCAAGGGCTCATGGAATCGTTCCTTATGCCGGATTGCGTGGATGGCAGGCGTCGAGAGCGTAAACTACATGGAGTAGAGGTACGATCATCCCATTTTGATACGATTATTTTCAGAAAGAAGAAGAAAAGATGACAAAGCCTCGTTTTCACGCCCAAAAAGGAAGGATGTGTCGATGCTTTTCTCCCCCATGGGGTGCACCAAAGAAGAATGCGCAAGCAGTGCTTGCGCATTCTTCTGGGACGTGGCATGCTTTCCCGGTGTCTGGGCGCGAAGCGCTATCCTTGCGGCGAAAAACGCAATACGAACATGGCGATGCCGGCGGCAATCGAAGCATTGAGCGAGTTGATCTTTCCCTTCTGTTCGATGCGGACCACGCGATCAGCTGCTGAAAGGATGGACTTACTCACGGATTTGCCCTCCCCACCCACCACGAGGAGCACCTTCTCCATCGCTTCGTTCTCCAAGGTATTCAGGTCCACATCCCCTTCCCCATCCAGCGCAATGACCGTATAGCCCAGCGCCTTTGCCTTTCTCACATAAGTGCTGGCGGTGCATTCCTTGGTGATATTCAGGTATTCCGATGCCCCTGCGCTCACCTTCACCACAGAGGGATACACATCGGGAGATCCTTTGATCGGAAGGAGTACCGAACGGAAGCCGAATATCTCGGCGGAACGCAAAATGGCGCCGATGTTATGGGGGTCTTCCACGTTATCCAGCAGAATCAGCCGTTCGCTTTTTGGGAGGTCATCAAAAGAGACGTAGGCATAGGGGGACGCTTTGAGCACCGCGCCCTGATGCTCGGTGCTCGTGGAGAGTTGAAAAAGCCGGTGTTTGTCCACCCGTTCTATGGGAATTTCGCGGCTTTTCAGAAAGTGGGACAGTTTTTTCAGCCTGGGATTGTTCGCCGCGGTTTCATTTAGGTAAGCCTCCTTCACCGACCTTTTCCCGCTTCGCACAACCTCAAAGCAGGGGTTGATTCCATAGATATATTCATGTTTCGGTTTCGCCATTTTTGATTTCCGATTTGGACCGATGCGGCCCGGTGATGGATGGTATGTAGCGGGTAAGCGGGGAATGCGGATTGGGGGTATTGGGCCCAAAATCCAAAATGGGACTGCCCTTCACTTATCAGGCTGTATGGTTTACCCGCTTCTTCACCGAATATTCCTCCTCCTTTTGTCTCATACTGGAGACCAACTCGGCCAGCAATCCCGTGGAAAACAGTTGAACGCCCAGGATCATCAGCAGAATGGCGAACCACAACAGGGGATAGCGCCCCATCAGGTTCCCGTAATGCAGCTTCAGATAGGTCAGGTAGCATCCCACCGCAAAGCCCGTGGTGGCAAACATGGTGCCCAATCCGCCGAAAAAATGCAGGGGCCGGGTGACATACCGGGTCAGCACCAGCACGGTCAAAAGGTCCAGAAACCCATACAGAAAGCGGCCCATCCCATACTTCGTCGTTCCGTGTTTCCGGGGATGATGCCGCACCTTGATCTCCGCGATCCGATACCCCTGACGGCGCGCCAGCACCGGCAGATACCGATGGAGCTGGCCATATACGGGGATATCCTGCGTCACCTCCCGGCGATACGCCTTGAGGCCGCAGTTGAAATCGTGGATCTTCACGCCCGTTATCCACGCGGTCACCTTGTTGAACACTTTGGAGGGAATGCGCTTGGACAGGGGATCATGGCGCTCGAACTTCCACCCGGACACCAGATCATAGCCCTCGGCCATCTTTGCCAACAAGTGCGGAATTTCCTTGGGATCGTCCTGCAGGTCCGCATCCATCGTGATGACCACGTCGCCCTGGGCCACCCGGAATCCCTCCGACAGTGCAGCGGCCTTCCCGTAGTTCTTGCGAAACTGCACCCCTCGGACCCGGCTGTCCTCCTGGCACAGGGCTTCGATGACCTCGAACGACCGATCCCGGCTCCCGTCATCCACCAGAATCACCTCGGAGGTCAGATCCAGCCCATCCAAGACCGAACGTACCTGCGCAACCAACTCTCTGAGATTCGGCTCCTCGTTCAACAGGGGAATGACCAGGGATAGATCCATAGGTTGCGCCTCATGGTTAAAAGCCGAAGGTGGCGGCAGGGGGGGGAAGGAAAGGTTGAGATTAAGGGAAATGGAAGGAAACAGGTTCAGGTTCAGGTTAAGGTTGAGGTTGAGGTTGAGGTAAAGGAAGAGGCAAAGGCAAAAGTTGAGGAAGGGAGCTTAGGGCGATGGCTTGAGCGCGGAAATGACTCTGTTCAGATCTCTATGGATCTGGCTCAGTTGGCCATCCAACCCATCAGCTAATTCTGAGGACAAATACCCCACTCTTTTCCCGTATTCCAGATGACTCTGGGTTTCCGTGATGGAGCCTCTTGCATAGTAATAGAATTTTCGTTTGTCAAGGCTATGCTGTCGTCCAGAGTCCTCTGCGATATGGGCGGATATACTCAGCGCTGATCTTTCAATCCGGGAGGCAAAAACACAGCCCTCTTTCCTTGGAAGCTTTTCTGTACAGAGGAAGATTTCCTCGGCGAGGTCCATAGCCTCTTTCCAAACAGGCATTTCCGTAGAGGACCCGCACATCTCTTTCCTCTGCCCCTGTTGTCGCCTTCCGCTGTTCTAGCCTGTCTTTGTTTTTCCCTTTGCCGCTACCTTTACCTCTCTCTCCCCGCTCTTCCCTGTCTTCTAAGCACAAAAACGACTCCTCCCACCAAACTCGCCGCCAATCCCACCAAATAGGCCGCAAACTCCATCGAGAACGCCAACGTGCCCTCCACTCCGCGAAGCGCAAAGAGAAAGACACCGAAATTCTCCCGCACGCCGATGCCCCCGAACGACACGGGCAGGCTGGCGACAATGGCAATCAGGGGAATGAAGATCAAAAAGTACCCAAACGGCACCTCAACGCCCAGTGCGCGTCCCACCACGTAATGGACCCCCACCCGCATCAGCTGCACCCCGGCAGAAAAGAAAGTGGCCAGGGCCAATACCCGCAGGTTCGTCCGGCATCGCAGCAATCCCTGTCGGATCTTCGTGATCCGGTCTCCGATGCGACCCGGAGCCAGCCGCAACAGAGCACGCTCTCCCGCCGCACCCAACCGGCGATTGAATGCCGCGGCCATGGTGAGGGTAAGCACGCCCGTCACACAGAGAATAAGCGCCAGTACGGATTTGCCCCCGGAAAACGCCGGAGCGAAAAGATAGGCCATAAGGGAGAACGCGGTCAATGTGAATAAGCCGAGAAATCGATCGAGAAACGTCGCCGCAAACGCCCGGCTTCCATCCCGGGTGAGTCGCCGCACGTCGTAAACCCGGAAGGCGTCGCCGCCGAGATTGCCCACCAGAAAATGGTTGAAAAACACACCCACGAAATAGAACGAGACCACTTGGCGCCACGGGAGGGCGATCTCCTGCACCCGGAGCAGCAGGTTCCACTGCGCCGCGCCCAGCAGGTTGCTCAACGCAAAGAGCGCCACCGCCACAGCCAGCAGTCCGAGGTCCGCCTCCCTAAAATGAAGCGCCAGGCGGTCCGGACGAAAATGCTCCCCCGAGAAGGCCCAGGCCACCAGCGCTATGCTGACGGTCAACTTCAGAACGAAGAAAGAAAGGCGCTTCAATCAGGCTCCTGATTGTGTGATCGGTGAATGGTTGGTGGGGTCCGCCGTCCCCATTTCGCGGCCAGGTTTGCCAAAACCCGCAGGATGGCCTGGGGCATTCTTCTCGCCTCAGGCCTTTCGGATTTCCGCGATCTCATCCCGGATCTGCGCGGCCCGCTCAAACTCTAAATCCTTTGCTGCCTGCGCCATCTGTTTCTCGAGGTGGGCCAGCAGTTCCTCGGTGTCCATCTCTGCTGCATAATCCCGGGAGGTCGGGCCGATCTCGGCGATCTGGGGGCGGGAGTCGGCCACTGCGGTGGCCTGAAGAATCTCCTCCACGGATTTGTAGATCGTCCGGGGCGTGATGCCGTGCTCTTCGTTGTGGCGCTGCTGAATCGTCCGGCGGCGGTTGGTCTCGTCTATGGCGCGGCGCATGGAGTTTGTGATGCGATCGGCGTACATCAGAACCTGGCCCTGGGCATGTCGGGCGGCCCGTCCTGCGGTCTGGATCAGCGAGCGCTCGGAGCGGAGGAAGCCTTCCTTGTCCGCGTCCAGAATGGCCACAAGGGAGACCTCGGGCAGATCGAGACCTTCGCGCAGCAGGTTGATGCCCACAATGACGTCGAATTCGCCCAGACGCAGGTCGCGAAGGATCTCCATCCGTTCCAGCGCATGGATTTCGGAGTGGAGGTAGCGCACGCGCACATCCATCAGGGCCAGGTAGTTGGACAGGTCTTCGGACATGCGCTTGGTGAGGGTCGTGACGAGCACGCGCTCCTTACGGGCCACCCGGATCCGGATCTCCTCCAGCAGATCGTCCACCTGCCCCCCCACGGGCCGGACAATGATCTCCGGATCCAACAGTCCGGTGGGACGGATGACCTGTTCCACGACCACTCCCTCGCTCTTCTCCAGCTCATAATCTGCAGGGGTGGCGGATACGAAAATCACCTGATGGATCAAGGACTCGAATTCCTCAAAATACAGGGGGCGGTTATCGAAGGCAGCGGGGAGCCGGAATCCGTATTCCACGAGCACCTCTTTCCGGGACCGGTCTCCGGCGAACATGCCCCGAACCTGAGGGATGGTCGCGTGGGATTCGTCCACGACCAGCAGGAAATCTTCGGGGAAATAATCGATGAGCGTATCAGGTCGTTCGCCCGGTTTGCGGTTGGAGAGATATCGGGAATAGTTCTCGATCCCGGAGCAATAGCCGATTTCGCGCATCATCTCCAGGTCGAACCGCGTGCGGGATTCGAGACGCTGGGCTTCCAGGAGCTTTCCCTGGTTCCGGAACCATGCCACGCGCTCCTCCGCATCCCGAACGATCTCCTCGATGGCTTCCTCGATCTTCGGGACGGTGGTGACAAAATGTTTGGTGGGATAAATGGACACCTTCTCCTTCGATCCGAGCACCTCGCCCCGGAGCGGATCGATCTCGGAGATTCGGTCGATCTCATTGCCGAAAAACTCGATCCGGAGGCCGCGCTCCTCGTATCCGGGAATGATCTCCACCACGTCCCCCCGAACGCGGAACGTTCCGCGTTCAAACGAGATGTCGTTTCGGGTGTAGTGAATGTCCACCAGACGGCGGAGCAGATCGTCCCGGTCTATCCGATGGCCTACCTCCAGGGAGACGCCCATGTGCTTATATTCGTTCGGAGAGCCGATGCCATAGATGCAGGACACGCTGGCCACGACCAGGACATCCCTACGCTCCAGCAGGGAACTGGTGGTTTTGAGGCGAAGTCGGTCGATTTCCTCGTTGATCATCGTCTCTTTTTCGATGAACGTGTCTGTGACCGGCAGGTAGGCCTCGGGCTGATAGTAGTCGTAGTAACTGACAAAATACTCCACCGCATTTTCGGGGAAGAAGCCGGCAAACTCCCCATAGAGCTGCGCCGCCAGGGTTTTGTTGTGTGAGATGACCAGGGTGGGCTTCTGGATGTTGGCGATGACGTGCGCCATCGTCATGGTTTTTCCGGAGCCGGTCACGCCCAGCAAGGTTTGGAAGCGATCTCCGCGCAGGATGCCCTCGGTCAGTTCCCGGATCGCCTGGGGCTGGTCGCCCTGGGGCGTGTAGCCCGATGTGAGTTGGAACGGAGGCATCTGGGCGACTTTCTCCTGCAACACTTTGCGCTGCACGTGGGCCAAAGAGTAAGAATTTGCTTCGGCGATTTGCCTATCCAAAGAAGGGATTGGATGGAACGACGGGGCTTAAAGATCCTCCCTGATTCTGGGTCCCGGCAAGATATTTCTAATAATACAGCACATTGCACTGAAAAGCAAGAGAAAAACACGCCCCGTTGACTTGGCAACGGCCACAGAAACTGCTTGCCTTCGGGATCGAATTTGGCTATATTGTCAAGCCAACGGGGTGTAGCACCTAGCTCGGGTGACCCCGATGATTCTTTATAGGCACCCGACGGCCGAAGGGGGGCAGACCGCCTTCGCAATTCTGTCCACGGCGCGGATCGCACGGGTTCAGCGGGAAGGGGAATTTCAGGTGCTGACGGGAGGGCGCGGTGGAGGGGGAATCACCCACAGGAGTCCCTGTCGCATTCGTCTGGATCCGGATAGGGGCCTTTTTTTGGGGATCCAGGAAAGGCGATCTGTTGTGGGCACAGGATTGGAGGACAATGCCCGGATGAGCTAGGTGGACAAAAGGAAGGGCCTGGAATGAGTCGGATGGTTCCTCCTTTCTTCTCGCGAAAAAAACGTTGACAAACCGCGGAAATTGTGGTACCATTTGCCTGTATCTGTGCTGCTGAGATAGTCTACAAAGGGGACAGCATCCTCGGAAAAACCGGAGAGCACCTAATCCCGAGACAAATCGGAGCATCTTATGTTAACTCGCTTGAAGGTTTCCGGTTTCAAAAACCTTGTTGATGTTGATGTGCGCTTTGGCCCGTTCACCTGTGTGGCGGGCGCGAACGGGGTTGGCAAATCCAACCTCTTTGACGCCATTCAATTTCTCAGCGCTTTGGCCAGCGATACATTCATCAAAGCGGCGCTCTCTGTCCGTGGTGAAGGAGGAAGAACCGCCGATATACGAAGCCTTTTCCACCGTGTTGGCGATGAGTATGACAGGGAAATGTTTTTTGAAGCAGAGATGATCGTTCCCCCCGAGGGCGTAGATGATTTGGGGCAGAAGGCGGAAGCGAGTATTACTTTTTTACGTTACACGGTCATACTAACCTATCGAGTGGATGAGAGCTTGCCTTCGTTGGGATCGCTTGAACTCATTGAAGAAAAACTTGATCGTATCAAGTTAGGGGATGCGGCAGAAATCCTGAAGTTTCCTCACGGACCCAGCACCTGGCGAAAATCCGTATTGCAGGGGAGAAGAGCATCTCCTTTTATTTCAACGGAGAACAAACACGGAAATCGTCAAGTAAAATTGAGCCAGGACGGCAATAAAGGCAGGTCAAAATCATTACTGGCGGCAAATCTCCCTCGTACCGTACTTTCTACGGTAACCGCCACCGAGAGTCCGACAGCACTTTTGGCGCGTCGGGAAATGCAATCCTGGCGCCTGTTTCAATTGGAACCTTCATCATTAAGGAAACCGGATGAATTTACAACGACTCCGGGATTAGATGCGAATGGTTCTCACTTGCCTGCGACTTTGGATTATCTGGCGCGAGCACATCAGCACCTAAACCAGGCCTCCATAGTGGAGAAAAAAACCTGGATATATGATCAGGTCGCGGCCCGTCTGTCTGAACTGATCGACGATGTTTATGCCGTCAGAGTGGATCGCGATGAACGGCGCGAACTTTTGACGTTGGAGATCACGGATCGTGATGGTACGGTTCATCCGGCGCGCGCGCTTTCCGACGGGACCTTGCGTTTTCTGGCACTGAGTGTCTTAGAGTTAGATCCAAAAGCAAGCGGGCTTATCTGCCTGGAAGAACCGGAAAACGGGATTCACCCTGTGCGCATTCCGGCCATTCTGAGGCTTCTTCAGGACATTGCTACCGACGTGAACAGTCCAATCGGGCCGGATAATCCATTGCGCCAGGTGATTGTGAATACGCATTCCCCATCCGTTGTCAAGCAAGTTCCTGATGATAGTCTATTGGTGGCCGAATTGAAAGAAATGGTGCGGAAGGATCAGCGATTCAAACGAGCTTGCTTCAGTTGGTTGCCGGACACGTGGCGGGCAGAGACTGCTCCGAAGGTGCATCCTGTCGCCAGAGGGAGGCTATTGGCCTATCTAAATCCTTTACTGGCTGCCGACGAGTATTCAATGAGTCGGCCATCGAAATCGAAAAAAAGAACGCCCCGTCGGGTTATGGATAGACCGGATCTGCAACTCATGCTTCCCTTTAGTGAGATAGGATGAACGCGTTGCGCTATACCTTGTTGACCGATGGCAGTTCAGACGCCGCGCTCATCCCTATTCTTACGTGGCTCCTGATCACAAATGGGGTAGGGGGTGCTATTCAAGCGGAATGGGCGGATTTGCGCGGAGTTTGCCAATCCAGGAAGTTAGTCAATAGGATTATCCCGAGTCTGGATCTCTATCCCTGCGATCTGTTGTTTGTCCATCGGGATGCGGAAAGAGAACCGCGGGAGAAGCGTGTACATGAGATCAATAAAGCGGTTGAAAAAATCGTCGCATCGCACTCCGTTCCCCCTGCAGTCTGTGTGGTGCCGGTTCGCATGCAAGAGGCTTGGTTTCTCTTCGATGAAGTCGCCATCCGCAATGCCTCTGGGAACCGCTCCGGACGTCAGTTGTTACATCTTCCCCTTCTCAGACAACTTGAGGAGGTTCCCGACCCCAAAACTGAGCTGTATGAATACCTGAAGCAAGCAAGTGGTCTCAGTGGACGCCGTCTAAAACGTTTTCCCGTCAGACAGCGTGCTCGCCGTGTTGCTGAGTTTATTGATGACTTTTCTCCCTTACGAGCCTTGTCAGCCTTCGCTGCCTTGGAAGAGGATATTCAACAGATTGTTGAACAACGAAGCTGGGGAGCTTAACTTCCTGAAATGCATCGCAAAGGCGCGAAGTGAAACCCTAAAGTGTAAATTCCGTTCACCGTTTTCCTCTTTACGTTTTACGCCAGTTTTTTTACGAACTCTAATTTCTACGGTAATACAAAACAAAAAGCTAAGATGAGGTATGATATGACCCGTAAGATCGTCATCCTGCTTTGCCTATGCCTGGCCGCGCTCGCAGAAATCTCTCCGGCCTCGGAGGGAGGCACTGTCTATCTGGTACCCATCGCAGGAACCATTGACGGGGGACTGGCGGCGTATGTCGTTCGTGCGATCCAGGAAGCCGAGGAGGCCGGAGCAGATGCGGTCGTCTTCGAGGTGAACACCTTCGGCGGTCGCGTGGATGCAGCGGTTGTGATCCGGGACGCGATCCTCAACTGTCCGCTGAAGACCATTGCGTTTGTCAACAAGCGGGCCATCTCCGCCGGCGCGCTGATCTCCCTGGCGACCAACCAGATCGTGATGGCCGGGGGAAGCTCCATCGGAGCCGCCACGGCCGTGGATGCGCAAGGTAAAAAGGCGAGTGAAAAGGTGATCTCCTATTTTCGCACGGAGATGCGGGCCACCGCAGAGAAAACCGGACGGCCTCCAAAATTGGCGGAGGCGATGGTGGACGAGGACGTGGATATTCCCGACCTCAGTCCCAAGGGCAAGCTGCTTACGCTCACCACCGAGGAAGCCATTGCCCACAAGGTGGCCGAGCACACCGCGGAGACCTTGGATGAGGTGCTGGCGCTCTACGAGCTGTCCGGAGCCGCCGTGGTGCGGATTCATGTCAATTGGGCCGAGCAGATCGTCCGATTCCTGACGCATCCCATGATCAGCTCGCTCCTGGTCACCCTCGGTTTTCTGGGGTTGATCTTCGAGGTCAAAACGCCCGGCTGGGGTGTGGGCGGTACGGTGGGGTTGGTGGCGCTGGCGCTTTTTTTCGGAAGTCATTATCTGGTCTATCTGGCCCAATGGTGGGAGCCGACGCTGTTTGTCCTGGGCGCGGTGCTGCTCCTGATCGAAATTCTTTACATTCCCGGATTCGGGATGGTGGGACTTCTCGGCCTGGTACTGATGATGATCGGAATATTCTGGAGTTTCCTGGGACGCTTCCCAAGTGTGCAGGATATCGAGCAGACCTTCGTGTGGGTGGGTCTCTCCGTGATCGCGACCCTCGCCATGTCGATTCTGATTCTGCGCACGATGCCGCGCACGGCTGTCTGGAACCGGCTGGTTCTTCAGCGCACGGAGCGGACGGACGAGGGCTTTCGATCCTCCCCTGCAGAATATGAGGCACTGACAGGGGCGTCGGGTGTGGCGCTCACGTTGCTCAGGCCGGCGGGCACCGGCCTTTTCGGGAATCGCCGGTTGGATGTGGTATCCGATGGGGAATACATCTCGAAGGGTACCGCCATCCGCGTTGTCCGCGTGGCGGGCAATCGGATCGTAGTGGCGCAGGCGTGATTTTTGGGTCACAGAAAATCTTCGTTCTCACCGCAAAGACGCAAAGAACGCAAAGAGGACGGAAGGTAAAGGGAAAGAAGAAATCTACTTGCGATCTGGTTTTTTCTACCTTATCACGGGGCGGCCGAGATGAATGAAAAAGGTAAAACCGTTGTCCTGGCCGAGGAAGAAATTGATACGATCGTCGTGGCGCAGGCAGATGACGATGATGCCTGGGAAAAGCCCATCCGCGCACGCAAGGCAAAGCCGGCGTCCTCTGCCGCTTTCATCTGAACTGGCGGCGCGTGCGGCTTTCTTTGCCCGCCTACATCGGGAAATAAATGTCGAGCATTGGCTGAGGCAAGTCATTCAGGAGCGGATAGACTTTAGAGGAGGCTGCCTTTGCTGGGCTGAAACGCGACTTGGTTGCGAAGCACAGGTTTTAAGAGGGCAATCGGATCGTGGTGGAGCAGGCGTGATTTTTGGCCAAGGAAAAAGCACTGTGAAGAAAGTATGAGAAAGAAAAAGTGGAACAGATTAGGTTGCTATTGAAAGCAACATAATCTAAACGGAAAAAAATAAAATAGTTACTATGATATTGCATAGAAAGAAGATAACCAATAATATGCTTATAAGATTAGGTAGCCATGAAAAGCGGCTTTTGCTGTTTCCATTAGTACACCTAATCTCATGTTATGCGGTGAAAATGTATTGCGGATGTCGGAGAATGAAGATCGATCGTTCAAAGACCGAAAATATCGATTCTTCGATAATGAAGTGATTGAAGAACCCATAAATATCGTAGAAAAACGAAAAGAAATGGGATGGGGCATTCTTGTAGATGGAACTTTTTAGAGAGCTCGCGCTCGGAAATCGCCTAACGCACTGGACGTTGGCTTTGTCGATTTCGTTCTAAGCATATTGCCAAGAGTGTAGATTACGCATAAGGTTTCTTCCTAATGTGTCATGGTGCCTGTTGGGCCTTGCTCCCTTCTGGGATATGTATTCCATATGCTTGGTGCGGTAAACATACTCTTACGGCGACCATTTTGGGAGGCACGTAAATATGCAAACAAACTACTCAAAACATGCTACCGTATGGGATTGGGACGAGTATGACCGCTCAGCAGAATTTGGCTTTTGGTACAAGATGGGTTCTACTTACGGGAAGCATATTTTGTCAGCAATGGGCGCAATTGGACAAGCCGGTGCGTACCTGGCAAAAAAGGACTGTCACGTTACTGTTCTCGATTATACCAAAGAAATGATTGAAGTTGGTAGAAGGCAATTTTCAGATATTGACAGTTTGTCGTTCATTCAAGCTGATATCTGCGATTTCGATTTGAAAGATAAGGATTACGACTTCTGCTTTATTGCTTCAGCTGACCTGCATGTGTTGCCTTCATTGGAATCTGTCAGAATGGCCTTGCGAAGCATTAACAAGCATTTGCGGATCGGCGGTGGTCTCGGACTAGAATTGTGGTACCCTTCTGATACGTCCTATTCAGTACCGATGAAAAAGTTTGAACCTAGGGTTCCTCGGAGGGATGGGAGTACCATTTGGAAGGAGGGTGAATCGCATTACGACGCTATTTCAAAGAAACAAGAGATACATCAGGTCGTATACATAAAAGTAGGGGATACAGTTGAAAACTTTGACCACTTTGTTACACTACATCTGTATGATAGAGATGAATTGTTTAGAACCATACAAGAATGTGGCTTCAGAGTTGTAGCTGAGTATTCTGATTACGGATTCAATAAGAACAAAAATCAAAAGGCGAATTGCTTTATTGAGTTGTCAAAGCAGTAATAACACTCACTTAGCATTTATCCTGCAAAGACAACGAAGGCGCTGCAGCAACAATGCAAAATCACCGCATAACAAAGCGCCTGCAACAGTCTTGCCTACCGTCACGGTTTCTCTGCTTGCGCACAAACCGCGCCGGCTTAACGGCAAGCAGCTGAGGCGGACGTTAGACCCATATGATCGGAGAGCGGGGCATCTTTGTAACTCTAAATATTATGGTGCCAATATATCAGCTACTATGCTGATCATTTGTATATCCAATAAATAAAGCAAAGGCTCCAAAAATACGGCGGAAAAAGCTAAGAGTCCTAAGCGATAGTCCTAATCGATAGGGAGGATAAACCATGAATATAGAAGAAGCTATAAGAACGAGACGGTCAATTCGTAGCTATACGGACGAGGCCATTCCGAAGGAAACAATCTTGAAATTGCTGGATCTTGCTATACATGCTCCATATGCATCACATTGCTGGAGATTCGTAGTAGTACAGGATCCGGAAAAGATAAATCAGCTTGCCGAGATTGCTCGCCAGTCGTGGATCGTTGAAGCACCAGTTATTATCGTTGTTGGCGCTGATACACAAGCTTTTTCAGAGGGTCAGAACACTAGATGGGATGCACATAAATTCAGGGAATTGTTCTACATTCAAGACACAGCAGCAGCTATTGAAAACCTGATGCTCGCTGCGACAGGTATGGGATTGGGGACGTGTTGGATTGGTTCTTTCAACGAAGGAGGTGTATCCAAAGCCGTACATTTCCCGAAGAACGTACGACCCGTCGCCCTTGTGCCTATTGGATATCCAGCGAAGCCGTCGAAGCAAAAGGAAGTAATACCCTTGAATGAAATCGTCTCCTGGGACACGTTCAAGGACTAGAAAGGGTCTAACAATTGCTTGGAGACGGACGTCGAATCGCTGAGGCGCTTCGACGCCGCTCAAGCATGCCGTTCCCGCCGCTTCGCGGCGGGAATCGCGGCGCTGAGTAAACTCCAGTGGCTCGCCCTCCCCGCTTCGCGGCGAGAACAAGCCACTGGAGCCGACAGCGGCACTGGCGCTCCGCAAGCAAGCTTGCTCCACGCCAGCACC
>JAZDJA010000012.1:0-2580 GCA_043804415.1 Candidatus Latescibacterota bacterium | reverse complement strand
CCGCCGGGCCTTTTAACCGTCCGACCAAGGTGGCGGTTGCTCCGAACGGCGAGCTCTACATCTCAGACGGTTACGGCAATGCCCGTATCCACCGTTTTAGTGCGGCCGGAGAGCTGATCCAGTCGTGGGGTGAAGCCGGGGTGGGGCCGGGTCAGTTCAATTTGCCTCACTTCGTCTGGGTCCACACCGACGGCAGGGTATTCGTATGCGATAGGGAAAACTCCCGGGTGCAGATCTTCACTCTCAGCGGTAAGCCCCTGGATATCTGGAACATTAAGGGGCGCCCGCAATCGTTGTTTATTGACAAGGAAAACCACGTATTCATATCGGCCCGGTTCTGGATGGCCGGCGGACGCACGCACGGAGGCACGGTGATGCCCGAATCCGCTCCCTCCAGTATCAGCGTTTTCGATCTGGACGGGAATCTGCTTGCCAAGTGGGGTTCGACGAATTACGGGGAGATGGATAGCTTCGTCAGCGCTCACGGCATGTGCCTCGACTCGCAGGGGAACATGTACGTCGTCGAGAACGGACAAAACGGCCTGAAGAGCCTGGGGATTAATCGCCCCAATTATCCGTCCCTGCGCAAGCTTGCCCGGATAAGGTGAAAAGGAGCGTCGTTCTGGGCAAGACGCTTTTCCACCCCGCCCGCAAGGCATCGGGTTTCGAGAAACTGATTCCCGATCGGGAAAAATAAAAAATGCCAGTCCCCGTCCCCCGAGCGGATCCAAGATGTGGATTGAAGCTCTTCCGGATGTTGAACGCTGATCTGGATGGGGTTTTCATCGACGAATTCCATCGTTGTATGAAGGATATCCCCGGAGCATCGGGGGGAAGATCCTTGAAAGGAGTCGGCAAGCCATGAAAAGGGAACGGGAGATCATCATCATTGGAGGAACCGCCTGTGGTCCCAAAGCGGCCGCGAGGGCCAGAAGATGCGACCCCCATGCCGGAATCACGCTCATCGAGCAAAGCGAGCACCTCTCTTCCGCGACATGCGGTTTTCCCTACAGGGATTGTGGGTCATGGCGGAGAGATGAGGGTAACAATCCTTATCCACCACCTGGAAAAACTAATCAATTCTTGATCTTTCCGGTCGTTTATTTCCGCTATGCTTTATTCCCGATTCTCTGGAAGGCATTTGCACTTGACATAAGCATAGAAAAATGGTAGAAACATAAGCATAAATACTATGGAGGTTTTATATGTCAAGAGCAACCATAACATTGCCCAATGATCTCCTGGCGGAACTCATGGCGACTGTAAGTGCGAAAAGCAAGACCGATGCGGTCATAAAGGCCGTCAAGCATGAAATCAGGATGAGGAAAATCGAAAAAATACAAAAAATGGCTGGAGAAATGGAGTTTGTCAAAACAGCGGAGGAGCTCAGACATGGCGACGAAAGACTCGGGTAAAGTCCTTGTCGACACCTCGGTATGGATTGACTATTTCCGCAAAAAGGAGCCTGCTTACGGTGTTGTTTCGGAACTCTTGCGGGAAGAGAGGATCTGCTGCATCGGCATTGTTCTGGCCGAGCTCTTGCAGGGCGCTAAATCCATGAAGGAAATCAACGTTATTAAGGATTTTATTCACATATTTGAGTTTCTTCCCGAAACACCGCAGTTGTGGGAACAGACGGGAGAGCTTTCCTTTCATCTGCGGAGCAAGGGTAAAACCGTGGGGCTTTCCGATTGCTTTATCGCGGTCATGTCAAAACAGTACAATGCGGCGCTCCTGAGCTTCGATACGGACTTTGCGGCAATCAATGACGAAATGAAGCTGAATCTTTATCCCGTGCACGGGTTGGGGCAGTAATCAGACAGGGGTTCTTATGCTAAATAAAGCAAAGAGGGAACATCCTCTCCATAAGGTGACCTTGTCCAGACCTTTCTTTCTTCAGTCCACAGAGGTGACCGTGGATCAGTTCCGGCGGTTTATCGCCGCGACGGGTTACCGGACGGATGCGGAGAACAAGTGATGGTCGTGGGTTTACGACCGGGATCAGAACGAATGGGTATAGACCATCCCCGGTTGCATTCCAGGATTATGTCAAAGGGTCTGCTGCGGCGGGATTAAGAAATCCTGACTGGATAACTAAAGGTAAAAAATGAAAACAGTGGAGAATCGTATGAAAAGTGTCGTAATCTATTTTTCCCAAACCGGAAACACAAGAAAAGTCGCTGAAGTCATTCAGAAAGAGATAAAGTCAGCCGCCGGGCAGTGCGATATCGTGAGAATTCGGGAGGCCAATACCCGAAATTTAGTAGATTACGACCTGGTCGGCCTGGGCTGCCCCACTTTCGCCCATCGAGAGCCGGAAAACGTTAAGAGATTCATAACCGGCCTGGGACCGTTACGGGGCAAGAATTGTTTTATCTTCTCCACACATGGGGGTCACCCCAGCAATGTCTTAACCAGCATGGATGAAAAGCTCCGTCGGCTGGGACTCAAAGTAATCGGGGGCTTCAATTGCGACGGATCGGATCATATGCCCCATTTCACCTCACCCTGGTACACGGAGGGACATCCGGATGAGGTTGATCTTCAGATGGCTGCCGATTTCGGCAGAGAAATGGTCGA
>JAZDJA010000011.1:0-17936 GCA_043804415.1 Candidatus Latescibacterota bacterium | reverse complement strand
GCCGAGAGGTACTCAGGAAGTGGCTCTGTCCCTCTTAGCGCCGGGCAAACCACATCAGCGACAGCGGAGTTTGTTTCATCAGAATTCCATGCTATTGAATTGACAAGCCAATAAGCTAATATAACAACATTACATATAATATGTTAGAACAAGACACAGCGACAGTTAACTTAACAGTCCCGAAATTATTAAAAGTTGCGATAATTATTTTTTTCATTTTTTTAATTGTTTTGGGGTGCGTTTGCACTTCCAATCAAAAATTGGTAGAACAGCCTTCAAGTCATAATAACGACAAATATCTTTTTTCATTTGTTCATCTAACTGACATTCATATTTCAAACTCCGACTGGAATCAGCATTGGCATTGGGGTTTCAAACTGTTTCCCGGTTTATTCGAGAAGTGGAAGAAAAATTATTTCAAGATTGCAAACGACATTAATCAACTCAAACCCTCTTTTGTTTTCCTGACAGGTGATTTGGTAATGGGAGGAGCTGAAGGCGGTGGTAAAAATGAATTTTTAGCAGTCAAAGATTCTCTATTAAAACTAAAAGTGCCTTTGTATGTCATTCCCGGAGACCACGATTTAGGGATAAGTGCTTTTGCATCCAGTGTCGCAACAAAGGAAGCTCTGGAAAGATACGAGTCAATTTTTGGTATTAGTTACTTCTCGTTTGATTACGATTCGGCGCATTTCATAGGATTGAATTCATCCCTTTCAGATGATGGATTAGAAAATGAGAAACAGAAACAAATCGAATGGTTAAAGAATGATTTAGAAAAGAGCCGAGGTAAAAGGGTTTTTCTTTTCGCTCACCGAGAGAGTATTCTCAAGGAAATTTATCCCATAGTTAAAGATTATGATGTTCGAGCACTGTTTGGTGGCCATATTCACAAAAATTCAGAAAACGACTACAATGGAATAAAAGTAATAACTACCACATCAACAAGCTATACAATGGAAGACCCTGGCTACAGAATTATTCACATTTATGAAAATGGTTTTCGGTGTGAAGCGAAATTATTGAGTAGTGCAACCAACAATAGTTCATTTAACAATCAAGACAAATGAAAATAATCATAACCGGTGCTACAGGAATGGTTGGCTCAGAGGTTTTAAGACAGGCGATTTTAGATAATGACATTGTAGAAATAACCGTTATTACTCGTAAACCTTTAGACATAGTACATCCAAAAGTTAAAACGCATATTCATCAAGACTTTTTAAACTATTCAAACCTTACCGATGTTTTCAGAAAACAAGATGCTTGCGTTTGGTGTTTGGGAATATCGCAAAATGCGGTCAGCAAGGAAGAGTATATAGCTATAACTTATGATTACACTTTGGCTGCTGCAAAAGAGATGTTACAAGCAAATCCTCTAATCAATTTTTTATTCTTGAGTGGAGAGGGAGCAGATTCAGCTGAGAAAAGTAAATTTTTATTTGGACGCATCAAAGGAAAAACGGAAAATGAACTTTTGAAACTTCCTTTCAAAAAATTGTATATAGCAAGACCCGGAGGTATTATTCCTTCCCATAAAAGAAGTAACAATTCCATTTATTTAAAAATTCAAAACCAAATAATCCGGACATTAGGTTTTTTTGTTCCGTCAATGGTAATTACATCAACTGAATTAGCAAAAGTATTATTGCATGTTGCAAAAAACAGTGCTTCCACTTCAATTTTAACACACAAAGAAATAAAATTATTGGTCGGACAAAGTTTGCGGACAGACATACCTGACTGACTTGAAACGAAAAAATAAAAACAACCGATAACACGTGGTATAAAAAATTGCCGAGACAGTAGGTTATTCAGGGGTTGTAGCCCGCTTCAACTTTCTTGCACCTTGATATGGAATCGCCCGCAATCGGCAACTTTTCATACCACCAAACGTTAGTTGCAATTGCTCTCTAAACAATCATAAGGAGGTATTTTATGAAACCACTTTCCCTGTTTCTTTCAATTTGCATTCTACTTCTGGTAAGTGAAACGACCCTTGCCCAGGTAGCAGCGGACTATTATTTACCATTACGCGTTGGCAACTATCTGGAATTTCAAAGGCAAGGAAATCAGCCGGGATGGGACACAAGAATTACGCGCTATACGATTGAAGGATCAGATTCCATATCCGGGCAGCTCTATTTCAGACAAAAAGGAATGGAGTGGCCCAGTGATGATCCGTCAAACATTAATGTATTTCATGTTTTCTGGCTCCGGGAAGATTCGGAAGGGAATATTCTTAGTGGTGCAATGGGTTCAACAGGCGAATATTGGACATCAAACATAGATTCAGCAACGGTATATGATCCTCCAGGCCCATATTTCCCCAATCAATTTATTGTTCCCGGATACTCGAACAAGTACTCATTTTGGGAATATTCTTCGGAGGATACGACTATGAGTAACACCGAGACTGTTCAAGTGCCCGCTGGAACATTTACTAACTGCGTCAAGAGCAGACAGATAAAACGCTATACAGGCTCTGGAGCTGTCATTTACATTGAATACAATTACTATGCTCAAGGAACCGGACTCGTAATGTCTGCAAGAGAAGGAGAGGCACCTAATGTTCTCGTTGGGTATAATGCCGTGACTTCTGTCGAAGTAAAGGATGAACTCGCAGGTCCAACCGGTTTTAGTTTGAGTCAGAACTATCCAAACCCTTTCAATCCATCTACAAGTATTTCTTTTAGTCTTCCGTCAAAATCATTTGTGTCACTCAAAGTATTTGATCTCTTGGGACAGGAAATTACAACGCTTGTATCAGAAGAAATGCCATCAGGAACCTATACAAAGCAATGGAATGCAACAATTACTGCAAGCGGAGTTTACTTTTGCCGTTTGCATGCTGGATCATTCATTGAAACCAAGAAGCTTATTTTGATGAGGTGACGGGCAACTGCACATAACACGCCCAACAACGACGCTCCGTCTATTGATAGAAAATAGTTGTCGTCGCTCCATTGTGGCGCTTCGCGTTTTGGTTGAGGGATTTACGAGGTTACTTAATAATTTGCTAATAGTTAAACTCACTGCGCGACTCACGCGTCGTCCGTTAAGCACTTAGACAAAAGCTCCTTCTTCCTTGGATTTTTGCTCCTTGGAATTGTGGGCCATCTGATCGCGGCGGTGCTTGGCTTGTGGTTGGCGGTGGCTATACTCCGGGCCGGAAAGTTGTAGAGCGTAGCCTCCCCGCCTTACGTTTCACGCCCCCAGCATCTCCCCCACGATTCCCGCCACGCGCTCCGAAGCGCCCTTCTCTCCTAATTTCGCCCGCACCTCCACCAGCCCTTCCTGCATCGTTCGTCTTTCCTCGGCGTTGCTCAGAATCTCCACCGCCTGCGCTGCGATCCGCTCCGCACGCGCCTCTCGTTGAATCAATTCCGGCACGATCTTCCGCCCGGCCACGATGTTCGGCAATCCGATATACGGGATCTTCACCACCACCTTCCCGATCAGATAGGAGAGGAGCGCCGCCCGATACACGATCATCATCGGGGTGCCCAGAATGGCCGCCTCCAACGTGGCGGTCCCCGAAGTCACCCATAGCAGATCCGAATGCGCCATCACCTCGTAGGTCGCGCCCTCGATTTGTTTGACATGTACCCCGACCTTGTCCATTGCAGCGGAGAGCATCTCCGCAGGGATCTCATGCGCTGCTCCCACGACGGCCTGCACACGGATCCCCTGTGCCCGCATCTTTCCAAGGGCCCCCAACATCGCCGGAAACAAGCGCGCGATCTCCTGCCGTCGGCTCCCAGGAAGCAGCCCGATCAGGGTCCGGCCCTCTTCCAAGCCATGCTCCCGAAAAAACTCTGCTTTGGACAAACGTGTGTGCACCTGATCCAACAGGGGATGTCCCACAAATTGCACATCAATTCCTGCTTGCCGAAACAACGGCTCCTCGAAAGGAAGAATGGCCGCCATCCGCGTGACCCGATCCGCAATTTTCCCCATCCGAGACGCGCCCCACGCCCAGACCTGCGGCGCAATGTAATAGAGGACCGGGATCCCGCGTTCCCTTGCCATTTTCGCCACGCGCAGATTGAACCCCGGATAGTCGATCAGGGTCACCAGATCGGGGCGGCGTTCGTCCAGAAAGGTCTCGATCTCCCCGAGAACCTTGCGGATAAAACGCAGTCTCCAGATGACCTCCACAAATCCCATGATCGCCATTTCGTCCGCGTGCCGGAGGATTTTGACGCCCTGGTCCGCCATCCGATCTCCGCCGATCCCGGAGCAGTCCGCTGCGATTCCCAGCTTGCGCATCGCAGCCACCAAGTGCGCGCCGTGCAGGTCCCCGGAGGCCTCGCCGGCCAGGATCAGGATGTGCTTTGTTTCCTTCATGGGTCACCCATCGCCCTCCCGCGGACAAGGCCCGCACGGAAGATTCCGTGAAAATTTGGGAATCTACGGGCTTCACAAAAGAAAGCCGCCCGGTCTCCGCAGCGGCATCCCTTTTCCAATCTTTCTCCTACCTCACAATCCCGCGCGCACTCTCCTCAATAAACCGAATCAATGAAGTCACTTCCTCGGTGGGTTCCAATTCCTCCCGCATCCGAGCCAACGCCTGAGACGTATTCAGCCCGGATCGAAAAAGGAGGCGAAACGCCCGCTCCAAAACCGCGAGCCCCTCAGGGGTAAAACCGCGCCTCTTGAGACCCAGCGTATTGAGTCCCAAAGGTTTTAACGGCTCTCCGGCCACTTTGATGTAGGGAACAACATCCATGGTTACCCGAAAGCTGGCCCCCACGAAGCTATGCCGCCCAACCCGGGTAAACTGGTGGACCTTCGCAAAGCCTCCGAGAATCGCGAAATCCTCGATGGTCACGTGTCCACTGAGCGCCACCGAATTGGCCAGAATCACGTGATCTCCCACCACGCAGTCGTGCGCCACGTGGGCATAGGCCATAATCAGACAATCGCTCCCCACCACGGTTTTCCACTGATCTTCCGTGCCCCGGTTGAGTGTGGCAAACTCCCGGATCACCGTGCGATCCCCGACTTCCATCGTGGTTTCCTCGCCCCTGAATTTCAGATCCTGGGGAACGGTGCCCACCACTGCTCCGTGGTGAAGCACACATTCCTTCCCAAGCGTCGTTCCGGAAGCCACGAGAACGTGACTGGCAATCTGGGTGTCCGCTCCGATCACCACGCCGTCTTCGACGATCGAAAACGGTCCCACGGAAACGCCCTCGTCCAACTGCGCCTTCGAACTGACTATGGCCAGATCATGAACCTGCGTCATACCAATCCCCTCTGATCCCAGATACGTAGGTGAACCAACCCGACAGGAACACGGTGCCGATAGCCCCAGGTTCCAAAAGAGCGCAACTCCTCTCAAACCCGCGGAAGCGTGGGCGCTCGGAAATGTCTCTGCGAACGAATCCGTTTTGCGATGCAACACAGTTTTTGAGTTTACACAATTTGCTTTTGTTTGTCAAGCTCTTTTTGTGCGGCATCCGGGGAAGGGAACAAGCCGAAAGGAACCCGAAAACTCAATAATCTCGCCTGGGAAAAGGTCATTCCCATGCGCGTTTTTGGAGACCGGATCAGGAGATCGTTGCTGGAAATACCCAAGCCATCCCGCATGGTCGTGGAAGTTTGAGAATATCCGGGTTTTTCCGCTTGACTTAGCTGCGTCCATTCGCTATATTTTCCGATTGAACCGAAGGAAAGGAAAGTCCCTTCTGAGACTTCTTCCTGCTCTTTCGGATTTTACCCAAACCCGAACAAACCGATGTATTATCAGGGCTCTCGATAGAATCTAACGGCCTTAGTACAATTCAGTTGAAATAGGGCAGAACTGGAACGGATCCCACTGAATCGTTGAATCATGCCCGAACAGAACATGACAGCGACAGATTCGCCGATAGGCTGCCACTGTTATGGGCCACGAAAATCTGACGGAGAGGATGACGCGCATGTATAGTGAGAAAGTGATGGACCATTTTCAGCACCCTCGAAACGTGGGAGCACTCTCCGATGCGGATGGCATCGGGGAGATAGGAAATCCCACGTGCGGGGATATTATGAAGCTTTACATAAAGGTGCACGATAACCGTATCCAGGATGTCAGGTTCCAGACCTTCGGCTGTGGCGCGGCCATTGCCACCAGCAGCATGATCACCGAATTGGTCATGGGCAAGACCCTTGAAGAAGCCGAGCAGATCAGCCGAAATACGGTGGCAGAGGCCTTGGATGGATTGCCCCCCAACAAGATGCACTGTTCCAACCTGGCCGCCGATGCCCTGCACAAAGCCATCGAGGACTATCGGGCGAAAAAGGATCCGACCGGCGGGACGCCGTGACCTGGGCGCAAGGGAATACTACCGCGAGATCCGACACTTTGACCGATGCAGCAGAAGGGAATCGGCGCAGCTCCGCTGTTTCTTCCTACAATTTTGCATTCTGCATTCTGCATTCTGCATTCTGCATTCTGCATTTTGCATTTTGCATTTTTCACTTTGCCTTCCTCATCTCCCAGAGGACCATTGGGCCAAAAAAACGCTACCCGACGGGACGCCGTGACATAGACGTCATGGTTCGTAATCGCATGCCAGCCCGCGCCAGAGAACCCCGACTGACGATTGGCGTAGGAACAACGATTCTTCTCTCTTTCCACCTGTCCCTCTTTCTGCATTCGTGAGCAACGAGCCGGGGAATCGGATGGGCGCAACTCCGCTGTTTCGTCCTGCAGTTTTGCATTTTGCATTTTGCGTTTTGCATTTTCCTTCTTCACTTTGCCCTCCTCATCCCTCCCAGGTATTTATGGATCTTTTCGAGACCTCCCAGTCCGAGCCTTCCTCCGAATCCCGGTCCGCACCGCTTGCGGATCGCATGCGCCCCCGCACCCTCGACGAGTTTGTGGGACAACGCGCCATTCTCTCCGAAGGCACCCCCCTGCGGGCCATGATCGAGATGGATGAACTCCGTTCCATCATCCTTTGGGGGCCGCCCGGAACAGGAAAAACCTCACTGGCACATATCATCGCCCACGAGACCCAGGCGCAATTTATGCCGTTTAGCGCCGTGATCGCCGGGATCAAGGAGATCAAGCAGGTCATTGCACGGACCTCGGAGCAACAGCGTTATTCCAAACAGCGCACGCTCCTTTTCATAGACGAGATCCACCGATTCAACAAAGCCCAACAGGACGCCTTCCTCCCGCACGTCGAAAACGGCACCATCGTCCTCATCGGAGCCACCACCGAAAATCCCTCCTTTGAGGTGAACGCGCCCCTGCTTTCCCGCTCACAGGTTTTTGTCCTCAACTGGCTGACAGCAGACGAGCTGAAAACCATCCTCCAACGTGCACTGAATGATCGGGAGCGCGGCATCGCCGATCTTTCTCCAGATATGACACCGGATGCGCTGGATGCCCTCGTGGATTTCGGAAACGGGGATGCACGCAAAGCCTTGAACCTGCTCGAATTCGTCGTCACCAGCACCGAACCGGATGCCGCCGGAGTGCGCTCGATCAGCGCCGAACAGGTCCAGCGGGCGGCCCAGCGCAAAGTGCTCGCATACGACAAATCCGGGGAGGAACACTACAATATCATCTCAGCCTTTCACAAATCACTTCGGGGCAGTGATCCGGATGCCGGGCTCTATTGGCTGGCCCGCATGCTGGAGGCCGGCGAGGACCCCCTGTATATCGCCCGGCGCATGGTGCGTTTTGCCTCGGAGGACGTGGGGAACGCCGATCCCCAGGCCCTGTCCGTGTGCATTGCCGCGCGCGATGCCTTCCATTTCCTGGGCTCCCCGGAAGGGGATCTGGCCCTCGCGCAGGCCGTCATCTACCTGGCCACAGCCCCCAAGAGCAACGCCGCCTACGTGGCCTTGGACCGGGCGCGATCGGAGGTACGAAGGTCCGGTCATCTTCCCGTGCCCATGCACATCCGCAATGCGCCCACCGGTTTGATGAAAGACCTGGGATACGGTGCGGGCTACCAATACGACCACAATGCCGAAGACCATTACGCGGGCCAGGATTTTCTGCCCGAGGGGTTGAGCAAACGGGAATACTATGTCCCAACCGAATTTGGATTCGAGCGCAAGATCAAAGAGCGGCTGGCATGGTGGGAGCGGCGGAAGCAAAAGAAGGACGAGTGAATGGCCGTTTCGATGAGTCACTCGGGGTCTTCTGAGCAAAAGGGCTTCCTGTGGCGCCCCGCTCCGTCGTTATTTTGCTGTACCGATGCGCGATCTGATGGCATCACAGGTTCGAGTGTATCCCTTTCCCGAACCCTCGCAAAGACCACAGACGATGGGACACGGATCTCACGGATTTTCACGGACCAAACAAAGCGAGAGAACCACAATATGAAAATTCAGGAATCCGATCTCTACCTGCCGATCAAGGAGTACCTCGAGCAGCAGGGGTATGCCATCTATGGCGAGGTGAAAAACTGCGATATTACGGCCCGAAAAGACGATGAGCTGATACTGATCGAACTGAAGACCCATTTCTCGGTTGCCCTTCTGATGCAGGCCACCGGTCGCCAGCAGATTTCGAATTCGGTGTATGTGGCCATACCGGTTCCTCCCGGCCGAAAAGCGCCCCCTAATTTCAGGGGCATGTGCGCTCTGCTCAAACGCCTTGAGTTGGGTTTGATCCTGGTTCGATTCCTGAAGACGAAGACAAAAATGGAGGTGGTTTTTCATCCCGACCCTCCCAAAAGGAGAAAGGATCGGAGGAAACGAAAATCCCTCATCCGGGAGATGGACGGTCTGTACAAAGATCACAACCTCGGAGGAATACCCTCGACTCAGGAGCGGATCACCGCGTATAAGCAAAATGCCATTCAGATCGCGACTTATCTGGACCGCCTCGGGCAGGCATCACCCGCCCAGTTGCGGAAGCTCGGAACCGGGGGCAAGACCCAATCCATCCTCTCCAAGAACCACTACGGATGGTTTGAGAAGGTGGATCGCGGGATCTATGCGCTGGATCCGAACGGGAGAGCCTCCTTGGCAAAACATGCGGAGATCGTCCGCCATTTCATGGAAGTGGAGGGAATGGGGGAAACCCTTTAGGAGCAAACATCTTTCTCCGGGCATGCACCCCCCTCCCGCGCGGCAAGTTTCCTCTTGACTTTTTGCGGTCGGATCAGTATCTTGGGGGTGCATTGGACCCCATTTCCCCAACACTTTTGATCCGATCCATCCTCGTAGGTATACGAACAGCACCATGCCCCAGGCCGGCGCTTCTCAATAGGACGGAAACGCTTCGCCACATGGGGCAGTGCCACCTCAACATAGAGAAGGAGGAACAGTTTGTCGACCGTTAAGAGAGCGTTGATCAGTGTGTCGGACAAGCGCGGCGTGGTCCAATTTGCTCAGCGATTGGAGCGTTTGGGTGTGGAGATCGTCTCCACCGGAGGCACAGCGCGCACCCTGTCGGAGGCAGGAGTGAGGGTGCGCTCCATCTCCGATCTGACGGGTTTCCCGGAGATGATGGACGGCCGGGTAAAAACCCTGCATCCCAAGGTGCACGGAGGGCTTCTGGCCCTTCGGGATCATCCCGATCATATGAAGGATGTCTCCGATCATGCCATCGAATTGATCGACCTGGTGGTGGTCAATCTGTATCCTTTCGAGCAGACCATCGCCAAACCGGATGTTCCCCTGGAGGAGGCCATCGAGAACATCGACATCGGCGGCCCCACGATGCTCAGGAGTGCGGCGAAAAACTACCGCCACGTCGCGGTGGTGACCGATCCTTCCGACTACGACCGGGTGGCTGAGGAACTGGAATCCTCCGGTGCGGTTTCCGCCGAGATGCGGGCCGCGCTCTGTGTCAAGGTCTTTCGATCCACCGCCGACTACGATGCGGCCATCGACCGGTACCTAAGCAAGCACCTTTCCGGCGAGCAGATTCTCCGGCTCAGTTACAAGGGGGGAGAAACGCTCCGGTACGGCGAGAATTCCCATCAGGAGGCCACGTTCTACCGGGATGAGAAGAGCACCGAATCCTCCCTGGCTCGGGCCACGATCCTCAATGGAAAGGAGATGTCCTACAACAACTATGTGGATGCGGATGCGGCCCTGGAAGCAGCCAAGTCCCTTCGCGATACGTGTGGGGTTGCGGTGATCAAACACACCAACCCATGCGGATACGCCACAGGAAGCACGCTTCGGGAGGCCATGGAAGCCGCCTGGGCGGGCGATCCCATATCGGCCTTCGGGTCGGTGATCGCGGTGACCTGTCCGGTGGATATGGCAACTGCGGAGTTTCTAAAGGGTGACTCAGTGCCACATATCTCCTACGAGATCATAAACGGCGAAAATGTGCCCAGTCCGGCGGAGGGCAAATTTGTCGAGGTGCTCATCGCGCCGCGATTCGACGCGGATGCATTGGCGTTTCTTCAGAAAAAAAGCAAGATGATCCGCCTCCTTCAGGTGGATCCGTTTGACGCCGGAACGCCCGATCCGTATACCTATCGGAAGATTACGGGGGGAATGCTCGAGCAGGGGCGCGATCTGTCGCTGTTCGACAAATTTGAGACGATGACCGAGAAGGCCTTCCCGGAGGCCAAGAGCGCCTTGGCGGAGTTTTCATGGAAGGCGTGCAAATACACCAAATCCAACGCCATCATTCTCTGTCGCGAATATCGTCCCGGACAGTTTCAGGTGATCGGCATGGGCGCGGGCCAGCCCAACCGGGTGGATTCGCTGCGGAAACTCGCCGCCACGAAGGCCCGGGAGAATCTGAAGATCGAGTGGGATGCGTCCGGAAGAACCGGGGATTTCGAGGCGTTCGTATCCGCGCAGATGGCGGAGATGGTGATGGCATCCGATGCGCTCTTCCCGTTTTCGGACACCGTGGAGGAGTCGGCCCGAGTGGGCGTTCGGTATATCGTCCAGCCCGGTGGCGCCAACAAGGATCAGGCGTCCATTGATGCGTGCAACCGAGTTGGGGTGGCAATGGTTTTCACAGGGATGCGGCACTTTTTGCACTAAAAAACCGACACGGCACAGCACCGCAGAGACGCAGAGATCGCAGAGAAAACTCCTGTGAGACTGGGACGATGGAAAAGCGGGCGAGCGGGTTTTGCTTTTTCTCACTTTCTCACGCTCTTTCCTTTGCGTCCTTGCGATGTAAATCCAAAAAGGGAGGATCACGATGGACGGAAAGGCATTGGGTATGGTGGAAACAAAAGGCCTGGTCGCGATGGTCGAGGCGTCGGATGCGATGGTTAAGGCGGCCCGGGTAACGCTCCAGCAATACGAGAAAATCGGTGGGGGATACGTGACCACCTTGGTGCGCGGCGACGTGGGCGCGGTGAAGGCATCGGTGGAAGCGGGCGTGGCTGCTGCTCAGAAGATCGGCGAAGTGGTCTCCTCGCACATTATCCCAAATCCCCATCCGGATCTGGAGAAAATCATATTGAGTTAACCTGCGCGGGTGCGCGGTACATGGCACGAAAATAACGACTGTAACGAGTAGGAAGGGAGCAAGCATGAACGATGCCTTGGGAATGATCGAAACGAAGGGTTTTGTCGCGATGGTGGAGGCGGCCGATGCGATGGTGAAGGCTGCGAATGTACAGCTGGTGAGTTGGCAGAAGGTGGGCAGCGGATTGGTGACGGTTCTGGTGCGCGGCGACGTGGGCGCGGTGAAGGCAGCTACGGACGCGGGTGCCGCCGCCGCCCAGAGAATCGGAGAGGTGGTTTCCGTTCATGTGATTCCCAGGCCGCACGCGGAGTTGGAAGGCGTACTCCCTTTGGGAAAAGCGGATAGCAAGGCTTAGAACGCAGGGCGCAGAAGACGTTCTCGGAGCATTTCGGGTCTCGGGCTTTACAATTCGCAATCTGCGATCCCGAATCGGAAATGATGCTCCTGGGAGGGAGGGAAATGGTTGTAGGCAAAGTGGTGGGCACCGTAGTGGCCACGCAGAAAAATGAGAAACTGCAGGGCTCGAAGCTTCTCGTGGTGTGCCAGATGGATATAGCGATGCGTCCGACCAGCACGTATGCGGTGGCCGTGGATTCAGTGGGTGCGGGGTACGGAGAGATCGTCCTGTGCGTCAGCGGAAGCTCCGCGCGCTTGACCGAAGTGACCAAGAGCATGCCCGTGGATACGGCGATCATAGCCATTGTGGATACCATTGAGGTCGAGGGAAAGACGACGTTTCAAAAGCATTAGAACAACGCCTCCGGATGGAGGCAAACCGTCTGATCCCGGAATCGTAACCTAAGAGACAGAGGGCTGGTCCGCGAAAAGAGGCAAACATCCTCTCGCTGGCTGCGCGTGGTTCCCGGACTAAGCACCAATGGCTTCCGCGGTTGCGTGCTGCTCATCCGCCTGGAAATAGGCCGCAGGGGCGATCGCTATGATCGCCCTTTTGCATGGGCGCGCCGCATCCTTTGACCTCTTTTCGATAAGGAGCTCCGATGCTCTCCAAAGTCCTGAGCAGTGCGGTGCTGGGCATAGATGCCTACATCGTTGAGGTGGAAACGGACATCGCGAGGCAGTTGCCGTATTTCTCCACCGTTGGACTGCCGGACGGAGCAGTCAAGGAGAGCAAGGATCGGGTCACCGCAGCGATCAAGAATTCCGGCTTCGTGTTCCCGCAGGGACGGATCACGATCAATCTGGCCCCGGCCGATGTGCGCAAGGAGGGATCCGCCTTCGATCTTCCCATTGCCATGGGCATCCTGGCCGCTACCGGGCAAGTCCCAACGGATCTTCTGGAGCGCTATGCCCTGTTGGGAGAGCTTTCGCTGGACGGATCGCTCCGGCCCATAAAAGGCGCCCTGTCCATCGCCGTGGCGGTCAAGAAGGCCGGACTCAAGGGCCTGTTGCTCCCCAGGGAGAACGCGGAAGAGGCCGCGATGGCAGAAGGGCTGGAGGTCTATCCCGTGCTCAGCGTGAGCGAGGCGGTGGATTTCCTGAACGGTTTTGCCGGCATGCGCCCTTTTGACGTGGACATGGACGAGGTGTTTGCCCAAAGCTCCGTTTACGCCATGGACTTCTCGGACGTGAAGGGCCAGGAACACGCCAAGCGAGCGGTGGAGGTGGCCGCCTCCGGAGGACACAACATCATCATGATCGGTCCCCCCGGCTCCGGCAAAACGATGCTGGCGCGCCGCCTTCCCTCCATCCTCCCCAATCTGACCTTGGACGAGGCGCTGACCACCACGAAGATCCATTCCGTATCCGGACTGCTTCCCCCCAACGCAGCACTTATCGCCACCCGCCCCTTTCGCTCTCCGCACCATACCATCAGCGACGCAGGACTGATCGGAGGCGGCCATATTCCCCGTCCCGGAGAGGTCAGCCTGGCCCACCACGGCGTCCTGTTTCTCGACGAACTCCCCGAATTCAAGCGCAGCGTCCTCGAAGTCCTCCGCCAGCCGTTGGAGGACGGCAGCGTGACCATCTCCCGCGCCACCATGTCGCTGACCTATCCAGCCTCGTTTATGCTGGCCGCCGCGATGAACCCCTGTCCCTGCGGTTATTTTTCCGATCCCAAAAAAGAATGCACCTGCACGCCCCAAGCCATCCAGAAGTATATGTCCCGCATCTCCGGGCCACTGTTGGATCGGATAGACATCCACATCGAAGTGCCCGCGGTGAAATATCAGGACCTGTCCGGCAAGCCAACCGGAGAATCCTCCGAAGTCATAAGGGAGCGGGTCAATCGCGCCCGGCAGATCCAGATCGAGCGCTTTCGGGAAAGAGAGGGTGTTTATTCCAATGCCGGTATGGCACCCAAAGACGTCCGCACGTTCTGCAAGGTGGACGCGCAGGGGAACGATCTGCTGAAGATGGCCATCACCAAGTTGGGCCTATCCGCCCGGGCCTACGACCGGATACTGAAGGTTTCCCGCACCATTGCGGATCTGGAGGGGATGCCGGATATCCGCCCCGAACACATCAGCGAGGCCATCCAGTACCGGAGTCTGGACCGGAATTTGTGGATGGTGTGACGGATAATCCAGAAACTCGGGACTGGTAAGTTGCTTGTCGCTGTTCTTTCCTTTCGGGGCAAGCTGCCGTTCGATTCAAACACCGGGGGCCACCCCGCCGCATCCGCTCCGCAATCTCCTGTTCCATCGAATCTGACCACTCCACTATGCTTCGGGAACAGACTGAGTCATTCGGGATTTCTCCCGAGGTACGTGAATCCGGGGCCTATAATTTACTCCCCGATATCCTGTCAATCCTCAAGATGAGCTTAGCCATTTTATTTCTCAGGATTGACACCGTATAGCAGGAGACACAATCTAGGCTGCGCTCATCATGGTCCTGGCAGCTCAAAAGGAGCTCAACCTCCTTTGCCATCTTCTCGGCTAGCCCCGCCTTGTGGCCGATATCCTTTGACCGGTTGATCTCATTGGTCAATCTTCCGATTTTGTCCTCCTGCCGGAGAAAGACCGGACAGGCGATCTCAGGCTTGGCTTCCTGCATGGTATGCCTCTTCATTTTGGATTTTTGCTTTCTTCCTTAGCCTGACTGATACTTGCCGCAGAGACGCGTAGAACGGGGGGACAACCTTGAGCAATCGCTGCAAACTCTTCGGATTTTACGGTGGAAAAAGAGAAAGGAAGATGGGGCAGTATAGAAAAATGGAAGGATACTGAATGCTGACGACTGATTGCTGAGAGATTCTCTCCTCTACTCAAAAAGCTCGATTTCGATGTCCTCGGAGAGAACCTCAGCTATCTTGTGCATGGCCCCAAGGAACAATACCCCAGTCTCTCCTCGTCGGAGAGTTTGGTCTATTGTTTTGGCAATGAACCGGTCCCTTTCTGAGAGCAATTTTTCCCCAGCACTGCTATACTCTTCGATCAGCCGATCTCTTTGGTCTAGATTTTTTGCCTGGCCAATTTCGAGGATGTAGCGGTATTCCTGTTGCAGGAGTTGGGGATCTTCCGTTCCTTCCAGGAGCCCCCCCATTTTGACTAAGTGACAAAGGAGCTCGTAATTTATGTTGCCGTCTGCGGCTATTTTGTGGGCAATTTCCTGCTCCTTGCCGCAGACCGGTAGCCCGTCCTGATAGAGTCTGACTCTCTCCCATTCCAGATCGAGGTGCATCACCTTCTCTTGAATTAGACGCCATCTATCCTCTATGGCCTTGAGGTGTTCCTGCCATTTCTGGCGACCGTATACTCTCCCATATTCGTCCTTTACAAGACTGGCTAAAGAGCCGAAATCGTCCGCTGTGTGGATGATCGGGATATGGATTAGTTTTCGCAAGGTCCCCACCCTTTCCAGATTCTGGGAAACTGCTCAAGACCATGTCAGATTCCAGAGCGCAAATAACCGTATAAAACGTAAAACGTGATGCGGAATACGTGAATGGCCCCTCACGTTTCACGCATCACGTTTTTGTCATTTGGAATTTTGGATTTTTCTGTTGCTCTTTGCCATCTTAACCGCCTCGTCGAAATGCCCGGCGGTTATTCCAAACGTACTATAATCTCCTCCTTTTCTGCCCTCTTGCCCCTTCAGGAATTCACGGATCGCCAGCATTGATGCCTTTTTGCAGATGGATTCGATATCGGCGCCTACCAGCCCAGTTGTTATGTTCGCGAGCGCGCCTAGATCCACATCGGGAGCCAGCGGTTTTCCTTTCGTATGAATTTTGAAGATCCCTTCTCTCGTCAGCTCATCGGGGACAGGGAGCTCTAGGAGAAAGTCGAACCTGCCGGCCCGGAGCAGTGCAGGATCAATGATATCCAGTCGGTTGGTCGCGGCCAAAACCACCACCCCTTTGAGCTCCTCTATGCCGTCCATCTCGGTCAGGAATTGGCTGATCACGCGTTCCGTCACGTTGGATTCTCCGGTTCCGGAACTGCGGGTTGGGGTCAGGCTGTCTATCTCGTCGAGAAATACAATGCATGGAGATGCTTGTTTGGCCTTCTTGAAGAGCTCCCTCACCCCCCTTTCTGTGTCCCCGATCCATTTGCTCATCAGGCTCGGTCCCTTTACCGAGATGAAGTTTACCTCGCTCTCACTCGCCACGGCCTTGGCCAACAAGGTCTTCCCTGTACCGGGGGGGCCATACAACAATATGCCTTTGGGCGGTTTCGTCTTGGCATGCTCGAACAGTTCCGGGTAGGTCAACGGCCATTCAACAGCTTCCAGGAGCACCTGCTTGGCCTCCTCCAAGCCTCCTACGTCGCTCCACTTCACGTCTGGAATCTCGGTAAAGACCTCCCGAATGGCCGAGGGTTCGATCTCTCTTAGGGCCTCCATGAAATCATCCATTCTGACTTCCAGCCCCAGTATGGTCTCATAAGGGATCTCTTCCAGATCAAAATCAATGCTTGGGAATACCTTTCTCAGCGTGGTCATAGCGGCTTCCCTACACAAGGCTTCCAGATCTGCCCCTACAAACCCGTGGGTGATCTCTCCAAGTCTCTCCAGCTTCACGTCTTCTGCCAGCGGCATCCCCCGGGTATGGATGTTCAGGATCTCCAATCTGCCGTTCTTGTCCGGAATGGCGATTTCTATCTCCCGATCGAACCTTCCCGGCCGGCGCAGGGCGGGATCGAGGACATTGGGGATGTTGGTTGCCCCGATGACGATCACGCTGCCCCGGGACTCCAATCCATCCATCAGGGCTAAAAGCTGAGCCACTACTCGGCGCTCCACCTGTTTCTCACCGCCCATCTCCTCCCGCTTGGGGGCGATGGAATCAATTTCATCCAAGAAGATGATGGAGGGCGCGTGAGCGGAAGCATCCTCGAATAGGGCCCTTAGACGGCCTTCGGACTCTCCGTAGTATTTCCCCATTATCTCTGGCCCGCTCAGTTGGCTGAAATGCGCGTCGGTCTCGTTGGCCACGGCACGGGCGATCAGGGTCTTCCCGCACCCCGGAGGGCCATGCAACAACACGCCTTTAGGAGCTTCAATGCCCAGTCTTTCAAAGACCTGGGGGTACTTCAGAGGAAGCTCGATCATTTCTCTTACCCTCCGGATCTCTCGCTTCAACCCTCCGATATCTTCATATGACATCCTTGCTCGCCGTTCCACCGCTTCTTTTTCTTCCACCATTTTGATTATCGTATTCGGATGGATCAGGATGGTTCCTTTGGGAGAGGCGGAGACCACGGTGAAATCCTGACGGCGGGCTCCGAATAGGTTCGCTCTTATTCGGTCTCCCTCCACTAGAGGCAACCCCTCTAATAGGGTTCCGATGTATTTCATATCCCTGTCCCGCTGGGTTGCCCGCATTAAGGTCATGGGGGCTAAGGTGATCTTGTTCGCCGGGTTATGAGGGACCTTATGAACGGAGACCTTTTCGTCCAGACCCACCTGCGCGTTTTCCCGGATCAGACCGTCCATCTGGATGATGTCCTTCCCCCGATCTTCCATGTAAGCGGGCATGATCTTAGCGACCGTTTTCCTCTTCCCCTCCACCTGAACGATATCCCCCACCTCGGCACCGATCTCGGCCATATCCATGGGATCGATCCGAACGATTCCCCTGCCCACGTCCTTGGGACGCGATTCGGAGACCCGAAATGTTTTTAAGCGGCTCTTTTCCATGCGCGTACCTCTGACGATTGATTATTGAATATTGACGATTGAGGCTCTTGAAAAAGTCCGAAAAACGACTTGGTGTCGCTTCGTTCACTTTGTTAAAATGGATTTATTATTGTAGGCAGCCACTTGCAAAAATCCGAAAAATGAGGGGACGCAGCTTCGCTTGTAATGATAAAACGACTTTATTGTTGTCATTGCAAGGAATGATGTGCCGAAGCGATGTCATCTTTGGATGGTTTTGCAAGTGGCTCTAGGGAAAACTTTTTCCCTAGGAAAAATTGAAAACTTCTCCCTCATAATCCGAAGCAATCTTACAGGATAAATTTCTTGCAGGCGTTTGGTGGAACAGACATTCCTGTCTGTTCAGCTTTATGGTCATCCAGGTCAGACTGGGTCAGACAAGAATGTCTGACCTACCAGCGCTTTCGAA
>JAZDJA010000010.1:0-6245 GCA_043804415.1 Candidatus Latescibacterota bacterium | reverse complement strand
TTGTTGACAACCTGAACGGGAACACCCAACACCTTCTCCAGACCGCTGGCCATCAGCCGGCAGCCAATATCCATGGCACCGCCTGGAGACACGGGTACGATGATGGTGATGGTACTGCCCTTGGCCGGGAAATCCCCCGTCTTGGCTGCTGCGTGCGCTGAGGTTGACCAGCCACCCCACGAAAAACCCATAACCATGGCAACAAGGGACCCGCAAAGCAGTGCCCAAACCCCGTACTTGATCTTCCCTCTCATCTCTGCTTTCATAGATCATGCCTTTCATAATGAGGTTGGTTGTTTCAGTAACTCACTCCGTATCGCCTCCTTATCCGCGTCTGGCCGCCCTTTAATAGCAAAGCCGGACGCGGTTGTGGGTAACTCCACTCAAACATCTATCGGCCATTCCCCGAGACCTTTGCATAACTCCGGTTTCTCCCCAAATCATTCATCGGTGACCTCCTTATGGTGTAAATATAGGGAGAGGTCTGCCCGGACGCGGAGCAACGGGCAGATCAGCCATGAAACAGATCCCGTGACTGAACGTTTTGAGGTTAACGGTGTCGCCATAACTGAAAAGCACATCAACGCCTGCCGGTGATATCCGCTGCCAAGTCCTAATTTTTTGAAAAGTCGGGCAGAAAATGAAACCCTAACCAAATTATGGAAAATTCAAAATTCTCAAACATCTGTAGTAAAACAAATTTTATAGAGGATGTCAAATTTTTAAAAATGTCTCGGATTCACTCAGCTCATGGCGATGACCCATATTGAATCGCTTAAACAGCTTGCCAAAGGTGCTTGCATCGGAAAACAGCTCCCAGCCAAACAACTTCCGGAAGGCCTAATCCGCCTTGATGTAGATGGCCCCCAACTCGATGATCAGTTGGTCGAGGATGTTGACATCGTGAACTTTCACTGTGGTGAGGATCACCACCAAAAAACAACGTTGGGACAGCAGGGATACACCGGATGCATCACTCAACCGCGCGCCACGTCGCCGCGAAAGCGATCGCTCCAGCCAAACCTGCACTCCCCCGGCGTCGTGCGCCTCTGCAAAAATTCCTATGCCGCCGGCCCGTGATAGCCGGAGAACGACTGGGTAGTAGCTCGCGCCGCCGGGTCGGTGACCACATTCACCACTGCCGGCAAGCCCGAGGCGAAGGCGCGCTCCAGCGCCGGGCGAATGTCCTCTGGACGCTCGACGAACTCCCCGTGGCAGCCGAGCCCCTCAGCCATGCGGTCGTAGCGCACGTTGCCCAGGTACCGGCCCGGCTTTTCACCAACCGGATCAGAAGTCCAGCCACCGTTATTGCTGATGACCGTGACCACAGGCAGCTTGCTTCGGACCGCCGTGTCCAGTTCCATGGCGTTCAGGCCGAAGGAACCATCCCCGTGAAGCACCAGCACCTGCTTGTCCGGCTTGGCCACCTTTGCCCCGAGACCGAAGGGCAAGCCCACCCCCATGGTCCCCATGGGGCCCGAGTTGAGACGATGACCGGGCACGAAGGTGGGGATCGACTGCCGGCCGTAGTTGAGGATCTCCTGGCCGTCGACGCACAGTATGGCGTCGCGATCCAGGTAGTCTCGTATCTCCTTGCAGAGTCGCAAGGGGTGAATCGGCGTCCTGTTAGTAGACATCGCCTTTTCCTGTTCCGCCCATTTGACCTTGTCGACCTGCCGGAGACGCTCCACCCAGTCGCTGTACAGGCCGGGTTTCAGCACTCCCTCGCCCTCTTTTACCAGTTGGCCCAACACCGCTGCCGCGTCTCCCACGATGCCCACGTCCACGGCTCGGTTGTGGCCGATCTCGGCCTGATCGATGTCAACCTGGATGACCCGCATGTCCCGAGCGAATCGAGGCGGTTGCCCGTGGCCGACCATGTAGTTGAATCGGGTACCCACTACCAACAGGCAGTCAGCCTCCCGGAACGCCGTCGAGCGGGCAGCAAGGAAGGAGAGATCGTGATCGTCGGGAATGACTCCCCGGCCCTGGGGGGTGGTGTAGAAGGGAATACCGGCCATCTCCGCGAACTGGCGCAATTGCTCCGCCGCCCCTGACCACAGGATGCCACCACCCGTCATCAGGAGAGGGCGTTTGGCCTGAGAAAGCATTTTCACCGCTGCCTTGACCATGTCTGGGTCACCGTAGGGACGAGAATCGGTCCTTGAGCGCGCCACGTCGGGAAAATCTACCTCTTCCTCTTCGATCTCCTGGTACAGGATGTCGCCGGGAAACTCCAGGTACACCGGGGCGGGCCTGCCGGACTTAACCTGGCGCAAAGCGACGGATATCAGCTCCGGTATTCGAACCGTGTCGTATACCCGCTCCGCCCACTTGGTGATGGGCTTGAACATCGCCAGCTGTTCCATCTCCTGGAAGACCCCGCGCCCCCATCCGTTCCATGTGGAAGCTCCGGCCAGCGCTACCACAGGTGCACAATCCGCCCAAGCGGAGGTGACACCGGTAATCAAGTTGGTGGCTCCGGGCCCGGAGCACCCCATGCAGATACCCGGGCGGTTCAACAGCCGAGCGTATGCGTGCGCCATAGTGGCAGCAGCCTGCTCGTGTCGCGCGTAGACGTACCGCATGCCCAGGTCGATACACGCTTTCTCGACACCCAGCATCGGTCCGCCCATGAGGAAAAAGAAAGTATCCACGCCCTGCCGCTGCAACGCCTTTGCCACCAGATTGTTTCCGTTTACCTTGGCCATGTACTTTTACCTCCCTGATAGTGGTTATGATCCCTGTACCTTTACCAAACCTCAGACAACGTTCTCCGCCCGCAGGTGGGCGAGTTGGACCTCGTCCAGTCCCAACCATTCCCTGTACACCCTGGCGTTGTGCTCGCCCAGCAAGGGTGACCTCACCACCTCCGCCGCCGACCGCGATAGCTTCACCGGCCAGCCTGGTATTACCAACTCCCCTCGGGTCGGATGCTTTATGGTCACGAAGCTTCTCCGCCGGCGCAGCTCTGGATCGTCGGCTAGCTCTCTGGTGTCCAACACCGCCCCGGCTGGCACCCCTGACTCACCCAGGATGCGAAACACCTCGTCCTTGGGGTAGTTCCGAGTCCACTCGCCGATCACCCGGTCCACTTCGTCCAGGTGCGCCAGACGCGTCTCAACTGTCGCAAACCGAGGATCTCCCAGCAGATCCTGTCGATCCATGGCTCGGAGCAACCGCTCCCAATGCTCTTCGCTATCGCATTCAATGTAGCAGTAGTCGTTGGGGCCGAAAGGAGTGCAGGGGTACGCATCTGCGGGGACCATCTTTCCCAGCCAGTCGCGGTTTCCTGTTCGAGGGACGGCACCACCCAGCAGGTATTGATGGGCATAGGCTAACCGGCAGAAGTTGACCACGCACTCCTGCATCGCAACATCTATCCGCTGCCCCCGTCCGGTGAAGTGCCTCTGGTACAGTGCTGCCAGTATCCCTGACAGGCAGTGCATGCCCGCCCCCGTGTCCCCAAAGGTGGGTCCGGACCGCATGGGCGGGGTCTCCGGGGTGCCGGTTATGCTCATGGCGCCTCCCATGGCCTGCACGGTCATATCGAAGGCTAGGAGCCGAAAATACGGGCTGCCCGTGCCATAGCCCTTCACCTGCACATAGATGATGCGCGGATTGATGGCGCTGACCTGCTCGTACGAGAAGCCCAACCGCTCGATGGTGCCGGGTGCGAAGTTCTCAACGAAGATGTCCGCCTTGGGGATCATCTGCCGCAGCATCTCCTTGCCCCGCTCGTCACGCAGGTTGAGCGTCGCACTGAGTTTGTTGGAGTTCAGAAGAAGGAAGTGAAAGGTCTCCACCCCCGGCATGTCGCTGGCGGCGTAGCGACTCTGGTCGCCCTTGACGGGCTCCTCGATCTTCACCACCTCCGCCCCGTACCAGGCCAGCGCCTGAGTCATGACTGGCGCAGACTCAAACTGGCTAAGGTCCAGCACCTTGACACCCTGCAGCGTATCGCCCAGAACCGATTCGGCCATCTTCCCTCCTTTCGACACAGGCTCCTTCCGTTAGATCACCCTGTCTGCCCGCAACTGCGCGATCTCCTGCTCGTCCAGCCCGAGCCATTCCCGACAGACCCTGATGTTGTGCTCGCCCAACATCGGCGGCCTCGTAACCTCCACCGGCATCTCGGACATTTTCACCGGCCAACCAGGCACCACTATTTCTCCCCGAACCGGATGTCGTATCGTTACGAAGGTGCCACACTGCCGCAGGTACGGATCCTCAGATAGTTCCTTGGTGTCCAAAGTCATCCCGATGGGGACTCCCCCATCCCCGATGATCCGTACCGCTTCGTACTTGGTGTAGTTTCGGGTCCAGCCGCCGACCAACTCATCCACCTCGCTGAGATGAGCGAACCGCGCTTCGGGTGTGGCGAACCGGAGGTCACCCAACAGGTCCTCACGACCTATGGCGTTGAGCAGACGCTCCCAGTGTTTGTTGTAACCCCGTATACAGAAGATGTACACGTAATCGTTCGGGCCGAAGGGCTTGCAGTGGTAAGTGTTGCACGGGGCCGTCGGCGCCCAGGTGTGCCGGTTCCCAGCCCTCGGTCGGGCCTGGCGCAAGGCGTAGTACCTGCCTGCGTATCCCATCCGGCAGTAGTGCAAGACCACATCCTCCATGCTGCACTCCACCTGCCTGCCCAGACCGGTTTCCAGCCTCCGGTACAGCGCCGCCAGGATCCCCGACAGGCATAGCAGTCCACTCCCCGTGCCGCCGATGCTCGCCCCAACCTTCAGAGGCGGCAACTCGCCGGGGCCCGTCAAGCTCATCACCCCGCCCATCGCCTGGGCTATCGTCTCGGATGACGGGTAGTTGGCATAAGGGCCGTTCGGGCTGAAGCCTTTGATCTGGGCGTAGATGATCCGCGGATTGATGGCGCTGACCTGCTGATAGGAGAAACCCAACCGCTCGACCGTTCCGGGAGGGCGATCTTCAATGAGAATGTCGGCCCTGGGGATCATCCGTCGAAGCAGTTGCCTTCCCTGCTCGCTTTGCAGGTCCAGCGTGACGCTCTGTTTGTTGCAGTTCAGGAAGATAAAGGGATAGCCATCCACTCCCGGCATGTCGGTGTTGGCACAGCGGCTCTGCCCTCCGGTGCCAGGCTCCTCGATCCTCACCACTTCCGCCCCATACCAGGCCAGCGTCTGTGCAGCAACGGCACCGGACTCCGACTCGCTGAGGTCGAGCACCCTCACGCCCTCTAATGCCTTCCTGGACAACGACTCAGTGGTCATCTCTCTCACCTCATGTAATCCCTCTCGTGCCACTCCCAGCCAGGGCTGTTACCCAACACCGAATCATACACCCATCTTGATTGTGCCCGCGATGGAGATGGAAGCTGAATGGCAGAATACCTGTCACCCCAGAAGGCAGCAGCGCCCGTATTGATCCCCGGTGTGTCTGCTGCCATCAAGCGATAAAGTATAGGGGGGCTGTTTTTACGTGTCAAGGGATATTTTGCATCTTGCGGGGCATAAGGATCTTTTTACGGGGGAAGTTGTAGGCTATGCCATGTCAGAACGCATGACGAAGAACCTGGTCGGCCAGTCCCTCTTGAGGGCCATAGCCGCCAAACGACCGGCAGCATGAAAGGTTGATGTCCACTATTGACAACCGGCCTCGATAGGGGATAAAAGGTATCCAGTTGGGCTGGGAATAAATGTGGACAGATGTTACATGCACCCCGTGGCGGTTAGAGCCTGTCGGGAATTAGGATTTGAGGTTCCAAAGCGACTCTTCCCGCCTGAAAGGGGAGGAAAATAGGGAGTTTGGAGTTTTTTCAAAAAACAGAAGAATAATTTGAAGAATAATTTAAGGTATGGAGGCAGCCATGAAGCTTGAAGGAAGCAGGATATTAGTAACAGGTGGAGCAGGTATGATCGGTTCCCACATTATCGACAAACTGATTGCCGAACATCCAAAGGAGATTATTGCATTTGACAAGAATTTAAATGGATTTAAAGATAATTGTTTGCAAGAATTGGACTATGGGAATGTAACGTTGCTTAAGGGAGACCTTACACGGATAGATGATGTAAGGAAGGCTGTTCAGGGGGTTGATTTTGTGGTTCATACGGCTTCGTTACTGGCAAGAGAAGCAGTCCAAGATTTGCGGGCCGCTTTTAATGTCAATATTGGTGGGACCTTTAATCTTCTCGAGGCAAGTGTTGCTGCCGGTGTAAGAAAGATCATCTACTCATCCTCGGTTTTAGTATACGGGAACAACCCTGCTT
>JAZDJA010000009.1:0-6902 GCA_043804415.1 Candidatus Latescibacterota bacterium | reverse complement strand
AGCAGCCATTTCAATAGAATACGCGCAGGGATCAGGCCAAGCTTAGGCCGTTTTGGGGGGTCAGGCAATTGTCAAAGGCAGACAGAGGAAACAATTCCTTGTCGATTGAGCGAGAAAACACGGTTTCCGGTCAGACACTAGATAATGTCGCCGTGCCCTTCGGCGTCACCCTCACCATCCAGTCAAGTACCACGGTGAACCTAAACGGTCACTATCTCAAATCAACCGGCGGCACTATCATCGATAATGGTGCTAATTGGAACCCCAATATCACGAACGAAAACGGCCATTATGCAACCATCCAGTCCGCCATCAATGACGCAGCACTCTATGGCTATCCCACGACGGTTGATGTAGGTCCCGGCACTTACAATGAGCAAGTCGTAATGAAGGAAGACGTGGATCTGTGGGCGGTAGACTACCTTCTCCCCGGCAACACGGTCATAGATGTGGGATTGGGCTACACCACAGCGGTCACCTTCGATGGGATTGCGAATGCCCGTGTGAGGGGCTTTACGCTTAGAGGGTACGCTGCGGTATACTGCAGTGACAGCTCTTCTCCCGCCTCCTTTGGCAATGTCATCTGGGGTTGCGTTCTTAACGATTCCGAGAACGGAGTATATTGCTATGACTCCAGTCCCAGGCTTAAAGGAACCCTCATAACCGACTGCACATACGGGCTGATGCTGTATAACTCCTCCAATCCCAACGTGAGCGAACGCGACGGCTATGGGTATAACACCATAAATGGCGATGGCCAGGGGGTGCGGTGCATCTCCGGTTCTGTCCCGGAGCTTGGCGTGTTTTCCCCCGGCAACTGGGGCCAGAACCAAATCTGGACCTCAGGCTATGATATATACATTTCTTCGTCCAATCCAGAAGCCCTTACTATCTACGCTCAGAAAAACTGGTGGGGACCGGATGAAGAAGAGCCGTTAATTTACTATGGCAAACCAAGCTGGAACGTGATCTGGGAGCCCATGCTGGCGAAGATCGTCGCAAGCAGGAGCGAGAACCCGGAGGTAGAACAATACAGGAGTTCGTCTCTGCTCTTGTCTAAGGGGGAGTATCCGGAGGCGATTGCTGGCTTCAAAGGGGTGATCGAGGGATATCCGTGTTCGAATGCAGCGGAGGCGAGTTTGACGGAACTGATCTTCGCCTATCGGGAGATGGGAGCGGAAGGAGAATGCTTGGCCTATCTGGAGGAAACAGCGCGGATGCATTCAGATACTTCCTTAGGGGGAGTTGCTTTGAGGGCCAGCGTTTCCGTGCTCCGTAGGTTGGGGCTTGGTCAGAAGGCGTTAGAGCGGGTTTCGGAGCTTCTCGAGAAATTCAAGGGCACGCAGTGGGAAAGGGATTTGTTCTTCTCCAAGGGGATGATCTACAAACACAACTTGAAGGCCCACGAGAAAGCTACGGCGGTTTTCGAGGAGTTCGTCAGGAGCTATCCTGAGGATATAGTCGCAGATTTTGCCAGGCTGGAATTGGGCTATGATCCGCCTCAACTGGGTAGTGAAGAAGCAGGCGAGCAAGTGATAAGCGGTGTTGACCTCCTCCAGAGCTGTCCCAACCCCTTCAACGCCCAGACGGCGATAAGCTTCGCCTTGCCAAAATCGGTTTTCGTTAGGCTGGAGGTCTACAACACGCTGGGCCAGAGAGTAAGAACAGTGGTTGAATCTCAGATGAAAGCAGGTGAGCATTCAATCATTTGGGACGGCAGGGATCAGGCAGGCCGAGAGATTTCCAGCGGCGTGTATCTGGTCCGTTTGAGCGGGGATAGTGGAGGCGTGCAGACGAGGAAGATCATGCTGTTGCGGTAAATGGGAAATGTCAGCAAAGAGAGCAATTACTCAGGCTACGGTCTTCGAAAGGACCGTAGCCTTTTCCGTGCCGTTTTTACAGAAAGAGGATAGGGAACAACATGGTATCCCCCTGAGGTCTGGTTTCGCATGTTTTGATGAAACATTTGGTCGATTCAGCCCAATAAAAGGAGAATCGACTCATCGAGGTAGACCGGGGATAGTGTGGGCAGTTTTGGATTAAGACTCGGATTTCTTTCATATGCGATTTCCCGTGGGGTTCGATGGCCCTTGTTGCTGTTTTTTCGGGCCACGTTGAACCACAGGTTGTGTGAGGCCGCTTTTTGAAGAGTGTTTTTCCTGCTTGAGAAGCGTTCCACCTCGTCGGGGCGGTTGGGCGGGGCATTATTCATTGCTCATTGCTTCGCTTTATGCCTGAAAAAGGGCTTGCCTTTGCCCTGCGGTTTGGCTATATTTTATCTCGCTGATCTCTGACCTCGTTCCCACGCCTCTCCACCAGTTGTGACGGAGTTGAACTCCGTCACATCCCTGAGAATTGGAAAAAGGAAAGGAAGAAACCCGATGCCGGATAACCCTCTGTCCTCCCATACGGATCCCTGGGACACCCGGTTCGGCTTCTTCTGGTACAACGATCACGAGATCTTTCACGCCGCGCAGGACGATCTGAATCGTCAGGCCGAGACGTTCGCCGACACAGGGATCAATCACGTGATTACGTTCAGTTTACGCATTTCCGATGGTCTTTTCGACGACATTGGGCTGTTATTACCCATGCCCTGTCGCGTGTGGTGCAGGCCTGCCATCTGCATGGTATCCGGGTCACCGAGCACCATTCCAGCCATCTGACCTTCAACCCTCTGAATCAGGAGGACGAGGACTACATGGATCGGATCCTGCGCGTTGATGGATCGTCCCGAGCGTCGTGGCCGCATCTTCGGGAGGACTGCGACGCGGATCCGGACATCGGCGGCCTCCCCCTCTCCGCTTTTCGTCAGATAGATGGACGCACGGGAAGGTGGGCGCGCACAGGTTATCACGGATGGTGCCTCTGTTTCAACAATCCGGATTACCGGCGGGCCTATCTGGCTTATCTCGAGACCCTGTATGGGGTGGGCATAGACGGCATTATGACCGACGACGTGCAGTGGTTCGGGGAAGGCCATGCATGTGCCTGTCCGCACTGCCGGCGATTGTTCGCGGAGCAGACGGGAACTCAGATGCCCGATCCCGGCCCGGACTGGGAGGCGTGGCACGGGAACTACGATGATCCGTCTTACGTGGCCTGGCTGGACTTTCGATTCCGCTCCAACGAGGACTTCCACATTGCGGTCAAGGCCCACTATGATGCACTCGGTCTGCGTCCGCTTCGCCCCAATTATGTGTCTCATGCGCTGCACCGGAACTGGACCGCGTACACTTTAGAGACGTTGCCGGATCTGGATTGGGTGTTTCAGGAGTGCTGTTTTTCGGCGATCATCCGGGTTTCGTGGCCCGGCTGGGCGATTGAGGCCAGTCATCGCTTTGCCGTGGGCCGACGCCGGGGCATTCCCGCGATGGCGATGTTTTATCCGGATCGCCCGGACACGATGTTGTTCACCTGGGGACTGGCGATGAGTTGGGGGCAGATGTATCTCGCTACCCCCGAGGGCTTTTCTCTGAACGATCAGGAGAAGGAACTCCGCGCGTTCGAGAAGGCGCACGCCCGGTTGCTCAGAGGTCAGCGACGCCTGAGCCGTCTGGGATTCTACGATTCAAGAGCCAATCGGAACCTTTACGGAGACGCCGAAGTCCGCAGTCTCCGTGGTCTTTGGACGTGGATTCAGGCCTGCTACCGCCGCAACGTTCCGTTCGATCTGTTCCAGCAAGAGGAGTTGGATCGGCTGAAGGCATACAGCGTAGTCGTGCTCAACGAAGTGGCGCTGCTTTCGGACGAGGAACTGACGGCCTTTTGTGCCTCTGTAAAGTACGGAGGCACGCTGGTGTGGACGGGTCGGACGGGGACCCGGGAGGAGCGGGGCCTTCCCAGGCCCAAAGATGTGGCGCGGCTGTGGGGATTGGCGGGAACGGTCTGCGTCGAAGACGGAGGCGCGATGGCAATCCATCCGATTGGCAAGGGGAAGTTGGTGACAATGGCCGGCGATTTCGGTCTGGGTCCCATAGAGCCGAACCACAACGCGGATCGCCGGCGGATCGAGGAAGTGCGGGTTCCGTTTCAGGCGGTATCGGACGAAGAACGAAAGACATGGACGCAGATCACGGACTTGCTAGTCGGTTTCCTTCCGGCCGGCCCCGATCTGGAGACCGAGCATCTGCCCAGGGATGTGATGGTCACCGCGTGCGAGGCCGCGGATGGGAATGCGTTGACGCTCCATTTCGTGAACGCGGCGGGCACGCTCGACGTGTCCCCTGGATCTGAAGTGGGACACCGCGATCCGATTCCGTTCCCCAAGCACGCGGGACCACCGATACGCATTTCGGTGAGGAAGTCCCGGCGATGGTCCGGGCGTCGGATCACCGAGGCGCGTTATCTGGACCCGGAGACGGAGGGGGCGGTTTCCCTCAATTTCGAGGATGGTTGTGCGATGGCATCCGTGGAGATTGATCCGAAACTCATTCGGGCGTATGGACTCGTGGAACTTAGAAGAGGTTAAAGCAGAGACTTCCAGACTTCGTGTTTCTTTCGTGTATTTCGTGTATTTCGTGGTTGATGTAGTTCTATTTTGAGATGGAGGGTATTGCAATGTCTTGTTATGCGAAAGAGATAAGTCAGGCAGGACTTCGGTTATTCGAACTGGGGAATGACCTTGTCAAAGTGGTGGTTTCGCCCGTGGAAGGCGGGAAGGTTCGACACCTGGTGAATCTGGGAACCGGGCGCGACTATTGCTGGCAGATGCCCGATCCTCCCACGCTCTCCCGATATCCTGGCATGGACTATACCCAGGCCGACTGCACGGGCATAGATGATTGCCTGCCCACCATCGCCGCGTGCAACTGGAATGGCCGGGACCTGCCCGATCATGGGGAGATCTGGACGGGTCAGATGGAGACGGAGTGGGTTGCCCGAAGTAAGGACACCGTTTCGCTTGGCACTTCACTGGATCTGCCGTTCTCGGCAATGCGATTCAGGCGGGTCGTATCCATCCTGGACGGGTCGCCGGTCATCAAACTGCACTACGAGCTTTCCAGCACCAGCGAAGAGGACCAGGACTTCATCTGGGCGTTGCACCCGCTTCTGGCATTTCGAGCGGGAGAGCAGGTAATTTTGCCTTCGGTTCACAGGGTTATCACGGACGAATCGGCTGCCCACACCCCCCTGGCGGGATTTGGCCGGGAGCTTGATTGGCCTGTGCCTGCTGAGGGACTCGATTTGTCAAAGCTCAAGGTGGGGGAAGAGGGGAGGAGCTCCATCAAGTTTTTCTCAGAGAAGATGCAGGTCGGGTGGGCCGCTTTGCATGAGCCCGCTCGGGGCGATCTGTTGGCGTTTCTTTTTGACCCCTCCGTGCTGCCCTATGTGGGGGTGTGGATCAACCGGGGAGGCTGGGCCGGGTATCAGCACGTCGCGATAGAGCCGACAAACGGTCGGCCTGACGGGCTGGACATTGCTGCCGGAAAATGGCATAGCGCTCAGAAACTGGGTGCAGGCCAATGCACAAAGTGGGAGCTTTCCCTCCTGTGTACCACGCACAAAGACGGGATCAACGACATTCAGCCGGATGGCCGTGTTTCATGATTTCAGGAGTTTTTGGGAGGAATGGGCATGCTGCTCAAAGACAAGGTCACGATCGTTACCGGGGCCAGCGGCGGCATAGGTTTGGGTATTGCAGCGGTCTTCGCCGAAGAAGGCGCCAAGGTGGTCTGTGTCGCCCGTCGTGAGAAGGAGGGTCAGGCGACCGCTGCTGCCCTCTGCGAGAAGGGCGGAGAGGCGTCTTTCGTGCGATGCGATGTATCTCAAGGTGACCAGGTCGACGCGATGGTCCAGGCCGTTCTCGATCGATATGGCCGGATCGATTCCTTGGTCAATAACGCGGGCGTGAATTTCGTGAAACCCTTTGAGGAGCTCACCACCGAGGAGTGGGACCGCGTCATCGGGGTCGATCTGCGGGGCACGTTTCTTTGCACCAAGGCTTGTATCGATCCCTTCCTCAGACAGGGGAGCGGAAATGTGGTCAACATCGCGACCGTGCACACCGCCTCATGCCTGCCGGGCGCTGCTCCGTATGACGCGGCCAAGTGGGGCATGGTGGGGCTGACGAAGTCTCTTGCCGTCGAATTCGCATCCCGAAACATCCGTTTTAACTGCCTCAGCCCGGGCCTGATCGACACGCAGATCTGGGGGGATATCCGGGATGCCGCAGAGGATCTGGACGCCTGCGAGGCACATTGGTGGTCGAACATCCCCATGGGCCGGGTCGGCACCTGCCGCGAGATGGGCCAGGCGGCCGTATTTCTGGCCTCCGACAAGGCGTCCTATATCACGGGCGCCAATCTCTTTGCCGATGGCGGGATGACCAGCCTGTTGGTGAGCAAGGAAGGCTATAAGAGTAAGGCGCTTGAAGGCAAATGAAACTGTGGGCCGGGCAAGGATCAGGAAGATTGTTTGATGAGACCTGAGTCACACCCATACGGGAAGGACGAAAATGGTTGCCTGCGAAGCGCCACCCGCTTGCCCCCAACATTCCCCTGAGATGCCGACGGATCTGAAGGCAAGCTGGATCTGGACCGCAGAAGCACTGCCGCTTCGCAACCAGTTCGTCTTCCTCCGAAAATCTTTCACGCTTACCGGTCAGCCGGATGCGGCGGTCTGCGCCCTCACCGCCGAGCGCTTCTACCAGCTCTGGGTAAACGGCATCTGGCTGGGCCAGGGACCGGCCCTCGGGCATCCGTCCGAAAAGGCCTGTGATGTCTATGACGTACGGGAGTTGCTCCGTCCGGGTAAAAACGGGCTCTTCCGCAAGTTGGCTGATCAGTATAAAGGGTTGCGAAATACTTGTAATTGTGGTATCCTATGGTAGAGAGACGTTTAAGGAGCCATTTGGGATCACAAAGGAGGTTCGTATGCCCTTAACTGTTTCGTTGGCACCA
>JAZDJA010000008.1:0-15991 GCA_043804415.1 Candidatus Latescibacterota bacterium | reverse complement strand
CGTCTCGGGCTTTGGCCGGTGCAGACGTTCGACAGAATCGCGCCGCCAAGAATCCCTGCCGCATGCCAGGAGATGTCCAACGCCCGCCAATGGGTGTTCGCCCGGTTCTCCGCTGAGTCGTCCGTCCCGCCATTCTCCTTTTCTTACGACGGTCGTTCATCGTCCGAGATCCTGAAGACCTGGCGCGTAGCACGCAGCGAGATCAAGCGTGACAATAATCGGACGGAACGTATACTGACCTATACCGACACGATTACTCTCCTCGAGGTCAGATGTCAGGTCATCGAGTATTCTGATTTTCCGGCCGTTGAGTGGGTGGTTCATTTCAAGAATAATGGTAACAATGACACGCCGATTATAGAGAACGTGCAGGCGCTGGACATCTTTCTGACTCGTTCCCATCAAGGTGAGTTTGTCTTGCACCACGCGAAGGGCAGTAACTCCAGGATGGATGATTTTCAGCCCGCAGACGACTCTCTGGCACCGGGTTCCAGACACCGTATTCACTCATTCGGAATCGAAAGTTGGGCTATGTCGTCAGTCGAGTCGCTGCCATTCTTCAACGTGGAATCTGCGGGGAAGGGAATAATCGCAGCAGTCGGTTGGTCAGGCGCATGGTCCGCTGAGTTTATCCGGGACATGTCGAGAGGAGTTCAAATTCGCTCCGGCATGGATACTACACATCTGCTGCTTCATCCCGGTGAGACCATCCGAACTCCCCGCATGCTCATCCTTTTCTGGGAGGGCGATCGAATACGTGCACATAATCTGTGGCGACGTCTTCTCCTGGAACACTATACGCCGCAACCCGGTGGAACAATGCTGAGAGTCCCTCTATGCGATGCCAGTTGGGGTGAAATGACGGCCGATGAACAGATCGAAAAAATAAACTGGTGGAAAGACCACGATCTGCCGATGGAGTGCTTCTGGATAGATGCCGGATGGAACGGGACGAAGGGAGAGGACTGTTTCACAGCGGCAAATAACAGGTTGCCCCGGAAGGACTTGTACCCAATAGGAATGAAGCCGGTATCCGATTCGGCACACCAGGCGGGGATGAAGTTCCTCCTTTGGACTTGGCCACACACGGCCCGGGCAGACGTCGAAATCGGAGTGGAGCATCCGGAATGGGTGTTACCGGGGAACGGTCTGGACCACGGTAATCCCGAAGTGAACCGGTGGATGATCGACAAGTACTGCAGGTCGGTTGACGAGCATAGTCTAGATGTGTTCCGGCAGGATGGTCATTCCATCTATCCTTTGGATGAGGCTGCAAACCGAGTCGGCATGAACCAGATTCGCTACACGGAGGGATTCTACGAATTCTGGGATGCGCTGCTCAAGAGTCATCCGAATCTGATCATCGACAACTGCGCGGGCGGTGGAAGAAAAATAGACATGGAAACGATACAGCGCAGCATACCCCTCTGGCGGAGCGACTATCAGTCCGGGCCAAAGGGGTTGTTGGACTTTGACCCCATAGGTATCCAGTCCCAAACCTGGGCGTTATCCCAGTGGGTACCGTTGAGCGCAGCAGCCACAACTGTAAAAAGCGTATATGCCTTTCGAAGCTCATACAGTCCCGGCTTAGTTATCTGCTGGCATTTGTATGAAAAACAGATCGATTCAAAGGACTATGACTTCGATCTCTGTCGCAAGCTACTGAATGAGTATCTTTCCCTACGTAAGCTCTTCTATGGCGACTACTATCCTCTCACTCCCTATAGCCTGAATGCAACGGACTGGATGGCCTGGCAGTTCGATCGACCCGATCTGGGAGAAGGGATCGTGCAGGCATTCCGCCGACCCGAATGCGCTGACGAATCAGCTAATTACAAACTTGGGGGCCTCGATCCTGATACAACCTATGTATTGACCCACCTCGATGAACCCCGTATCATAAAGAAGTCAGGGCGAGAGCTTATGGCTGAAGGAGTATCTCTTACGATCAAGGATTGTCCCGGCGCCGTGATTTGGCACTACCGGCGAGTGAACTGAAAGACCATTCAGGATACGCACTTTGCTCTGGGCAGTGGCATTAACTTTCTGAAGTTGATCGACAAAACTGTGGTGTTTTTCCACACCAATCCACTCTTGGTCTTTATGGTACCAATTGGCTGCCTGAGTGACTTATTCATTCCCGAAATGAGGAGTTTTCATATTAACTGAGGGGGGGAGCATAAATCCTCTGTGTTCAGGTGAAGACAGCCATCATGCGGGAGATGTTGAGGAGGGGCATCTCCCACATGATGCTGACGATCATGGCCACATGCGGCAGGAGCGTTGCCAATGCCAGACTGGTGCGCACATTGCCCCCCCCTTCACTGGGAGCTGCTTTTGCTGATCACCTGCGCCAATCAGGTGGGCAATCAGGTCAAACAGGGGTTCGGTGGCCATCTTTCGGGCGTGCAGCAAGGCATGATTCTCCGGCTGGGCGATGAAGGCCTTGCAGGATCCTCCCTTTGTCCCCAGAGTGTGGGGGCTTTCCGGCCGCTCACCTCGGATTCCGCCCCCGACGCCGTCTCCCCCACCACGGCTTGGGGGAAGGCCGACTTGGTCGTGGTCCAATGACCCGCGTATCCATAGACCCAGCCATGATACTCGGACTTGGACCCAGGTGGCCGTTTGACGTGTTTCGAGCGATTGTGCCGCCTGCGATGTCTTGAAGTGATCGTTTACCCGCGGGTGGCGAGACCATTCATCGGGATGTCCACTGCATGCACCCAAGCATATCCCTATAGGAAAGGTTAGGTCCAATGAACGATTCCTTTGTATATGGCGCCCAGTATTACCGGCCCCCAAACCCCGCGAGGCATCTGCACCGCTTCCATCTGAAGAACATCCGGGAGAACCTGGGGTTCAACACCGTCAAGCTGTTTTTGCAGTGGAACGCCTGCAATCCTGCTCCGAATGCTTTCGATTTTGAGGAGCTGGAAGAGATCGCCGGTATTTGCGAGGAGCTGGGCTTGCATGTGCTCCTTCAGGTGATGCTGGAAAACGCGCCGTATTGGATGGAACGAGAATTCCCGGACGCCCGATATGTGAACGCGCGCGGGCAGGCTCAGGTGCTCTCCGGGAACGGCAACACGCAGACCGGCGGTCACCCCGGCCTCTGTTTTGATCATCCAGCCGTGCGGGAACATGCGAGCACCTTCTTGCAGGCCTGCGGACGGTTCGGCAAACGACATGCCTGTGTGATCGGGTATGACTGCTGGAATGAGCCCCACATCGAGCCCGTGTGGAACGACAATTTCTGGGCGGATATGGGGGACAAGCTTTTCTGCTACTGTGGCTCCTCCACGCAGAGATTCAGAGAGTGGGTACGCGCCAAGTACAAAACGCTAGAAGCTGTGAATGAGCATTGGGCGCGCTATTACACCGAATGGGAGGATGTGCGGCCGCCCTTTCGGTGCGGCACCTACTCCGACTGGCTGGACTGGTATCGCTTCTGGTTCGACAACCAGAAGGAGCACCTGACCTGGCGCTATGCAGCCCTCAAGGAGACGGACCCGGATCGATTCGTTATGAGCCATGCGGGCGGGGTTCCGCCCTTTCTCCCGCGGGTGGAGGCGGGCATTGACAATTACTCGCTGGCCGAGCCCGTGGATATGTGGGGATGCTCGTTTGCGCCCCGGTTTCAAAACTGGCGAATCTCGGAGTGTGCGGGCGTGCTGGACAACATCCGAAGTGGCGCGAAGGGAAAGCCCTTCTGGGTCGCCGAGATGGCCGCAGGCTCCGGGCACTACAGCGGTCTGTCTCGCTGTCCCCTGCCCCGGCCTGAGGACATTCGCACCTCCAACTGGCTGGCTGCTGCCTACGGAGCCAAGGGGATCCTCTACTGGTGCTATCTTTCCGAGATCACGACCGGCGAAGCGCCCGGGTTTGGTTTGGTGAAGCTGGACGGCTCCCTCACGCCCCGGGCCCGGGAGGCGGCTTCGATCGGAAAAATGTTCACTACCTATGGATCCCTGATCAAGGATCATCTGCCCCAAACGGATGTGGCGGTGCTCTTTGATCCGGACAACTCCAATCTGGTGTTTGCGCAGGAGGGGAAGGATCTGTTCGGATCGGAAATCCATATCGGCTGGTACTGGGCGGTCTGGAATGCGGACCTCAACGCCCGCTATGTCCGATTTTCCGATCTGGGCGAGGTGCCTGAAAAAGTGCTGATCGTGCCCGCTTGCCAGATTGTGACGGAGACTGTGGCCGCGGATCTGCGGAAGTATGTGGAAAAAGGCGGCACCTTGATCGTGGAGAACCACCTCGGGCTCTTTTCGGAACACGGGATGCAGCAGACACCTGTGCCTCCTTTCGGGTTAGCCGAGGTGTGCGGCCTTTCCGAGGACGAATCCGAGAGCACGTTCGATTCCGGGAAACCCGATCTGTTCAATCCCTTGGAGGAGCCCTATGTGCAGGAGGTGCACCGGTGCCCGATCATCCACATGAGGGAGCCGATAGAGGTGAGCTTTCGGGCACGCACTTTTGTGACGCCCCTTGTCCTGACGACCGCCCGTTCCATCGGGGAATGTCTGGGAGCGTGCCTGGCCGCGCACCATCCTTTTGGGGCGGGCGAGGTCTACTATGTGGGGACACATCTGGGGCGTGAGCTCTTCCACCGAAGCCAGGGCGCACTGGATTGGGTGCGTGCGGTTCTTTTGAGCCAGTGCGAGCCGGTGGTGGCCGGAAAGGCGCTGCGACCCCGACTGATTGGCGGGGAGGAGGAAGCCTTGTTGCTCCTGTTCAACGACGGCCGGGACGAGACGGTGAGAGAATCGGTGGCCCTTCCCGAGCGCTTCGGGCGTGCCCGGGATGTTTACCGGGATGCTGACCTTCCCATCACCTCGTCCAGGGTAGCGGTTACCGTGCCACCGGAGGACGTTCTGGTGCTCCATCTTTCTTCAGATTCTGGAGTATCCTGAAGCGTATCTGAGAAGATGTCACGCCTCCTGGTCGAGGCAGCCCAATGGGAGAAGCCTCGACCTTATTGAACACCGAAAAACACCGAAGATCACTGAAGAAAACCGCGCCCACCCAAAAAGAATGGGGTCTTCAAGATGGCTCGGTGTGCTTCCGTATTGGGTGTACGGAATAGAACAAAACCTTTCAGGATAGGAATGTCATGACGTCAAGAGAACGGATGCTTACTGCCATGAGGCATGGTCAGGCGGATTGCGTGCCGGTGTGCCCGGATATATCCAATATGATCCCCTGCAAGTTGCAGAACAGGCCCTTCTGGGAGATCTACATCCACCAGAACCCGCCCTTGTGGAAAGCCTATGTGGAGGCGGTGACCTATTTTGGAATAGACGCGTGGTATGATGAAGGGAGCCTGCAGTTTATCTCCAAGGAAAGGACCACGCCAGAACGGGTGTATCTCGCGAGACAGGGGGACCGGTATGTGGAACGGAAACTCTATAGAACGCCCGCCGGGAATATGAGGGAAACCACTATTTTCCCGATGTATGACTCCCCCACCAAGGTGGAAAAGGTGGTCAAGGATTTCAAAGAGGACTTTGAGAAATACATGTACTTCTATCCTGAGATCCAGGACTACGACGACGAGATCTTCAAAATCCAAAAGGAGGAGTTGGGAGAGCGCGGAGTGATCGGCATCTATGCGGGAGATCCCGGAATCGCCACGATGATCTCGTTTTTCGACGGGAACCTGGAGGCAGCGATCTATGCGTATCACGACTATCCGGATGAGTTTAGCCAGGTGGTGGAGAGGCAGCACAAATGGTGTTTGCGGAAAGCCGAGATGGCCATCGATGCGGGTGTTGATTTTGTCGAGGTGGGAGGAAGTGGCGACCTGACGCTGCAAACGCCTGCCATGTGGCGTGAGATCGTGTTGCCCACCATTCGGGAGATCACCAGGATGTGCAAACAGGCGGGGGTCATCTCCGGTCTGCATACCTGTGGAAAACAACGGTATATCGCCGAGGTCTGTGCGGAGGAGACGGATCTGGACTACATCAACCCCTTGGAGGGACCTCCGATGGGGGATTGTAATCTGGGGGAATTGAAGCGGAAATATGGCGAAAAACTTTGTCTGATGGGCAATCTCCACACCACAGATGTGATGCTTCGCGGGACGCCCGAGGGAGTTGAAAGAGCGTCCATAGAGGCGATAGACGATGCCGGAAAGGGAGGGGGATTCATCTTGTCCACCGGAGATCAATGCGGCAGGGATACCCCGGAGGAGAATTTGTTTCGGATGGTGGAGGTCGCAAGAACCTATGGAAAGTATTAACGGACGGAGCGCCGGGAGGGCAGGATGCGCGCCGAGCATTGGGGGGAGCCCTGTGTGCATGGCGGTGGATTGTCTGCCTGGTGTCAAACAACCAAAAAGGAGCGCTGTATGACCAGACGACCGATTCAGATCATGCTTGTTGCGGCCCATCCGGCCGACAGTTTTGACCAGGCGGGCGGCACCCTCGCGCACCACGTGGAGTACGGGGATCGGGTGACGATCCTCGTCGCCATGACAGGGGCCCGATCGCACCATAGCAGATTGATGGAGGAGAGACGGCAGAAAGGTGCTGAGTTCGACGTCGAGGAAAAGATCCAGCAGGCTGCCGATGAGAAGCTTGCGGAGGTTCGCAAAGCCTGCAGCATCCTCGGATTTGACGACGTGCGCGATCTGGGATTTGAGGATGACGATGTCACCGTTACGCAGGACAAGATCGATGCGATCGCCAATGTGATCCGGGAGGTGAAGCCGGATTTGATGATCCTCGAACATCCCTATGAGAACTCCGGCCTGACCATGCATGCGACGATCGGGCAGGCCACGATTCAGGCCTTGGAGGTGGCTGCGGGAACTGGCCACGGCAAGCAGGAGCGCCACGGTGTGCCCTCGGTCTACTTCATGAATCCCATGGCCTGGGAGGGCAGCAACAGCCTTGGATATGGCGGCACGTCACGCGCGGATCTCTATGTTGACATTTCCGACGTCATTGAGAAGAAGGTGCAGGCCATGGACTGCATCGCCAGTCAGTTTTATGGGGGATCATACGCGCGCAAGTGCGCCGAGATCCAGGATGGTGTGAATGGCAACCGGGTGGGGGTGGCGTATGCTGAGCAGTTCCAGAGCTACGGCCCGATGTTGCGGTATACGTTGCCGATCACGAACGCCCAGTTGGACCGCGTCAACGAGTCGTCCGAGATCACCATGGGCAGACTCAGTGAAATGGCTGGGGGGTTGTTGCCCCTGCCGCAAGAAATGGCGTTCACCTCCAATTACCGGGTAAAGAAAGAGAGATACAGCGAGTAGGAACGGCCCAGGCGTCGGGGGCAGTCTTCATGCTCCTGGCGCCACAACCACCCAATGTCAAGCGGAGTAGTACAGCAATCGCACGCGATGAAGAAGCGCCGACGGGAAACACCGGGACCGGCAGTCCAGAGCGTCTCGGCCCACCCTCCGGCACCAGTCGGTACATCCACTACCGGCCCGATGGGTGGTCCATGAGCGACGGGACCGTCTTCCACGAGGACGGTCTCTACCATGCAGACTGCCTAATTACACGAAAGGGAAAGCTCGTGAATTCGCCTTTGATGATGCATGTCAATTGCTGTGAACAGAACCGGGCGATCGAGGAAATGTGCCGCAAGGCGGTCAATTGGACTCCCGATTACCGGAGGTTGGTTTCGAAGGCCGATTTTGTTTATGAACGGGCGCTACCGCTGAACCCGGACGGGGTGCCGGTGCGGAAGATCTCGGCGCCTCATGAGGCCGGACTTGAAGCCGAAAGTGACTTGCCGTCGGCAGACGGCCTGCCCATGGGCAACGGCAGGATGGGCGGGATCGTGCGTGGCACGCCGGAAGGCATTTACTGCCAGATCAATCGTCCGGATGTGCTCGGCAATAACAGCTACACCGGCTTGGAAACCGGACAGATGCTGGTCAACGGCTGCGGACAGATGCTGGTGGATCTGGGAGAAACGCCGTTTTCGGGCCATGATATGCGCCAGAGCCTGAACCACTACGATGCGCTGGGCAGCTTCGAAGGCGGGGGGGTTGTCATTCGGGTGCTTTTTCACCACGAGCTGGATGTGGCGGCACTGGAGGTCACCGACAGCCGGACGAAACTGCAGCCGGTCAGAGTCACACTCCGGATGCTGCGCGAGCCAAAAAGGGAACTGGGATCGCGGCCCTGGACGGGCATCTCGGCGTTTCGGCAAGAGGGGGAGGCCGTTGCCTTGACCCAGACCTATCAGGAAGCGGGGGAACCGGAACTGCCGGAGAGCGAGCACTTCTGCCGTTCCGCGCTGACCGCCCAGTTCGCGGGGCGAAAAGGCACGGCGCTGCTCATCGACGAGCGCAATGTGGCGCTGGAAGCCGCAGCGGGCAAAGGCACCTTTCTCATTCTGGTGGGGAGCGCGGCCGCCCTGGACAAAGAGCTTGACGTGGTTGCACATGCGCTTGAGCAAGTTAGAACAGCGACCGGAAAGGGGTTCAACGAGCTTTTTGCGGAGAACCAGATCTGGTGGCACAATTTCTGGAGCCAATCCTTCATCGACGCGCGCAGCGACAACGGCGACGCGGAGTTCCTGACACGCGGCTGGACCGCCTGGCTCTACCAGATGGCCTGCACCAGCCGGGGAACCATCGCGCCGCACTGGAACACCGGACTCTGGTACCCCTACGGGGATTGGATGATGGGCTGGAATGGGCCCCGATACTGGGGCGCCAACCTTTCTCCTTACTACCGCGCGCTGCCCATGGCCAACCACCTTGAACTGGTGCAGCCGTATTTTGACCTGTATTTCCGAGCGTATGATAACGGTAGATGGCATGCCGAACACCTAAGAGGAGCAAAGGATGGCATTTTCCTGTCCGAGACCCATTACTGGAACGGTTCCCGCCGCTATCCGGAGCAGGTCGCCGAGGAATTCCGCCGCTACATGCTTGAGGAGATCAAGTTCGAGGACTTCTCGGAGACCGCCAGACAATATGCCGAAGCCGCCTGCCTCGCCGGTTCTGATGAAGGAAATGCCTGCCAAACCGGCACCCCAAGGCCTTACTACTACCATACCCATTGTTTCAGCACGGGTGCGAAGATAGCCTGGCGTTTTTGGCTCGCTTACGAATACACTCGAGATAGAAACTGGCTGAGTCAGCGTGCCTATCCACTGCTGCGCGGTATGGCGGAGTTCTACCGAAATTATCCCCATGTCGGGAAGGAAGCCGACGGCAAGTACCATATCCACAATGTCCACAGCCATGAGCCGGTTTGGGGAGCGCAGGACACCATGGAGGAACTCTGTGCCATGCGGGCGATGACGGCCTTGGCCGTGCGCGCTTCAGAAATTATAGGTGTCGACAAGCATCTGCGCCCGCTCTGGCGCGACCTCTCCGAAAACGCGGCCCCCATTCCGACGACCAAGGATCCGAATGTTGTGGCTCTGCCGCACGATGAAACCTCGCCGGAAGGCTGGGCGCAGGGTCGTCAACCGGTGGCCTTCTTTCAGCAACTGGAGTCTGGTGTGCCGGTGCGTCAGGCGGTGGATTACGATTTGCTCACACTCGAGACCGAAAACCCGGACGCCCGGCGCCTGGCCGCGGGTTCGCTGGAGCTGAACGGCTGGTATCATGACCTTCTCGCGGGGAGCGCCACTTTCTGCCTGTCCGAGATTCCGGCGACGGTTGTGATGATGGGTCGGGCAGAGCAGGCAAAGGCATTCCTGCCCCAGCAGCTGCGGGGCGTCGGTTGGCGTGATGAAGTCAGAATACTGACTAACAATCTCATGGCCAACGTGTGGATGGGCCGTGAAAGCATCACCAACGAAGGATACGGTTGGAATGCCGACAACATCCAGCACGCGCTGATGCAGAGCATCGCGGCCAAGCCCGGTGGCGAACCGGTGATCCGCGTCTTTCCCGCTTGGCCCCGGGAATGGGACGTTCAGTTCAAGCTTGCCGCCCGGCGCGGCTTTCTGGTGACCGCCTCGCAGCAGAAAGGCGTCGTCCAGTTTGTCCACATCGAGTCCAATCTCGGAGGTCCATGCCGTCTTCGCAACCCGTGGACGGATGCACCGGTTACGATACACAGGGACGGTAAAGTGGCGGAGCAACTCGCGGGAGACCCCTTTGAGTTTGACACCGTGAAGGGCGAACGGCTTTGCCTTATGGGACCTGGCAAGACGGTCTGTGATTTTCCGACCCAGGAGCGGGTGGCAGATCACGGCAGGGAGCCGTGATAGCGCATCGCCCCGATCCGTTGATTAGGAACAGGCGGCGCACGGCCAGCCTGTGCAAAGTCGATTGGGCGAAGACAGGCGCGCCATCTCGGCCAATTCCCTCCGGAGATCAATGCGGCAGGGATACCCCGGAGGAGAATTTGTTCCGAATGGTGGATATCGCAAGAATCTACGGGAAGTATTAACGGATGCTATAAGAGGAGCACACGATGGGCACGCAGGATAAAGGGAACCTCCCATGCAAAGTAGTGGATCATCCGAGCGTAATGGGCGATTTTCGCGCACGGCCGGAGGATGCTCGTTGGACCGGGTGTCAACCAGCCCGATGGATTCCCCGCTGACATCGATGCGCCCACGGGCGGACGTGTGATGATCTCGCGTTCAACCGACGAGGCGCTGACCTGGAGCAAGCCGGAGACGCTGTGGGACACGCCCCTGGATGACTGCAGCCCCAACTTCCACGAGCTCTCCGACGGCACGATTCTCTGCAGTTTCTATACCTACCCTAAGCTCGGCACCATGATCCTCCGTTCCACCGATGGCGGGCAGACATGGGAACAGGCCTGCGAGCCGCTCCCCGGCGCCTCGGATGGTCCGATCATAGGGCTTTGGGATGGATCGGCCATGATCTGTGTCTATGATCAATTCTCCGACAGAAACAAAGAGTATGGACACGCCCTCTTCCGGACTGCAGACGGCGGCAACACGTGGGAACAGACCGCGGTAATCTGTTCGGATCACGAGATGAGCGAGCGGAGCATTGCCCAGCTTGAAAGCGGACGGATCGTGTTGGTCAGCCGTCCGGATGGGGATGTGTGCTGGTCGGACGATGGGGGCTGGACGTGGACGGACCCGATCCGTTTGGGCATCCACCTGTTCGAGCCGGGCTTGATGGCGCTTGGAGACGGCACCCTGCTCTGCATTCATGGCTCGTATGCAAGCCGGTGGGCTGGCCTGTATGTTCAGCCGGGATGGGGGGGAGACGTGGCTGGTGCCGGAGGCGGATCGCGGATTTGCCGTAGACCCGAACGTATACGGATACGGAAAGGGGATCGAGCTGCCGGATGGATCCGTGTATGTGGTGTATATCCACACAGGCGGGCACAAACCGGAGGATGCGGCAAGCAACGCCATCTGGGCCGTGCGGCTGCGTGTGGCCAAGGACTACTCCGGGATCCAGGTGCTGCCGGTGCCGGGCGCTGGCATGGGCGCGACCAAGGCGGTTCGTCCCAATGGGCCGGACGGGCAGGAGTATAAGGAACGAACGGACGGCCAGAAGGCGGTGAAGGGGCTGTAGGCGATGGCCCTTGTGGCGTCCGGAAGACTCATTTTTCACGGTTTGGTGGGTCCGCAAAATGGCGGCAGCCAATCATCCCGTTTGGTAAAGAGAAAGGAGCACCTATGTATACGCTTCGCCCGTCCCGCGTGTATGTCCATCGGCGCGTATACCAAAATCCGCAGGCTGTATCCCGAATGGAACGCATGCTGGGTGCCATGGGGAATCCCGCGGTTGAGGAGATTGACGCGCAGGATACGGACCGCATCTTTGAGGAATCGGGTCCGCCTGAAGGAATTCCGCTCGCCACGCACGGCGTCGCGCAGGGCGTGGAAAAGCTCCGGAGAGATCCCGCGATCCTGTTCAATACGTTCGAGTGGGATAAAAGTCAGTGCCCGCCCATAACCCGAAAATACCGCAGCGTATGGCACGAACGACTCGCAAGACTGATAGCGGGCGCAGGCGAAGACTCCGCGTGGAGCCAGCGCAAGCCGGATTTCGGCACACAGCATGGCGAGGTGGTATGCGAGGGCGGATGGGGCATTCACACGCTGGCAGGCTGCGTGCACAAGTGCGACTATTGTTCCGAAGGATATATCGTCAATGTGATGCTGGATATTGAGGACTTCGCCGACCACCTGGCCGGCCTCTTCCTCCGCAGACCCCAGCAGAAACTCTACCGCTATGATGTCTGGAGCGACACCATCTGCTTCGAGCCCGAGTACGGAGCTTCTGCGGTGCTGGCCGACCTTTTTGCACGGTCAGGGGACAAATATCTGCTCTTCTACACCAAAAGCGACAACGTGGAGCATCTCCTGCCGCTTCCGAAGACCAACAGCATTTTCTTCTGCTCCCTCTCCACAGAGACGGTCTGCCGCACCATAGAGCGGGATACGCCGTCTCTGGATCAACGCATTGAAGGCCTGCGCAGGTGCCAGGAGGCCGGGTACCCCGTTCGGGTGGGTTTCTCTCCCATTATCCCGATCGTGAACTGGCAGCAGGAAGCCACCCAGGCCATCGAGAAACTTCTGAGCGTGGTGTCGCCCCAGGTGGTTCGATTGTGGGTCCTCTCCCTGATGCAGGCGCGGGAATTTGAGCGGGCGATCTGTCCAGACCTGATCGAACCCACTTTTCTTTCCGAACTGCGGGCTGCCGCTCCGGAACTGGAGAACGGAATGCCCGTACAAAGGCCTTTCCCGCCGGCCGTGCGGGAACAGATCTACGGGCACTATCTGGACGAATTCCGCAGGATGAGCCCAAATACTCCCGTGGGCCTGTGCACCGAGGAACGCGTGCTGTGGGATGCGCTCCGTGACAAGATGACCATGACCCCTGAGTCTCTGTTCTGCTGTTGCGGTGGCCATTCTGTCCGGCCGCCTTCGGGTGCCGCACCACGCGCACCGAGGGCGAACCATTAGAGGACTCCGCCCACGTGGGCGACCCCAGGCAGCATGCCATCCTGCATCGCCACTTCGTAGAAACACCGACTGTTAGATTGATCCGCTACTGAAAAAAAAGGAGCGCACCATGGGAACACGAAATACAGTACGGCCCGTATGCAAAGTGGTGGACCATCCCAGCGCAAAGGGAGATTTTCGCGCGTGTCGAAGGATGCTGGTCGGTCCGGGCATCAACCCCCTCGATCCGTTTCCCGGATACACCGGGTTTGTGGGATGGGAATCCGTGATCCGTCTTCAAAACGGCACGTGGTTGCTGGGCTTCAGCGCCGGGTATTGGCACGCCTCTCCTCCGACCCCGTTTACGCTGTCTCCCGAGCTCATCCGAGGATGGGAGGAAATCGGTTTCCCCAGCGATATTGAGGCGCCCAGGGGCGGACGCGCCATGATCTGTCGCTCCACGGACGAAGCGTTGACCTGGAGCAAGCCGGAAACCCTTTGGGATACGCCGTTGGATGACCGACATCCGAACTTCTGCGAGCTTGCAGACGGGACGGTGTTGTGCAGCTTCTTCACCTATCCGGGCGGCGGCACGATGATCATCCGTTCCACTGACGGCGGACAGACTTGGGAGCAGCCCTGCGAGCCGCTTCCAGGGGGCACGGATGGCCCCATAATCGCGCTTGCGAATGGTTCGGCCATGGTCTGCATCTACGGGCGCTTTTCAGACCCCAAGTCCCCTGAGCAGTGTGCGATCTACCGGACAACAGACCGCGGAAACAGCTGGGAACAACTGGCCGTGATTTCCTCGGATCACGAGATGAGCGAGGGGAGCATCGCCCAGCTTAAAAGCGGCCGGATCGTTCTGGTCACGCGCCCGGAAGCGGATGTGTGCTGGTCGGACGATGGCGGGCGGACATGGACCCAACCGGTGAGCCTGGGCATCCGCCTGTTCGAACCGGGCCTGATCGCACTTGGGGACGGCACGCTGCTCTGTCTGCACGGCTCGTATGCGGCCGGCGGGCTGTCCTGCATGTTCAGCCGCGACGAGGGAGAAACGTGGCTGGTGCCAGAGGCGGATCGCGGATTTGCCTTGGACCCGAGCGTGTATGGATACGGAAAGGGGATCGAACTGTCGGACGGGACGGTGTATGTGGTCTATATCCATACGGGCGGACATGAGGGAGAGGATGCGGTGAGCAACGCCATCTGGGCCATCCGCATGCGCATCTCAAAAGACTTTGACGGCATCGAAGTGTTGCCCGTTCCGGGAGCCGGACAAGACGAGGTGGCGCAGCAAAGCAGGAGCGGCCCCAAGGACGTGGAGGGCATCTGACCTGGAGCATGCTCCAAGCCGCGGAAACACGCCGGGGACCATGGAGTGCGCAGGCTTGCCTGCGCCTTACAGTATGTCCGAAAACCCGCTGAAACCCGCGTCTCAGCTGACGCAAAGAGGTACGCGCATGTTTGATCATGGACTCTGGGTCGCAGAGAGCTTCTGGGGATCACGCGACAAAAGGCGAAAATATGAGCGCAGCACAAGCGGACCGGATTCCCAAGAACACGGTGCAGACGCCCGCCCTCGTCTCTCCGGCAACACAGCAGGAGTTCGAGACGCTCAGGCAGGAGACGCGCGAGGCCGTGGGGGACCTTCTCGGACGCCCGCCGTTTCGCGAGCCGCCTGCGCTCAACCCGCAGTTTTTGGGCGAAACGGATGCGGGCACCCATATTCGCAAAAAAAGTCCGGTATGGCAACGAGTCCGACGATATAGTCTGGGCCTGGCTCCTGGTGCCCAAGGGAGTGACCCGGCCCACGCCGGCGATCCTCTGTTTCCCGGGAACCTTCATGACCCCCAACTGGGGGAAGGATGCTCCTGTGGGACTGGCCGGCCCGGAGAATGCGGGAGACCCGGAGGCCTACGGAGCCGATCTGGCCAAGCATGGGTACATCACCCTCTGCCCCGACTATCCGTGTGCGGGAGAGCGCACCACACCGGGCCTCAAATCCCACGACACCACGGTGTTTGACGAACGTTTCCCGACGTGGTCCCGGATGGGCATGTCCGTCTGGGACGTGAGCCGGGCGGTGGATTTTCTGCTGAGAATGCCCGAAGTGGATGGCACACGGATCGGCTGCACGGGCTGGTCGCAGGGCGGGGTGACGACCTTGTGGGGGGCCGCAATGGACGCGAGGATCGCGGTGGCAGTGCCGGTGTGCGGCTGGTCTCCGTTTCGAGGATACGATCTTTCGGGCCTGATGGCGTCCTACAACTATCCCCGTCTTCGTCCGTATGTGGCGGAGCATCAGCCCCTTCTCTTCGACATGGATCATGTGGCAGCGATGATCGCGCCCCGGCCGTTTCTCAACCTCAATGCCAAACTGGATCGTTTCTTCCCGAACAAGGCCGAACTGACCGCTGCCGAGGCCCAACTGACGCGGACCTACCAATGGCTGGGGGCTGCGGAGCAATTCCGGGCAGTACATTTTGAGGGGGATCACGCGTACGGGTCGGTGGCCGCGCGCGAAAGCCTGGCATGGTTCGACCGGTGGCTGCGGAGAGAAGCCCCTTGAGGAAACGGGTAACCCACGAGGAAATGCCATGACCGAACCGATTTTGCAGGGCAGCTTTTTCGATCTGCAGCACGTCAACCTCTGGGATGCGGCCTACTGGACCGACGAGTGCCGCTTCTGGGGGGAGTCAAGTTGGCGCGCCCTGATTTCAGATATGAACGACATCGGCATCCGAACCATCATCTGCACCATCACGGCGCTCTGAGGCCGCCCCCTGTTTACGGGCTATGACGAGAAGGTGGGCATCCCGCTTGCGATGGGATGCGAGGATCCACTGACCGTCTGTGTGGATGAGGCCGACCGACTGGGCATGGAGATGTATCTGGGCGCCGGACTGCGCGGCCGTGTTTCTCAGGTGCGCGATTATGCGGACATGAAACCGCCCTGGCCGAAGGACTGGTTTCGATACAATGCCGCGCTGGCCGAGTCCTTGGTGGACAAATACGGCGATCGCCCCTGCTTTTCCGGACTCTATATCCCCTACGAGATGGATTTCCAGCCGTACCAGGTGGCACTCTACGAAACGCTCATGACAAAATGGCTCCG
>JAZDJA010000007.1:0-2292 GCA_043804415.1 Candidatus Latescibacterota bacterium | reverse complement strand
CGCCACCTGGTTCATCGTCGATGTGGCGGTAATGGGCAACAGGGCGGCGCCGAGAATGGCAAAGATCACCATCGTGATGAGGAGACCGATCAGGATAACCCCTCTCTCGCGTTGATATCGATTTGATCTTATGTCGCGGCCCGGCTTCCGGCCGTCATTGTCATTCAACCGGTACATTGAACGTCCCCGTATTTCTCGGATTGACCTTCGTCGAAAAATTGATTGTCCCTGCGCCGCTTTCGGGACGGCTGACGCCCAGATCGATCCAGATGCACGTCAGCAGACTGGCATCATCCGCGCCGAACGTCCAGGGGTTCCCGTCCGCTTTTTTGTAACTCAGGGTGAAGCTGCCGACCTTGTCAACCAGGACATCGCCCGTATCGGCAGTGGGAGGGGTCGTCCCGTCGATGACTTTTATCACTTTGTCGGTTGTGCCCACCAGCGCCAACGCACGATCCCCGGTCAAATTTTGGAATACAATCGAGTTGGCAGTCACGGCAGTCACACCCGATATTTCCACAAGCTCCCTGCTCATGCGCGCCATGGCCAGTTGCGCCTTCTGCGCCGTGGGCGCGTTCTCCCTGGCAAAAAGATAACCCTGCAAGCCGGTGACAATGCCCATCCCGGTGATGGCGGACAATACCCCGACCAAAATGAGGACGACAATCACTTCGATGAGCGTAAATCCTGAATTTGTTCTTTTTGGTTTAAACACCGTCACACTCCATGAAAATCTCGAATGATTATAACGGCTTCACTCCGTAAACAGCCCCATGAGCTTTAGGTTGTTTTTTTTCAGCGTCACTTTAAGGCCGAGGCAGCCGGCGCTGCCATAAGTGCAGGTCGCCTCCTGATACGAGGGAATGTCAATATAATTCGTGTTGCCGCTGTCCACGTAATCGCCATAATTGGTGTTGATCCAAGAGTAAAACGTGTTTAGCTTCAAGGTGGAACTCTTGAGCCGGGTCTTGTATTCTTCCACGATCTTTTCCATGACCTGGTTCAATTCGTTCTGTTCCCCCACCATCACAATGGGATTCACGCTTTGAGTGTAGTTTGTCCCCATGAACACAACGAGCATGGTCATCATTATGGCCCCGACGATGATGGTCACGATGATCTCGATCAGCGTAAATCCTCGTTGATTGTTGTCCCGCGCGCCCGTCATGGTATGAACCCCGTGTTGCGAGTGATGGTGATTTTTTCCGACGTAGCGCCGCTCAAGGAGACGGTAATGTCCCGGTCCCCGTTTTGCGGAGTCGTCCCCGCCGCATCGGTATAGGGCTTTCCCCAATCGTTAAATGTGACGATGCCCGTGGTGGTGGCAACGCCTGAAGGCAGGGTCACCACATTGCTGTCCTCTCCCGGCAGCATCACCGGACTGGGAATGGCGCCATTCGTAATAAGAGTATAGCTCCCGCCTGCAAAGTTTATCCCCCAGAGTACGCTCGAATTCATCGCCCTGGTCTGGGCGTAACGCAGATGCGTCTTGATCACATCCGTCTGGGATTTCAGGGTATAGACGGCCGTGGATGTGGTGGCGGAAATGAAGACCACGGTCAGGATGGCTATGACCAGGATGACCGATATGACTTCAATCATGGTAAAGCCCCGCGCATTTGCGCCGGTTCTGTGCCGGCCGAAGAATCCGGTCATGATCGAACCCTCCCCGCCGTTTTCTGCAGTGCGACGATGAGCAGCAGGCCCATGACCGCACCGGAGAGGATGAAGCCTGCGGTAAACGCTTTGGGTAATGGCAAGACCGTCTGAACGGATATGCCGTTGACGACCACGAAGGCAATATAAAACAGCGTCACGGATTTCACCGTCTTGACCGCGGCCGATCCCCCCCTGCCCAGGGCAACCCCAAGGACGATGAACAAAAGGGAAATCAGCAGCATGATTTGAGGTTGCCATTGAAACCAGGGGATCCCCGTCGTTCCGATGCCGGAAAAACCCGCCATCAGCACCGCCCCCAGCACAAGATAGAAAACACCGCTCATGAGAAAATAAAAGGAACATTCTCTTGTCGAGATCCCTCCGATGGGCAAGGCTTCCCAGCGGGTGGCGGCGCCCTTCCAGAAATAGAGCATCCCCGACTTCCACTCGGCCTCCGGCTGGGTCCGTGAGATATTAGCCATGACCCGTTCCGTAAAATCACCGGGGGGCGGAACAGCCGAAATCCTATTCATGATTTTTATGATGTCTCGCTCAACCTCAATCATGCCCAACCTTCATCGTTTCCTTGCTTATATACTTATATATACAATGGCCGCCTCAAAAAAGTCACAT
>JAZDJA010000006.1:0-12603 GCA_043804415.1 Candidatus Latescibacterota bacterium | reverse complement strand
GAGCTCATTCCCCTCGTGCAATGTCTGGGTCATATGGAAACCCCGCTGAGTGTTCCCGGTTACGAGCACCTTCGTGAGGTGCCGGATGACTCCTCGGGGCTCAATCCCTTGGCTGCCGGCGCACGCGACCTGATCCAAAGGATGGCGGAGGACGTTCTCACTCTCATGCCGGATGTCCGCCATTTCCATCTGGGCGGCGACGAGGCCTGGACGATGGGCAAACACCCGGACACCCAGGCCTACATCGCGGAGCACGGGAAAGGGGAGCTTTACTTACAGCATGTCGAACCGATTCTGGACAGTCTCAATGCGCGCGGTGTGCGCCCGATCCTGTGGCACGACATGATGATTCACTGGGACAGCGACGCGCTGAAATCACTTGCCGAGAAATGTGATCTCCTGGCGTGGGGATATTCGGGACACCCGGACATGACTGCGCATCACTATAACACGAAATATATCAAGCGGTTCCATGACCACGGAATCACGCAATGGGGCGGAACGGCCTACAAGGGCGCCGATGGGCATAACATTGATCTGCCGAATATCGAAAAACGTGCGGAGAATGCACAAGCCTGGGCTGATATTGCGCAACGTTTCGGATACGTGGGTGTCATCGCCACTGCGTGGAGCCGGTACTCCACCGATCGTGTTCAATGTGAGTTCATCGATGCCGCACTCGATTCATTGGTCAACATCGGGGTCATCCTGCACGACGGCAGGCCACCGGAGGGCGGCATCGACGCCTGCATAGCCGCCTTGGAAGAACTGGGCGAAAGGGGTCGCTTCCAATCCTGCAAAACGGCCATGGCGCATCTTGCGGAAGTTCGTCGACGGGGCTGGCAGGAGATCCAGTCGTTGCGGGAACAAATGGTGCTCTTCAGAACGGACGCGCGTCGAGCCAGTTCGCGCAGGAAGAGCTCGTATCTGGACCTTCTGGACAAACTGCTCGAGGAGTCAAAGACGGTCGCGGAAGAAGTCAGAAGTGCCTTTGCCGAGCTTGTGGCGCCCATCTGGATCGAAGAGTACCTCAGCACCCGACTTACGCCGCTTCGTGAGGAACTGTCCGCGCTTGATTCGGAGGCTGATACGTAAAAGGGATTTGTCCGAGAAGAGAATCCATTTGATAAGAAATGGCCGGGCGATCTCATGCATTCATGACCGTGTATCCACAACTACGGAATGCGATAATCAGGCATGCGTGATCAAACCCTTCAGAAACTTATCGCCTCGTACCGGGAGGATGCCTCAGGCGACAGTCGAACCCGGTGGATAGCTCAGTGCGGGCGTTTCTTCGCTTCGCCGGAACGTCCTTCTGTCCTCACTGCACTGAGCAGCAGCGCTTGCGTTGTGCTTCATGGATCCACCACCCGAAACGTTGATGATGGCTGCTCGGATCTTGACTTCTATCTGTTGCTCGATGATGCCGGACTGGCACTGTTCGATTCAGCGTGTGCGACGCGCTTCGTTGATGTGAGCATTGACGGGAAGGCGGGACATCTGAACCCCATTCTATTTGATGATGTGCGGTCTGCTTTCGCGCAGCCCGACCTGGAAACCATCTACGAACTGCAACACGCAGTCCCCGTTCTTGATCCCAGTGATCGTTTCGCTGCGCTGCGTCGCAGGGCGATGGAGCCCATGAGCGAGTCCATTCGGAGGGCAGCGCTCATGTTCAACTATATGGAAATGCGAAGGTTTCATCGAAGCGCCGACAATCCCTTGGATCGCCACGATGAGCTGGCAGCGCTCTCCAACGTTGTAGACACGATCAACTCCGCAATTCGATGTGCCATCATACTTGATGGGAGGGCCTATCCATACGCCAAGTGGCTTTACGTTGCCGCTTCCGGGTTGCCCATGGGCGCCTTGGTCCTCGAGCAAGTGGATCACATCCTCCATCTTATCCGCACGAACCCGTCTGCGTTGAAGGGTCCAGAACGAGATAACGAGATCTCAAAATCACTTCGGCGAATGCGAACCGCAATTGTGGATCGCGCCAAAGCCACTGGAATTGATGAGCCGTGGTTGACGCAGTGGTGGCATTTTTTCGCCGAACAGAAGTCTGTGTTCGATGGGGTAGCGTGGTCGGTATAACAGTTTGTTCCAGCTGTCCGGGCTTGATTCGGAGGCGGATACGTGAAAGGGATTTGTCCGGGAAAAGAATCCATTTGATAAGAAATGGCCGTGGCATTTCATGCTGGTGATTCATGACGTTGGGTGTGAGAGACGTGGGAATGGGCGCCCAGGGAGGGAGAATGACACCGAAGGCAGTAGTCGAAGCAACCTTTCGTTTTGAGGATAATGGGTTTGTCCCCTATCGCATCCCAATCTGTGACGACGTTCACAGTCGTCTCGATGCCCACTACGGATCCGCTCATTGGCAGGACCGAATGACGCAGTATTTCTTCGGAGAACATTACGTCGGACAGGGGCGCCCGGAAGTGCTCGGGGGCGGGCTTACCCGGAGCCCATACGGATACGTGACGCGAGAACGCCTTGACCATTTGGAGGAGCCAGCTCTCAACGCTCCAAAGATGGATGGATACAGGTGGCCGGTCCCCGAGAACCTTGCTGACTGGGATTCTCTTGCAGAACGGTATCAGGCTGCGGGGGGCGCCTTCCGACTTTGTGGCATGGCGTATGGGTTTTTTGAGCGGGGCATGAAGATGCGTGGCATGGAGCATTTGCTCATGGACATGATTGAGCATCCTCAGTTCGTGCACGATTTATTTGACGGCTATCAGAAGCTCCGGCTCAAACTGATAGACATGATTATCGATAGAATACCCGTGGAGGGCATTTTCGACGGCGGGGACGACTGCGATCAGCGCGGACCCATGATGGGATTGGGGAGATGGCGCGAGTTTGTCAAGCCGCGTCTGAAAGCGGTTATTGACCATGTTCACGCCAAGGGCTTTCCTGTCGTGGCCCACATGTGCGGGAACGTCCGTCCTCTCGCAGGAGACCTTCTTGAGATGGGACTTGATGCACTGGAATCCCTTCAACCCGAGGCGATGGATGTATACGAACTGAAGCGGTTTGTGCAAGGGAAGATGGTTCTTATCGGAGGGATGGGCACCCAATCGACCTTGCCCTTCGGGAGTCCTGAGGAGGTCAGAGGAGAGACGCGCAAGCTGATAGAGGAGATGGGCAGAGGGGGAGGATATGTGGTGGGCCCGGCGAAGCCCGTCATGGAGGATGTCCCGCTGGAGAATGCGGTGGCTTTCATCGAAACAGCGGTTTCACAGGAGCAGCACACCGCCCGACCGGAGGATTCACCCGACTGAGCCTGGCGCGGCGAAACGCTCCATCCCTTTGGGAGTGATCCACGTTGTCAGGCGGAGCCCCCACCCACCAACGGGACGACAACATGGAAGTCGTCATCAAAGAGCTCAGCGAGATAGAAGTCGCGGATGTCGGCAAATGCGATGGTGTATTCATCGTCGATTCCAGGCTGGTTGTGGATGTTGAGAACAACGAGGTCCGTTACGAGATTGTCGGTGTGCCCTGCTTCAAGAAGCGGTATGGAGAAGACGATGTTGACTATGCCACCTACGTGGACAGCCCGGACAAGACGGTCTTTCTGGCGTATGTCAATGGACAGGTTGCCGGGCAGATCATTTTGCGCAGGAACTGGAACAGGTATGCCTGTATCGAGGACATCGCGGTGGATGTCGGATTCAGGAGGACAGGGATCGGCACGGCGTTGATCGCCCAGGCGACGAGGTGGGCAAGAGAGCGGAATCTTCCGGGCATCATGCTGGAGACGCAGGACAATAACGTGGGGGCGTGCCGGTTTTATGAATGCTGCGGTTTCAAGCTGAGAGGGTTTGACACCCAGTTGTACAGAGGGATAGATAGCGGCACAGATGAAATTGCCTTGTATTGGTATCTGGTGTTCGAGACCGGCTCTGCCCATCAGGTAGATGGGGACGACCAGGATACCAAGGTTCCTGTCCCGTTCACATAGAGTCTGAGGCGTTTCGATTTACGCTCGGCCCCGCGCTGGCAGCCGCCTTTTGGCTCAGACGGTCCGACCAACCCCGAGGAGGAGAATCTCATGAACGACGCTTCCGCCGTTTCCGGATTCCCAGAACGCTGCGTACCGGATGGGGTGCCGCGGGTGGGTTTCTTCCCGGATGTCAAAGACCATGGCGGCAAGCCCTGGCCGGAGGACTTTATCTTCCCCTCCTGCCTGCGCGCGATCCTGGAATACCACGGCGATACGACAAACGATTATGTCCGGCTCATGGGTGTCAGTGGGGGAGCCTTCTTCCTGAACTGGGGGGGCTGGGAGGGCGACAACGCGGCGCTCTACTACATGTCCGCAGACCTGGGAGCACTCTTTTCGCATACCTTTCAGGCGATCGGGTACCCATCGCAGGCCGCTCCCTGCGGCAAGCCGGGGGAGCATGCACAGGCAATCCGTGAAATGGTGCTTTGGGAAATCAATGCGGGCCGACCGTGTCTGGCGCACGGGGTGGTTGGTCCGCCGGAGACCTCCCTCATCACCGGATATGACGAGGGCGGAGACGTCCTGATCGGCTGGTCATTCTTCCAGGCGGAGCAAGGGGCAAAAGAAATCCTTGAGTTTGAGCCCAGTGGGTACTTTCGAAAACGCAACTGGGAGCCCGAAACCTGGGACGCGATGACTGTGGGCCCGAGGGAGTCCGAGCCCGACCGCAAGGAAACTTTTCGAAAGGCGCTCGAATGGGCACTTACCGTGGTTCGCACTCCAAGGACTTTTCAGGACCGTCCCAACGGGATCGCTGCCTTCGACGCGTGGATCGAGCACCTGGGTCGCGATGAGGAAATTGCCCATTGGAGGGCGGGAGATTCAAGCGTGCATCCTTTTGATGCCCAGCGCGACGCAACGGATGGGATTGCCGAGGGTCGGTGGTACGCCTCGCGCTTTCTGGTGCGGGAGGCACCCGAATGCATGCCGTACCAGGCGTCGCATCTGTATGCTGCGGCTTCCTGCTATGCGAGGGAACACGAACTCGTGTGGGAGGTCTGGTGCCATGAGGGCGGAATGGATCGCGGTGCGGAGACGATGGCGCAGTTTCTCGATCCTCAGGTTCGACGCCGATCGATTGCCCTCATAGAGCAAGCGCGTGACCTCGATGCACAGGCGGCCGATCACGTAGAAGCAGCGCTCCATGCCGCCCAAGGAACGTTGGGTGCGCCAGAATGAGCAGGCCGAACGAATCAATTGTGCGGGGCCTATAGGAATCCACAAGCCCTGAAGAGACATGCGCAGCATTGCGGGGAGATTGTTTCTGTCCGGATTTTATGGATTCCATATGGGGCATCGTGTTGTCGGGATAGATACGGTGTATTCTGACGTCTTCGCGTCGTGAATGATTCAGGAGGAGACTGGCGAGGGTGCCGCAGCAGAGCGCCATGGCCTCATGTTCGGAATGAATATCCAGCAAGAGAGAAAGGGGAAACCGGCCGGAATGACCCATTCATCGGATGAAAAGAAGGAAAGGCTCCAGGAGATCAAATCGATCGTGCACAGCTTTTGTGAAGAGCGTTTGGACGAGGAACTGGAAGGCTATGCGCTGAAACTATGCGATGCGATCGGTAGAAAAAGGAAAATCAATATCCTGCGTGGGAAAAAGGAGGTATGGGCCGCTTCCGCTGTATATGCCATTGCGCGGCTCAATTTTCTGTTCGATCAAAAGAGTGATCATTACATTTCAGTTGAGGACATTTGTAACTTCTTTGACTCCAAGAAATCGACCATCGCAAACAAAGCTACCCAAATAGGGAACATCTGTAAGTTGACTCTGGGAGCCGAAGGATACTGCAATCAAGAAATAACGGATATGCTCACCTTCTGTAAGACTCCGGAGGGATTCCTCCTTCCGAAACGGATGATCAGGCGTCGTGAGATCGTGGTTGAATTTGTGGGGGGCGAAGAAGCAGAGGAACTCAACCAGTTTGCAGAGAACCAACGGAAAATGAGCGAGCAAAAGATAAAGGAAAGAAAAGAACGGAGAGCGGAAATAAACAGGAAGATTGCGGAGAACAAAAAGAAGAAGAAAGGCGATAGCCAATTGGAGCTGTTTTGAGGTTTCCAACGGTTTACATTCGTTGCTGCCACACCTGACAAAACCCTTTTGGACGGCCTCGGGCTTTGTCGGGCAACGAACCAACCGCAGGAAGGAGGTTGCCGTGAAAAGCAGTGGCGCAGCATTTTTTGGAGGGTTCTGTCTGTTTCTGTCCGTTTTGGCCATGTTCCCGCCTGACTTGGCCCGGGCGCAGGAGACCGCCCGGGGAACCCTGACCGTCTCCGCTTCGGCGAGTTTTCGAAACACGTATGCGCGGGGCAACCTGGACGACTGGTGGGCAGAGAGACTGGACATGCCCGGCGAACAGGTAGATGACGGTTCTGCGGCCCTCTTCACCTTTGACGCGGGGATATCGCTTCCCCTGACCAGTGACGCGTTGCGCATGGGGGCCTCCTTCGGATTCATCAAGCCCGCAGACCATGCCATCTGGGGGTCGAAACTGGTCAATGCAGGAACCCTGGTGCTCAAGCCCCAGATTATTTCCATTGGCATGCCATTCACGTTCCAGGTAGGTGAGACGGAGGGACTTTACGCAAGGTTCTGCCCGTCGCTGCTTTTGGGCTGGGTCACCGGCACCTACTGGGGTTCCGGCTACGACTTCGACTTCGTGGCGAGTCCCGGTATTGGATACGGACTGGCCGGGGGGATGCAGTATTTTTTCACGGACATGCTGGGGATGGACCTGACGCTGGGGATGCGGGGAGTCAAGGGGGGATTGTCGATCGATGATCCAGACAGTCCGACCGGGATGAGCATACTCAACCTCAGCAATGGGGACGAGGTTCACGTGGATCTCGGCGGTTTCTACCTGACCGTCGGCATCGTGGCTCGGCTGCCGGTTTTCAAAATGAAGTTGCCGGGATAGAAAAGCGTTTTCTGGCATAGCGTGTCGCACTGCTGGGCGGATCGGAGCAGATCCAGAAAACAAGAAGATCCGTGCCCTGGCCCACAATCGGGCCAACAGCACTGAAGACATATGGGGCTATGGGCAGTCCTACCCAAAGCATTTCGCCGAGCCCGCTTGCCTGCGATTTGCCCCAGAACCCGAACCTGCACAAAAACAGCCGCCCTATGCAGCAGGCGGCTGTTTTTTGTTTGTCCCAAAGCAAGCCCAGGCATGGCCATCGTGCTTGCTTTGCCTGCATTTCTCTTGTGCTCCGAAATCCGTGCCCCCTCACGTGGGCAGGCGTTTTGTACGGGATACTCATGAACCTACAGAATAGCCCTTCTTATCCGCCCAGGAGCTACGGATGATCGAAAACGAATTCTCGGCACAAACGGATAGCGTCGGTTTACAATACGCCGAATTTCTCATAGACCTCGTCGATGGGCATACCGGCTGCGAGGTGCTCGCGCTCTTCGTTTTCCTTTGCGAACATGGCTTCCACCTGAAGCAGCACTTCGTCCACAAAGTCCTTGGGGATCAGCTGCACCCCGTCGTTGTCGCCGAAGATGAAATCTCCTGGATTGACCGTCACGTAGTGGGTCATGTGTCCGGGCATGAAGATGGGATTGTTGATGTCTATAATCTCCCAGCCGAAGTAACAGTTGGGTCGCGTGCCAAAGCTATACATGGGGAAGTCCGGCATCTTGAGGACATACTGAGTGTCCCGGCAATTGCCGGCCAAAAGCATCCCGCGGCAGCCATGGGCATAGGCCAACTGGCAACTCATCTCCCCAAACTGGGCGGGCTGCATATCGCCGCCGCAGTCAAAACAGAGAATTGTGCCGTCCTCGAGGCTGTCCACCATGCGCATCATTCGTTTCTGAGGATGTTCCCCAGTGCCCGCTGTTGCGCCGGGTTGGTTGCTCGCGCCGGTCAGGGAATGGAGCTTGATCGGAAGCGCGCGCCCGACCAGTTGCATGCCCTGGCGCAGCGGTTTGAAGGCGGCTGAAAAAATGTTATCGCTGACTCCCAATCCGTGCACCGCATCCGAGACGCATCCGCCGTATCCGGCTTTCTTGTATCGCGCGATGCGTTCCAGATCGGTGATATCCAGATGACGTATTTCTTTCTCTTTGTCCATGTTCGAGTCTCCTTTGTCATGCTTGAAAAGAGTGATGATACCAATAGGCGCAGAGGATTCGTGTAAAAGAGATAGATTGCTCCCGCTTCTTCCGGCATCCGACGTTAGGCCGGTGTTTTTGGATCCCTGATTGGGGGCTTCCTTCAGCTTGTTGCGAACCTCTTCTTCTTCCTCCCTTCTTACAGCTTCACCCGTTCGGCCCAGAGGATATTTTCATGGGCCAGGATGTCCGCTAAGGTGGCATCCGGGACCGGGCTGTCGAGATTGAGCACGGTGATCGCTTTCCCACCGGCCTTCTCCCGTCCCCATGACATGCGGGCGATGTTGATACCGTTTTCTCCCAGCAGGGACCCGATCCGTCCGATTACGCCGGGTACGTCCTTGTTCCCGCAGATCAGCATATCTCCCTGGGGAGGCGCTTCGCAGTGGTATTCGTTGATCCGAACGATGCGCGGATCGTTTTTGCCAAACAGCGTGCCGGCCACCACGCGTTCTTCCCGATCCGTGGTGCACTGGATGGTGACCAGATTGGAGTAATCCTCGTGTTCGCTGCTCCTGATTTCGTCCACCTTGATGCCCCATTCCCGGGCGATCACCAGGGCGTTGACGAAGTTGATCGGCATGTCGGAGCTTCTCGAGAGGATCCCGGTGAGTACCGCAGAGGTGATGGGGGAGATGGGATAGTCCAGGAAGTCTCCTCTGTACTCGATGGAAACCCCGGTCAGCTTGCCTTTGCTCAACTGTCCTTGGAGTCGTCCGATCTTCTCTCCGAGTTCGATGTAGTAGCGAATCTTCTGATACACCGAACGCTCCATGGGGGGCAGATTGATCGAATTGCGCACCGCGCCGGTCTTGAGAAAATCCGCGATCTGTTCGGCGATCTGAATGGCCACCGCAACCTGTGCCTCTTCGGTGGAGGCTCCCAGATGCGGGGTGCAGATTACCTCTTCTCGCGCGAGCAGTTCCAGATTATCCGGCGGCTCGCTCTCAAACACGTCCAGCGCTGCCCCTTTTACCTGTCCTTTTTCTATGGCGCGCAGCAGGGCGCCTTCGTCCACAATGCCGCCGCGGGCGCAGTGGATCAGCCGCACGCCCTTTCGGCAACGCGCGAACTGTTCGTCGGAGAGCAGATGCCGCGTCTCGCCGGTTAAGGGCGCGTGGATGCTGATGTAATCCACGAGGGGCCACATTTCATCCAGGGAGACCATCTCGACGCCCATTTTGGCGGCCGCATCGGTCGATAGGAAGGGATCGAACCCCAGCACGGTCATACCGAACGCGCGCGCCCTGAGGGCCATCTCGCGTCCCACTTTGCCCATGCCGATGATGCCAAGCGTCTTTCCGTGCACTTCCACGCCGGTGTATTTTTTGGGATCCCATCTTCCGGCCTTGAGCGATGCCGACGCCTGAGGGATGTTTCTGGAGAGTGCAAGCAGCATCGAAAAGGCGTGTTCTGCGGTGGAGATGGTATTCCCGCCGGGCGTATTCATCACCAGGACACCCCGTCGGGTCGCGGCTGCGGTGTCTATGTTATCCACGCCCGCTCCGGCTCTTCCGATCACTTTCAGCTGCGTTGCGGCCTCGATAAGCCCAGGGGTTGCCTTCGTGGCGCTCCGGACAATCAGTCCCTCATAGTCTCCAATACACGCAATCAATTCCTCGGGAGACAGCCCCGTTTTGGTGTCCACCTGAATACCTGCCTGCTTTAGGATCTCGGCGCATTCCGGCGCCAGACGATCGCTGATCAAAACGCTCAAGAGGGGCCTCCTGTATGGCGGGATGAATAGGCGTTCGATCGAGAGGACTTGTCAAAGGGCAAAATATAAAAGAAACTTCGCACCATGTCAATGTTCTTTTTCGATCCGCCGGGAAAATAGTTGTTGACAAGAGTCCTTGGAAGGGTGTATTTTAGCCTTGAATCGCTCTGGATAGCCTTCCCGAGACACCATGCCCAAGGTGCAGCAAATCGGGAGGTCGGCATTTCCCACTGCAGTTCCACCCCCGTGGGTCCAAGCATTACCCGGCCGGGTGCGTCCATGCGTGCCTGATCGGATAACTCGTCTGCAGGGGACTCCTCCTGTGCGACACTTATGGGCTCACGGGATTCTTCTGCCTTTGGAAGGACTTAGAAAAGGGAGCAGCGTCACAATGAACCTGGACAGTCAGATGGTTTCGAAGATGGTCAATTTGGCGGTGGTCTGGATCGTTATCTATGGGCTGGTCTTGGGGATCGTGCGGATCATCAACACCACGATCTCGGATGTGGAAATCCGGTACAGGTGGCGCAAGCGCGTGTATTATCTGGCTGTCTGCATCGGGTTGGCTGCAACGGCCTGGGCGTGGATGGAGCGCCTCGGTGCACTGGGCACAGTCATCGGGCTGATCGGCGCCGGGCTTGCGGTGGGTCTTAACCAGGTCATCCTGAATGTCATCGGATGGCTGTTCATCATAGTGGCCAAGCCGTTTGAAGCGGGACATCGCATCGAATGGGGATCGGTCAAGGGAGACGTCATCGATGTGCACGTATTTCATACCGTGTTGATGGAGATCGGCAATTGGGTGGACGCCGATCAGAGTACCGGCCGGATCATCCATTGTCCCAACGGGCACATTTTCAGCCAGCCCGTTCATAACTATTCCAGGGATTTTGAATTCATCTGGAACGAGATCAAAGTGCTCGTCACCTATGAGAGCGACTGGAAACGGGCCGAGGAAATCCTGCTCAAGCACGCCCAGAAAGAAGCGGAAGCGCACCGGGCCATGGTCGAGCAACGACTTCGACGGATGTCAAAGCGCTACATGATCCGTCAGGGCAAACTCACCCCCATCGTGTACGTGACCATCGCCGACTGCGGTGTGGAACTGACCCTGCGCTATCTCTCCGATGCCTGGCAGAGACGTACGGGTGCCGACGAGATTAATCGGGGGGTTCTGGAGGACTTTGCCAATGAGAAAAACGTGGATTTTGCCTATCCCACGTATCGGATAACCAGACAATGAAGAATGAAGCATGTAGAGTGAAAAATGCACACTCGAACCGTGGGCAAAGCATGGCGGCGCTCACGGGAGTTTCCCGCTCACGAATCAAGAACTGCCAGGAAACGTAATGGCCGGGAAATCCAGCGACAACCCACGCAAGAAGTTCGGCACCTTTTCCGGAGTGTTTACGCCCAGCGTGTTGACCATTTTGGGTGTGATCTTGTTTCTCCGGGAAGGCTGGGTCGTGGGCAATGCGGGATTTGGCGGGGCCGTGCTGATCATCCTGATGGCCCACAGTGTCACGATCTGCACCGGTCTTTCCATGTCCTCGATGACCACGAACATCCAGATCGCCCGCCGGGCCGCCATGGTGTCTCGCTATGTATATTTGAATAAGCCGGTTGCAGTGATTCTCAAAAACGAAATCCACCAGGGCCGCTCCCTGTTGAAAATGCGCCTGAAAGCCTACGTGCTGGATATTCGATACGAATTTCCCTTCATGAGCGAAATGACCGAAACCGTGGTGCAGGAACTATTGAACCATAACTTGGTTACAGCCGAAGATTTGGCGTTCATAACGACGGAGGGTCCTATTGGCAGATAGCGTTCCTGGAAAGGCGAATGCGCTTCTGCAGTGGGTTCGGGGAAAAAATTTCCAGAAGCCATGATGCCGCAAAATGTAAGCCTGAGATTGCAGATGGGGGGACAGATCGTATGGCAGATGCCCGGAGGTATCTGCCATATTTATTTCACAAAATGCTTCCTTTTTTCTGTTACCTTTTTCGATATAATATCGTCTAATTGACAAGTGTCAGGACATCGTTAACACTTTTCTGTGTCAGGACATCGTTAACAACCTGGCATTTCAAATGATAGCTCCTGAATGGAAGGACACCGTGCGCCAGCTTCACGGGGGACGATAACCAACGGCGAAACTGAGGGAGCCCCCAGGCCGATTATAGTTGCACGGCCCACCACCGCTGTCTCAAACTCGCCACGAAACAGCGTATCCGTTAGCGCAGATGATAATCGTATTCTTCAGCCTGCTTGTGATCCAGGAATACTTTGAGCTTTTGCTCTTTCACATCCACAGTAGCTACCACGTATTCGTACTGCATTTCAGGCGGAACCGCAAAGACTTCACCAAAGATGTTCAGACGAAGGGCGCTTCTGATGTACCTGACTATGTGATAACGCCCTGATTCAGGTTTGTTCAGTGGGTGGTGGGGCGCTTGGTTCTTGCTTGGAAAGATGAGTTTTCTACCTGTACCAGCCAATGCCTGCAAAGGAGTTTGACCACCCAGCTTGCTATACCGATAGCGGCTGTTATGCTTGTGCTCAAAATCGAAGGACCCTTGCTTCAGATCTGCTTCTGTGGTCATAGTAACCTTGCTAAGAAACTTCTGCTCGTAGTGGTCATTGAACTTTTCGACCACCCCATTACGCCAAGGTTCACCAGGGGGAATAAACCAGGGCTCCACGTCATGGTGGAGGCAAAGGCGGATTAACGGCCCCAT
>JAZDJA010000005.1:0-34668 GCA_043804415.1 Candidatus Latescibacterota bacterium | reverse complement strand
CAGAGAAAGGTCCTCCTCCTGGAACTAACAAAGAGAGGACAAGCCCGGTCCCACCCTCCTTCTGTCTTGAGAGAACAATGGATCTCCTTTCAAGTTCTATCAGATCAAATGGCTTAATCGCTTCGTCACCTCGTTTTTGGGTCATCTTCTCGATGCGTAATATCTTACTCTTCTTGATGATGATCATCCCGATATCCGTCTCAATGCTCACCGTGCTATCTGTGGCCGAGACCGTTTTTCCTGCAATGCTGGAGCCGTCTATCAGAAATACTTCTTGCTTTTCCTCCGCATGCACCAAACTCGCTACGAATACTACCATTAGAAGTATGAGTTTTTTCACATTGTCCTCCCTCAAATCCACGTCTTACTTAGCGTTAGAGGTGAAGTAATTTGACAACTCTCCTTCAGGTTATCCTTTTTCACCGCAGCTTGGTGCGTCGTCCCCTTCTTGGCTCGCAAGGTGTCGGATCTCCTGTCTTTCCAGTTATGCACCTGTCCGCAGATGGGCGGCTTGGCCTCCTGTTGCGGTGTGGGCAGATTTTCCCTTCCCACACAGAGCGTGGGAACGAGAGAGTTTTTATTTTGCATTTTTCATTTTGCATTTTGCATTTTTCATTGTCCACTTTTCATTTTGTTTCTTTCATTCTGGAAAGCCGCTTGAGATCCCGCTCCGCATTCTGCTCAAGATAGACTTCAAACATTCGGACGAACCTCCTGCAGAAAATCCTCCAGTTTTCTGAACGCAAGCGGCTGTTTTCTCATCTCTCGGAGTATTTTCAAGTCCTCCATATCCTCCAGACGCTCTAACGTGTCCTGATACACCTCAATGTCCAGGATGACCGCTCTGGGCTTGCCCTCCCTGAAGATCATTTCAGGTGCTGTCCTTTGGGTTGTGACGTTCATTTGATCACCTCCGCAAACTTGCCTATGTCGTTACGCTTATTGTGTTTGAAAAGTCCACCGAACCATGGTGTTTCACCATTCGGCCCTACAGCGCTCAAGCTGCTGGCCTCACGGATTCCCGCTACGCGTCTCCCCCCTCATGGCAGCGGACAAGGCAGCAAGGGAGAATGGGGTGTCTCTGGCGTCCCGATGTGTCCTTTACTAGAACCACGCACGGTGGAATATCGGCTCTGCGCGGCTGCCAGATCCGCTCCGCTTCGTTCACGTTTTGAGTGGGGACGCAGAGCGTCAGTTGCTCCGTTCCCACGCTGGGGTAACCTCCCGCAGGTTTGGGAGGTGTCCCATGCGTTATCCAGAAGAGCTGAAGCGCTTCCGTTGCTCCACTCTTTTGCGTTCTTCCGCGATCCAGCGCCGAGAACCACTGATCTCACTGATGGCCCCCTGATTCCACTAATCCGCCAAGCCAGCCACACCGGCGGCGGATGTGTGGATGGGATCAGTGCTATCAGTGCAGATCAGTGCCATCAGTGATTCCGATTTGGGCAGGATCTGTATCTTGTTCCCTTTGCCGTGAACTCCGCTCCGCTCCGTTCACGGTTCGTTTGGGGACGCGGAGCGTCAAGACCGGCGTTCCCACGCAGAGCGTGGGAACGAGAGGATAAGAGGTCGGATCGGAACCAGAGCAACTTCCCGCATTGCCCCGCTCCGTCCGCCGTCATCTGCTCAGCGAACCGCACCCTTTGCAGGTCAAGCGGCACGTCGAGGCTCCCCAGCAACGCATGGAAACAAAAGGGCTTTCATTTTGCATTTTGCATTTTGCATTTTACGTTTTGCATCCTGCATCCCACACTCTGCACTTTCCATCCGGCCTCCGCCTCCCTAATCTACACCATCCGCCCCAAAACAGCAAGCCTTTTTCGACGATTCTCTCACGCCGCTTCCCCACTCGGACGATACCGCCACAAGAGCGCCATCAAACCCGCACCCACCCACACGCTTCCGGCCCACGCGTGAAAACACACCGTCCAATTCGTATGCTCGATCAGCCAGCCCGTGCCCACACCGGTCAGCGTCGCCCCCACATACCCCAGCGCGTCGATGAAACCCGTCACGGAGGATGCCGCCTTCCGGGTCCCGATGTCCATCGCCATCCCCGTCACGATCAGCGTCTGCGCAGAAATTGCGGCGCCTCCGATCAATCCGAGCGCGCACAAATTGACCACGGACCGGCTCACGGGAATAAACGGAAAGAACCAGAGGAACACCCCTGCAAAGATCATCAGCCCCACGACCACCGGAGCCCGGCGCGACCCGAAGAAGCGATCGGTCATCCATCCCGCCAGAAAAGCCGCAACCACTCCGGAAAGTGGAATCACCATCGCCTTAATCGCTGCGCGCGATATAGATACTCCGTGCACCTCAGAGAGGTAGGTTGGCGCCCAAAACATGAACCCATATCCGACTACGCTCAAAAACAGATACGCCAGTCCCGCACACCACGCCTTCGGATTCCCGAGGGTGCAGCGCATGGTGAATGCAAATCCCGCGTGCTGATCCCCCTTTTCCCGGATGCGCGCCCGCTCCTCCGACGAATCGTTATGAGGCGCAAACCCGCCAAACTGTTCATACTCCTCGATCGGCGGAAGCCCCACATCCTCCGGCGCATTGCGGATCCGCACCCATGCATGCACTCCAAAGAGCGCAAAGGCGATCGATGGCACCCAGAACACAGCCTGCCAGCCCCATCGGGAGGCCAGATATCCGGCCAACAGCCACGAGACCACGTTCCCGATCTGAAAGCACGATCCATAGAGCCCGGAAATTTTCCCACGCACTCGGGTTGGAAACCAATTCGCCAGGGTCTTCACACTGGGCGCCCAGCCCACGGACTGGAATATCCCGTTGAAGCCCCAGATCACGCACATCGCCGTCAGCGAAGAGGAGAAAGCAAACCATGCATTGAGCGCAGCCGAGGCAAAGATCCCCACCGGGATCATCCGGCGCGCGCCCCATTTATCCCCCAACTGCCCGCTCACAAACTGCCCGATCGCATAGAGAATGAAAAAAGTGCTCCCGATCATCCCCACGTCCGTCTTGGAGAAACCGAACGCATCCATAATCCCCGGAAGCGCCACCGCCATGTTCACCCGGCACAAATAAAAACTGGCATAGGTTACCCACAGCGTAAAGAACACCCGTTTTCGCCAATAGCCAAAACAGGCCACCATTTCCCTCGACGCCATCTTTCCTCCGCCCCGTTGTTGGCTATTTTTCCCCCTTTTCCCGTCCCGCTCCGTGCAGCTGATCCTTTCGCAACGCGCCCTAACGCTGCATAGGCTAAAAGTACACCTCAAAATTCAAAAGGTCAAGTCAAAAAGAAACGTCCGGGCCATTTACGCCCATGTTTTTTTTGATCCTTGCCGCTTTTTCGGTTGCCCCCATCGACCATATTCCGTATCTTTATCGTCATCATTTTTCTTCGGGCAAAAGGGTGCTTGCCGAGTTTTTCGGGGCTTGGCGTCCGGCTCTGCCTTGCGCGTCCTCCTGCAGCCGTTTGGCGGGCTTGCCCTTTGCGCAAATTGCCAAAATGGCCGGGGGTTACCTGAGGCACCTGCAAGAGTCCGAAAGAGGACGTCGCACCCCTTCCTGCGCCCTGAAAAGGAAGGGATTCCATACCGTCTTGAGCCGAAACGATCCCATCGGACCCTTTTCCTTGCTGGAATCTGGTGGAACAGACCTCCCTGTCTGTTCCGCTCTATGCTCGTCCAAGTCAGACCGGAACGGCTGGACCCATTGACCCCTTCGAAATAACTCGTGCTGGGTGCTCCTTGCATGAGGCTCCCAGGAGTCTCCCCTACTTAACTCCCTACACACCAAGGAGTATCTCCCATGTTTCTCGAGAAATCCCCGCAAACCGACGCCACTTTCGAAAGACTCCTTCGGTTTAGGGCCCCATGGTGGACAGACGGAACCAACCTGGTCGCCCAGGAGGCCGTGAGCATTTTGCACGGGGAACGCCGTCCCCTCATCGCCTTTAACCTGCGCCTGGCCATGTGCGACGCGTTTATGGAAGCCGCGGTCAGGGGGTATACCGATACCGGGGCGATCCCCATCTTCGAGATCAGCGAACCGGAGACCAAAGAGTGCGACGTTCCGTTTGAGTATCTGCGCGACCGCGTGGTCTGGGCCATGGAGCGATGGGCTCCCAGGGGCTATCCCTTCCTGCTCTGGGGGGATCACATCAAACTCGGCACCAGCGACTACGCCACCGAACTGGCCCGGCAGGCCATCGATCTGGGCTTCTCAGGATTCCAGGCCGACGGCAGCCACGCATTTCCGGACGACATCGAGGGCAATGTCCGCACCACCGCGGGGATTGCGGGCAAGCTCAGGGACGGCCAGATGATCGAGGGCGAGATCAACGCCATCGGCTCTGCGAAAACCACCACACCCGAGGACGCCGAAACCTTTCTGACGCTCTGTAGGGAACAGCACGTCCCCATCGCGTGGCTGGCCATCCAGAACGGCACCAAACACGGGCCCACGGACGGCATCAAACGCTTCGTGCTGGACCTTGAGGGCAGCCAAAAAATTGGGGATGTCACTGCGCGGTTCGGCATCAAATGGAGCCAGCACGGCTCCAGCTATTCCGCGCCCGAAAGCCTGGTGTATCTCCCCCACATCGGCTGCGGCAAGCTCAACTGGGCCACAGAAGGCAGTGACGTCGCCATCCTGGCCTATCCAGAACTGGAACAGTCCCTGCGCACATGGTGCGACAACAACCGGGACCAGAAGGGCAAACCCGCCCTGCTCAAACAGGCCATCCACGCGTTCGGGGACGAGTTTGAGCATTTGCCCGCTGCAGTGGCTTCGCGCGTCCGGGAGGCCGTTTACCGGGAACTTACCGGCATAATCGGCATTGCCGGCGCCGGCGGCGCGGTCGGAGCCCTGTTGACTGCGAAGTGCACGAAATCATAGATATTATGGCGTAACCTGATTGAGGGAGATTTTCAACTACACCAGAATGGCAGCGTTTGTCACGCCAAACGCAGTGAAGAATCTGCACGCCAAGTCGCAAAATACGTCATCGTATGTGTGATTTCGTGCACCAAGTAGATACTCTTTCCATTTTCTTCGCCCAAGCACCTGGGAAGCCTCCACAGCGGACGCTCTCCATTGGGCTTTTACGCATATCAACCTGCCTTTTGGGGCCTGCGAAGGGCGAGAGCGGAGGGGCGGCACTTCGTCCTCCTGCTGCTTTGCCCATACTGCCACGAGCAGTGCGGATTGTCCCCTGTCACGCTATTGAGGAGAGTGGGAACATGCCAGGACCGGGAATGGAATGGATTGGGGAGGAGGAAAAACAGGAGCTTCTCGAGGTCATCGAGGGGGGATATCTTTTCCGCTACGGGAGTGCGGATAATCCTGCGTTTAAGGCGAAGGTCTACAAACTGGAGCACGAGGTGGCCGCGCTCTCCGGGGTGCGCCATGCGGTGGCGCTCAACTCCGGCACCTCCGCGCTGCTTGTGGCCCTGGGGGGACTGGGCGTGGGCCCCGGGGATGAGGTGATCGTGCCGGGATATACCTTTATCGCCAGCATATCCGCCATCATCTACGCCCGGGCGATACCGGTCCTGGGCGAGATCGACCGGACGTTCAATCTCGATCCCGAGGATGTGCGGCGCAAAATCACGCCCCGGACCAAGGCGATACTGGCCGTGCACATGCTCGGCAATCCCGCGCGGCTGGACCAGCTCAGGGCCATCGCAGAGGAGCATGGGTTGCTCCTGATCGAGGACTGCGCGCAGGCCTTCGGAGCCTCCTATCACGGAAGCCCGATCGGCAGCATCGGGCATGCCGGGTGTTTCAGCTTCAATATCTTCAAGACCATCACCGCCGGAGATGGCGGGATGCTGGTCACCGACGACCCGGCTGTATACGAGCGATGCTTTGCCCTGCACGATCAGGGCCACAAACCCATGCGCGAGGGCGTGGAGATCGGAGAGCGGCCCCTCATCGGCCTGGATTTCAGGATGACCGAACTCCAGGCAGCCGTGCTGTTGGCGCAACTGCGCAAGCTGGACCGCATCTCCGCCCATCTGCGCCGGAACAAGCGGCGCTTCAAGGAGCAGTTGGCCGGTCTTCCGGGACTGGATTTTCGTGAGATCACCGATCCCGAGGGCGAGTGCGCCACGATCCTGACCGTCCTGCTCCCCGATGCGGACATCGCCCGGCAGGTCGCCGATAAACTGGGAACCCGCGTGGTATCCGAATCGGGCTGGCACGTGTATTCCAATATGGAGCAGCTCTTGAAGAAGCTGACCGTCACCGAAGAGGGGTGCCCGTTTACCTGTCCGTATTACACAGGCGGGGAAGTCACCTACCGGAAGAACATGCTTCCTCAGACGGATGACCTGCTTGCCCGCGCCCTCAACATCAGCATCGGGGTTTCCGATGCCGGTCTGGGCTCGGCATTTGGCGTGAGCATCAACGACGGGCCGGACGAGGTGGACCGCAAAGCGGAGACCTTTCGGAAGGTTTTGAAAAGCTGCCTGTAGCGAGCCACACCTTTTGTGTTGCCCGCAGGGGCTGCAGAGCAAGGAGAAGCACATGGTAATTCGTCTCGGCCTGGTCGTGGCATCCAGCCCCCTGGAAGTCGGCATGGATCAAAGCCCTGCGCTCTTGCGTGAGAGCACCCATGAGCTCGGGAAGATGGGAATGGAGCTCTGCCCCTACGAGACCCCGGTCACCGACGTGAAAGAAGCCGTCAAGGCTGGAAAACATTTCTACGAGAACAGGGTGCACGCAGTGTGCGTGCTGGCCGCCTCATGGTTCGAGGACTATCTGTTACTCGATATGCTGGAGGAATGCGACGTGCCCGTGGTGCTCTGGGCACGGCCCGGGATGGAGACGGGATCGCTCTGCGGCACACAGCAGTTGGGCTACGTACTCAATCAGCTTTCCAGGCCCTGCAGGATGCTCTACGGGGAAATGGGATCCCCGTCGGCTTTGGAGCAGCTCCGCTCCTTTGTATCCGCAGCGGCGCTCAGATACCGGCTGAGAAGAGCGCGGATCGGATACCTGGGCCACCGGGTGGAGGGGATGACCGACACCACGGCAGACGAGCTGTCCCTCAAGAGAATCTTTGGGGCCCGCGTGGTGGGCCTGGATACCCAAACCCTCTTTGAGCGTGTGGCTGCGGTCCCCCGGGAGGCGGTCCGAGAAAAGTGGGAGGACCTCAAGGGGCAGGCGGGAAGGGTCCTCTGCGGCGATGAAGCCGGTCTGGAGTCGCTCCAGTTCCACCAGGTTCTGCGCGCGCTGGTCACCGATCAGATGCTCGATGCCGTGGCCATGGGCTGCTATCCCCATCTGATGGGCAAGGTCTGCCTGGCGGCCTCGCTTATGGGCGAGGAGGGAATCCCGCTCTCCTGTGAGGGCGACATCAACGGAGCGCTGGGGATGCTGATGCTCACCACGCTATCTGGAAATCCCACCCACAATACGGACCTGTTGGATCCGATCCCGGCCGAGCATGCCATCGTCTTTTCCCATTGCGGATCTGGGGGATTCTCCTTGGCGGAAGGGCTTTCCCAGATCACGCTGGCATCCGTTCGACTGATGGATCAGGGCCTCTGCTGCCTTTTCCCGGCCAAGCCGGGGCCGGTGACTCTGGTCAACCTGGTGGCCACAAGGGATGGATACAAGATGGGCGCGCTGTTCGGCCGGGCCGGCACGACCGAAATGCTCTTCCCGGGGAATCCGCTGAAGGTTTGCTTTGTATCCGACACCGCCGAAGTGCTCTCCTGGGTCGCCCGGGAGGGATTGGGACATCATTGGATGGCGGCTTACGGGGACTTCAGGGAACCGCTTGGGCACCTTGCGGGCATGGTCGGGTGTGCATGGACTGCGTGTTCGTAGCATGCGCTTCGGCACGCGACAGCGGGCCCGGCCCCTCCTCACAGACTTTCCTTGCGGGCAGGACAACCAAACTTCAATGGGGATAAAATGATAGCACCAGATCCCGATTTTTCCAGACTGCGCACCGTGCTGTTGCGCCAGGGCGAACCGGACCGAATTCCTTTCTATGAGCTCTTCGCAGACAAGGAGATCATGGAGGCCGTCCTGGGCCATTCCCTGCCCGATCTGGCAATCACCGGGGGCAGTCAGCGGGAGGCATACTGGAAGGCCGTCATCCAGTTCTACTACCAGCTGGGATATGATTACGTTCCGGTGGGCGCGCAGATCGATCTGCCTCGCGACAACATCCTTCTGGGGAAAGACACCGCACCACTGGCCCATTCCAGTCGCGGTTGGCAGGATGAGCATCGGGGGGTCATCGAAACCCGCAGGGACTTCCAGGACTATCCCTGGCCGGATTGCAGCCGGGTGGACCTCTCAGATATCCGGTGGGTCGCCCGAAACCTTCCGCCGGGCATGAAGGTGATCGCCCAGAGCCCCGGCGTGCTGGAAAATGTGATGTGGCTGATGGGGTATGAACCTTTCTCCTACGCGCTTACGGACGATCCCGAACTGGTCGGAGACATGTTTGAGCGGATCGGCACGCTCCTTGCGGCCGTGCACCGCAAAATGGCTGCGGAACAGGGAATCGGTGCGCTCTGCATGGGAGATGACATGGGGTATAAGACGGGCACATTGGTCTCCCCGTCCCAATTGCGCCACTATGTCTTCCCCTGGCAGAAGAAGATTGCCGAGGCTGCGCACGCGCACGATCTCCCGATGATCCTCCACTCCTGCGGCAACCTGGATGCGATCATGGACGATCTGATCGACGAGGTGGGCATCGACGCCAAACACTCCTATGAGGATGTGATCATGCCCATCACCGAAGCCAAGCGGCTTTGGGGAGATCGCGTGGCAGTCCTCGGCGGGGTTGACATGAATCTGTTGACCCAGGGCTCCGAAAACCAGGTGCGTGCCCGGGTGCGGGAGATCGTCCAGGCCTGCGGCCCCGGAGGCGGGTTCGCGCTGGGCACCGGCAACAGTGTGGCCAATTACATTCCGGTGGCCAATTACCTGGCGATGTTGGATGAGGGCCGAAAACAACCCTCATCCATGACTTCGAAACACATTGGACACTGAAGGACAGCCAAACACCGCGAAAATGGCCAACATGTTTCTTTTCCGTGTTCTTCCGTGTAATTCCGTTTGTTTCCGTGTAATTCCGTGGTGGATATTTGGGTTCTTTGATCAACCTGCCAGCTTCCATCCGGAATGGGTGCATCCATTCTGAAAACACTCAGGGACAACCATGTCCGATCTGCCCAGCAGCTTCAAGAGGCGTCACGAAGGAACCCGCTGGCGCGTGCTTTACGGGTCCTACGAACCCGTGGAACAGTTTGCGCTCCACGAATTGCAGCGCATGCTGCAGCGGTATCTTCCCTATGTGATTCGGGTCGAAAGCAGTCAGGCGGACCTCGGCGACCATGAGGATCATCTGCTCCTGATCGGTACCGCATCGAACAATCCCGGGATCCGGAGCCTGGTCGAACAGGGAAAAGTATCCGTTCCAGACCGACCGGAAGGCTATGGCATCGGGTGTCTGCAGTCCCCTTGGAATCCGAACAGAAGGATCATCGCCATCGCGGGGCATGACGCAGCAGGGGTGCAGCACGGCGTGATGCACTTTGGCGCGGAGATCCTCGGGGTCCGGCACGGGGAGGATGATCCGAAAAAGAAACGGGATGTTTTTGACCGGATGCCTGATTTCGGGGTCAAAGAGGCGCCCAGAATACAAAACCGCGGCATCTGGACCTGGGGATACGCCATCCATGATTATCGTCGATTTCTCGACAATATGGCCCGGTTGCGGATGAATATGCTCACCCTCTGGAACGATTGTCCGCCTGTCAATATCTCCGAGATCCTCCATTACGCGCACTCCAGAGGCATTCGGATCATCCTGGGATTTCACTGGGGATGGGGAACGACCGGAATTGATCTGACCGATGATGCTCATATCCAGCTCCTGAAGAAGGCCGTTTTGGAGAACTACCAACAGCACTACGCCCATCTGCCCCATGACGGCATTTATTTTCAGACCCTGACGGAGACCAGCGAGAAGACAGTCAAAAACCAGTCCATCGCCGGGCTGGCGTGCAATCTGGTCAACAATATCGGACGGGCGCTGCTGCAGAAATACCCGGACCTTGCCATTCAGTTCGGCCTGCACGCCACCTCCATTCGGGATCATTATACCTGCCTGGAGGCCCTCGATCCCCGAATCACCCTCACCTGGGAGGATGCCGGGGTCATTCCCTATTCCTACGACCCGGTTGCGCAGCACGACCCGAACAAGCCCCATGTCTTCCAAGGCCCCAAATCGGTGGACGAAACCATCGCGTATTCAAAGAAACTGGCGGCGATAAGGGGCGGCCGGGAATTTGCCATGGTGCCCAAAGGATTTACCTGTATCCGATGGGAGACCGAATTTGAAAACCACGCTTCTTTTATCCTGGGAGAAAGAAGCATGCGCGCTGCCCGGGACCGTCTTTGCGAGCGCCAGCCCAGATGGGACACCGTCAACGGCCTGTGGATGCGGAACTATCCGGACGCACAGCGTTTCTTCCGGGAGATCCTCGGTACCGGAACCCGGAAGGTGACGGCCACGGCATTGGTCGAGGACGGCATGTTCGAAATCCGTATTCAGCCCGCAATCGCGCTGTTGGCCCATATCCTCTGGAACCCGGACGAGGATGAGAAGATGCTGCCGCAACTGGCCCTAAGCTCGTATTACCGGGAATCCGCGGCGTAACCCGAATCCACCCGATTGCCCCATGGGCATGCCGGGAACCCAGCAGGCGACACCTCAGAGAAAACCCATGAAGAACAAGGATGCCACCCCGGCACAAACGATTCTGGAACAGTATCTCAACCCACCGCACATCCCGTCCGATGGGCTGCGGGAGGCCTTTGACCGGGCAGGACAAGACGGGCTGCTCTATCGCGGGCTCCCGTTTTTTTCCTGGAACGGGGATCTGGACCCGGAGGAACTGCGCAGACAGGTGCGGGAGATGAAGAAAGCGGGTCTGGCCGGATTCTTCATGCACGGCCGAACGGGCCTGATCACCGAGTATCTGAGTGAACACTGGATGGCCTGCGTGGAAGCGTGTATAGACGAAGCGAAAAAAGTCGGGATGCATGCCTGGTTATACGATGAGAACGGCTTCCCAAGTGGCGGTGCAGACGGACGCGTAGCTCAAGGCGGGCCGGACTATGAACGCAAGAGCCTCTGTTGTGTGGAGGAGACGGCCCTCACCTTCCAGTGGAAGGATACCACCCTGGCCGCTTTTGCCGCTGAGCGCAACGGAGATTCTTTCGAGCATGTAAGGCCCCTTTCAAACGACCCATCAGCACCACACCTTGACAGGCAGACGGTTATTCTCCATTTCTTCTACACGCTCCACGGTTATGTAGATGTCCTGAGCAAACAGGCAATCGGTCGGTTCATCGATCTGACGTATGGGCACTATCTCGCGATGTTCGGGGACAGATTCGGCACAGAGATTCCCGGCATCTTCACGGACGAACCCTCCTACGGGCTGCTTCCGTGGTCGTTTGAGCTGCCGGAGCGCTTCCGAAGGGAGACGGGTGAAGGCATCCTGGATGCCCTCCCGGGCCTCTTCTACCGGGTCCCTGGATTTCAGAAAGCCCGTCACGATTTCTGGAGCACGGTGGTGACCATGTTTGTCGAAGCCTATATGGGACAGATCGGACCGTGGTGTCAAGCGCACGGACTGGCGCTGACCGGACATGTGGCCTGGGCGGAGACGCTGATGGGGCAGATGACCTTCCACGGTGCTTCGATGCCGTCTTACGAGCCGATGCAGCTTCCGGGAACCAATCATCTGGCCGTGCGGTTGATGGACGCCATGCGCGAGAAACAGCTCACCAGCGTGGCCCGGCAGTTTTCAAAACCCCGCGTGCTCTCGGAGACCAGCGGGGGTATGGGCTGGGGCGTAGACTTTGAACACGTCAAGTGGGTGATGGAATGGCAGTTGGCGCTGGGCGTCAATCTGTTCTGCCCGCACCTGAACCACTACACCCTGCGCGGTCTGACCAAACGGGACGTCCCGCCGTCCTATCACTATCAGCAGCCATGGTGGAACGAATACAAGCTGCTCAATGACTACATCGCCCGGCTCAGTTTCGTGCTGACGCAGGGAAAACGGACCGCCGACCTCCTCGTCATTCATCCCATCGGCTCGGCCTGGACGCTCTTTGACGGAACGGAAATCTCCGGTGGCGTGGATACTCACGGCGGAGCGGAGCTTGTCGCCTATAACGACCGGCAGGCGGAGATCTGCAATGCCCTCCTGGCCATCCACCGCGATTTCGACTACGGGGATGAGCTCCTGCTCTCCAGGCACGGCACCGTGGAGGGGGATCGGTTGAGGATGGGAGACGTCACCTATGGGATCGTGATCCTGCCCGAGCTACTCTCCATCCGAAGAAGCACGCTGGATCTGCTCCATTCCTTTTCGGAAAACGGGGGCGCCCTGGTTTGCATAGGCCCTCCCCCAGCCATGATCGCGGGCGTTTTCTCGGAAGAGCCGGCCGAGGTTTTCTCGCGCGCCCATCACCTTACGCTTCCGCCGTGGCCGGCAGATTTCCAGAAGGCGGGACGTTTCTTTCAGCCCAAATGCTTCGAGGGCACGCTGACTGCGCTCAAGACCGAGATGGACCGGATCTCCCCTCCCCCTCTCCAGATCAAGGATGCCACCGGCCGGGAGACCCCGCACATCTTCGCGCACGAAAGCGCACTTGAGGGCGGCTGGCGATCCCTCTTCCTGGTCAATATCAGCCGCGAGGAGACCTTGGAGGCCACCGTCAAATTGAGCGCGAGAGACCTCTCTGTGGAACGATGGGACGCGGAGACCGGGGAAACGGAACGGGTGCCGAGTCGGCAGGAGGGCGATCTGGCCGTCCTCTCGTTGCGATTCCTGCCGATGCAGTCCCACCTCCTTGTGCTCAAACCCAAAGACAGCCGCGTGGCAGTCGAACATCTCCGGAGGGAGACCCTGGCCACAGTGGACCTCTCGGGTCAGTGGTCCGTGGCCTGCGACGAGCCCAATGCGCTTACCATAGACTACTGCCGGTGGGCATCCGACGGAGGCAGCTGGAGCCCGCCGGTGCCCACGCTCAAGCTGTTTGGAGAATGGACCCAGCGGATGCGGGAGCATCCGGGAAGCGCCCCCCTTCTTGCGCTGGAGTATGCCTTCGAGGTAGATCCCGCTGCTTCGTTGGATCTGGGCGGCCTCGTGCTGGTTGTCGAGACCCCGGAGCTTTTCGCGATCACGGTAAACGGACAGCAGGTCTCCTCCAAGGACGTGGGCTGGTGGCGCGATATTGCCTTTCGAAAGATCCCCATCGGTACCCGGGTAAAGCCTGGTGAAAACAGGATTCGACTTACGGGGAAATGGACGCCGCGCACGGAGATTGAAAGCATCTACCTGCTTGGCGACTTTGGCGTACGCGCCTGCGCCCCCTATCGGGAAGGCGACCGCCAGACTGCGCTGACCGACGGTGGATTCGTCCTCTCCCAGAGACCGAACACGGTTGACACAGGGAACTTTGCCTCCGGAATGGACCTGACTACGCATGGGTACCCCTTTTATGCAGGCAACGCCGAGCTTACCCGGATCGTGTCCGTGCCAGCAGCATGGTTTCACGCGGGGTCACGACGCCTCTTTCTCGAGATGAATCCTCCCCATGCCGTGCTCGTGCGAGCCATAGTCAATGGGCACGACGTGGGCGCTAAGGCGTGGCGCCCTTTCGAGTTCGATGTGACCCGCTGGATCAGGCCTGGAGACAACGAGATCACGCTGAAGCTGTGTGGCAGTTGCCGCAACCTGCTGGGTCCCCACCACCACTGGAGGGGCGAGGTGCTCTATACCGGGGTGGCTTTCGGCTTCACCAAGAGCGCCGATGAAGACGAGCCGCAAGTACCCCAAAACACCTGGCTCGATCGCTATTGTTTCGTCCAGTTTGGCCTTTCAGACACGCCGAAGTTGCGACTCGAAGGAATCTGAACCCCTTGGACAACCATTTATCAGTAACACCACCTTAAGAAAGGAACCTCCATGCCGGCAAATCTGCAGTTCGACAAACAGGGCATCACGATAGACGGAGAAAAGATCTTTCCCCTCTGCGCCGAGTTTCACTATTGGCGGACCGATCCCCGCTGGTGGGACGATATACTCGGTCGGCTCATCAAGGGCGCCGGACTGGATCTGGTGGCTTCCTATGTTCCCTGGAGCATCCACGAGACGATCCGGGGTGATTTTGACTTCACCGGGCGCCGAAATCCCAGAGCCAATCTCAAGGGATTCCTCGATCTGGTGCACAAGAATAAACTCTATTTCTTCGCCCGCTCGGGTCCCTATATATACGGGGAGATAGACGGCGGAGGTCCCACGGACTATGCGAACATCACCGGAGGCCGCTCCAAGCGCTTCATCGAGCTGACCGAGGAATGGATCGAGGCGGTAAGCACAGTCTGGAAACAATATTCCATTCACAACGGCGGGCCGGTGATCTATGTGCAGGTGGACAACGAGATCTGCCCGGCGGACACGTGGTGGCAGGAATTCCTCCAGGAACGCTACGAGGACATCGCGGCGCTCAACAGAGCCTGGGACAGCCGGTTCGCTGATTTTGAGGAAGCGGCCGCGGATCAGACGTTCCTGCGGGGAAAGAGGGACATGATCGGAGGGACCAACTGGCAAAGCGCCCTGGACGTGATACACTACAAGACCCGCACCTTCCCGGTCACCTACGGCGGCACCCTGGCAAAGATGTTTCGCAAACATGGCACGGATGTGCCGATGATGCTCAATAACACCTTCCTCTTTATCCACGACTGGTACGCGGTACAGGAGGCAGAGGAGATCATCTCCGGCGGGCTGGATCACTATGCCTACTATTTGATTCCGGGCGACTCCTATTATTGGGATTACCTCTATGTATCGCTCAACTCCACCACCTGCCATTTCCCCTGGTCGCCGGAGTTCCAATGCGGTTCGGGGATGATGATGTTCGGTCCGACCCCTTCCCTCCATCAGAAGCTGGTCACCCTGTTTTCCCTGGCTGCGGGCATGGTGGGGATGAACTACTACATGTTTGTGGAACGAGAACGCTGGGAAGGCTACTGTCCGGTTACGGAAGACGGCAAGATCCGGGAGGAGTGGTTTGCCCATCGCCATCTCTTTCGCGTGTTGCGGGAGATGGACTGGGTGCATCTGAAGAAGCAGTGCCAGATCGGGCTGCTCTGGCATCAGGAACACTACTGGGAATTCCTCTATGACGGAGGCGGCATCATCCAGCCGGATGACTACACGGTGGTGGGCTCCAAGGACTATGGACATCTCGCACAGGAGCCGCTTTGGTTTTATCTGAAAACGCTCATCGACACGGACACCGATTTTAGCATGATGGATGTCAGAGGCGACCTTTCCTCCTGTCCGATGGTGCTCTGGGCAGCTCCGCCCTTCATGACACCGGAGGGCCAACAGCGGCTCGTGGATTATGTGAAAGCCGGGGGCAAACTGGTCTTCCTCAGTCCCCCACCTTTTTTGGACGTGGAGAAAAAAGCGTGCACCCTGCTGATCGACAGCTTGGGGCTTTCCCGCGGGGAGGCGGTGAGCACGGAAGCCCGGATCGGCAATCTGACCGTTCATCTGTCTGAGACCTTTGACCGTCTCGCCGATTGTCAGCCCCTAGTAAAAACCTCAGACGGCCAGGTGGCGGTCTGCGGGAAGCATGTGGGCGAAGGCACGGTGGTTCTGGTGGGATTCTCGGCGCTGGATAGTGAGGTGTTTCAGATGTTGCTTTCGGCGCTCGATGCCCCCCTGTTTGTGCGCAGCAGCGCACCGGATACCGTGCACACCCACCTGTTCCAGAGTCCGGAGCGAACGGTGATTTTCGCCATCAACCGCCGCGCCGAGGCGGTGCACACCACCATTCAAATCCTCCAGGACCTGCAACTGACCGACGAGCACGACTGCGAGGAGATGTTTACGCACAGGATGCTTCCCGTCTCTGACAAGCAGACCGTCCAGCTGACCATTCCGGCAAACGATGTGGCCGTGCTGGAGATCAAGAAGCGCACCGAAGCGCGCATAGATCTGGACAAAGACCAACTGATTCAGGGATACTTTGAACGGGTGTAGCCCCATTCCCTTCGGTGATACCCAGATGGGAAATCGAATCCAACCCGCGCCTCGGAACCTTCAACCGGACTTCCGTAGTCTGCAGAACTCCGGAAGTCTCTTCCCACAGCAGGACATTATGCCCCAGGTGCCCGACACGTTGGACCTCGCTGTTCGTGCAAAGGCAGCGCTGAACTACTTCATCCAGAACCCCGATCCCGGAGCGGAGTTCCGACCCCATTTTGTCGCTAACCTGGAGGCGGACCCGCCCTATCTGGAACACAGTGAATGGGATTTCGGCGATGTGAGCAGCCGTTTTGTGGAGGCCATCGCCTATGTCCGGCTGATGTCCGGCGATGCTTCCGGGCAAGAGGTGGAGGCGGGATTGCGGGAGTTCATGTGCGCTTTCCTCGATCCCTCCGACGGCCTGCTCTATCGGCCGCAATCCCTCTTCGGCCCCCATCCATCGACCTGTTCGGGGGGAAAGGCCGGGGCATACATCTGGGATCAGGGGAGAGCCTTGTATGCCCTGCTCGCCTGGTATATGTCCGAAGGGGAGGACAGGATACTGCAGCACATCGAAAGGATGATCTGCGGGCTGGATCGTATTTCCGCTCGGGAGAACGAGGGCTGTTTCTTCCCCACCGAGGTCTACCTTGGCAACGGCAAATGGGCTGACCATGCCGTGATGTGGGTTCCCGACGGCCAGCCTATCGACCAGTTGGTGAGATACTTTGAGCTGACCGATGACCGAAAGGCACTCGATCTGGCTCAGCGGCTGGCCAGATCCGTGCTGACCCGAAAGCCCCTCACGTTTGGCCCGGATGGGGAGATGGTGCGGGACGCTCACAATACCCATTTTCACTCCCGTACCGCCGCGCTCGTAGGACTGCTGCGCCTGGGCATCGTCACGGGCGATGAGGCACTGATCGCCTTCGTTGAGAAGGCATATCGGTGGGCCCGGGCACAGGGCTCCAGTTACGGATTCAGCCTCGAACAGCTTCGCACCCCAAAATGGAGCGAAACCTGCACGATTGCGGATATGATCAATCTGGCGGTGCTCCTGGCCGAGACGGGACGGAACGAATACTGGGAGGACGTGGAACGCTTCGCCCGAAATGCTCTGGCCGAAAGCCAGGTTCTCTCCCGGGACATGCTGCCTCAGCCCTGGAGAAATGTGCCGGAAAAGGTCCCCGGTTCCCGCTCCTACAACCGGGTGCCCGAACGCGTTGTGGGAGGATTCGTGGGATCGATCTTCCCGAACGATCGCTTTTTTGAGGCCGACTGGAACGACGGCTTTGGCATCAGCGGATGCTGCACACCCGGCGGAACCAAGGGGCTCTATCTGGCGTGGAGCCACATCGTCACCCGCAGGCCGGGTGGCGTGTGGATCAATCTGATGCTTTCCGCCAATACGCCTTGGGTCGAATTGCACGCCGCCCTTCCCTATCAGGGCTGGCTCAGTATTCTGGTCAAAAAGATCTCGAAGGTATGCGTGCGCATTCCCTCCTGGGCAAAACGAAACACCGTGGAGGTCACGCGCAATGGAGCGCCACAGCATCTGGTGTGGGAAGACGCTTACATCGTGCAGGAAGATCTGGTCGAAGGAGATCACCTTGAGGTGCATTTTCCGGTGAGAACGGTCCAGCTGTCCGAAAACGTCGCAGGGGAAGACTACCTTTTGCATTGGCGCGGATTCACCGTGGTGGGTATCGAGCCCGCGGGGAATCGGATGCCGCTGTTCCAGAGAAGGAAAATGGATCAGAATACGGTTCCTCTCAGGCCACGCGGGCTTCCCGAATCGCCGAAGGAACACCTCCATCTATGGTGAGAACGCCCTGTCCGATCCGAAGGGAGCTTGCCCGCATGGTGACAGATCGTCTCTCACGAATACTATGGGAGAGACCCCGCTCGCGACGGCGGAGCAGCACCAACGCCACAAGAAGAATTGCCGGCATTCCCAGCTTCGCGTTACCGCGACCGTTGAGCCGATAAGGTCCCTGTTCCCAATGCTTCCTTCTCCTTGGGATCGGTTTCGGTTCGACCCGAAAAACCCGGGTGGAAACCCTTCTCAAGATCACAAGAGGTCCTCTCACTGTATCCTTTCAGTGGATGCCGGTGTTCCATGTCCGAGCCCCTCATCACCTTCCCCAAAGGAGACGCACCTTTACCACGCGTTTTTTTGGTTACATCACGGATGACCTGGGCGCACACGCCCCACATCCCCAAACCGGAGACCCCCATGAAAACCCTTACCTCACAAGAGCGGATCCTTGCCGTGCTCAACCATCAGGAGGCGGACCGAATCCCCATTCAGGATCATCCATGGGGAACCGCGGTCACACGCTGGCATCAGGAGGGACTGCCGGAGGACCAAACCCCTGACGACTATTTTGGTTTTGAAATGAAAGAGTTTGGTTTCGATGCCTCTCTTCAGCTGCCCCAGGAAACGGTCGAGGATACGGACGAGTATAGCTTGGTGCGCAATAGTGACGGGGCCCTGGTGAAGTCCTGGAAGCATGTGATCACCACCCCAGGCTGGGTGGATTTTCTGATCAAGGACCGGGGCGACTGGAATACCTACAAGCCCCGTATGACGATGAATCCCACGCGGGTGGATTGGGAAAATGAGTTGGCCCGGTGCACCGAAGCTCGGGAACAGGGGTTTTGGGTGCGTCTGGTGGCGGCCACAGGCTATGACCGGGCGCAGACCCTCATGGGCTCCGAGAGGCTGCTCATGGCCATGATCGAAGATCCGGACTGGGCGAAAGACATCTTCTCCACCATAGCGGAGTTGGTGATCCACGCGGCTGAGGAGATGATGGTGCGAGGTTTTCTGTTCGACAGCGTCATCTTCTGCGAAGATATGGGCTATCGCAATGCGCTGCTGTTCTCCCCGGCTTTGTATCGCCAGTTGGTTATGCCCAGTGACAAACGGCTGTGCGATTTCTTCAGAGGCAAGGGCATGAAAGTGATGCTGCACAGCTGCGGCAATGTGATGGAGTTGGTACCGAATCTCATCGAGGCCGGTTTCGACTGCCTGGAGCCGCTCGAAGTGAAAGCCGGTATGGATCTGGTGAAACTGAAGAAAGCATACGGCAACCAACTATCCTTTATGGGCGGCATAGACGTACGCAAGATGGCCGACCCAAACCCCGAGGCTATCGAAGAGGAAATCCGCACGAAGGTCACGATTGCCAAGCAGGGCGGGGGCTATATTTTTCATTCTGATCATTCCGTGCCGAACGATGTGAGCTTTGAGCAGTATACAAGATGCATGAAGCTGGTGCAGCACTATGGGAAATACTAGCCAAGCTTCGTCTTTGATCGTTCTGGAGATCCTCTCGTGAGTTTACGGAGGGAGCATGCTGGATACCCGGATCCGTTAACCGCTTCCCGCGGGTTGCCGCCCATCTCAGAGGCCTGCGGACAGCGGACGACAGGCTCTGCGGGGAGATGACAGAGTGAGTGAAGATTGCGCAGCGCCGAACCTCACGCCCTTTCTTCCGCCCTCGGGCGCAAAGATGCAACCAGGTTTTCGAATGCGCTCCTGAAGCGGCGGAAGGCCTTCCCAATCTCATTTCTCGAGACGAGTGGAGCCCAATCGCTGTTTGAGGGGGTTGCTTTTGCGGCCCCTTGGGAGCATTGGGCCATTCGCCAGCGCGAGTGCAACCGTGTTCCGGTCCCATTACGGGGGGCGCGATGCAGGACGTAACCGATCTGATCGCCGTCCCCTGATTGCAGACGAAAGCGGCCAATCACACTTGCGCTGGAAGAAGCGTGGCCCCTCATCGGGTATGGATTCACAAAGGGGGAAACACAGCCATTTTCCCTCAGCACTTACGAACAGGGCAGGTCTGAAAAGGGGGAAACCGATGGAACAGATCGTTCTGAAAAACAGCACGACCCAGGCTGTTTTTGACCGGAAGACCGGTGCGCTTATCTCGCTTTCCAGCGAGAAATCGGGTTGGAAGATCCACGAGCGGAAGGAACTCGGCCTGTCGTTTCGCATGGTGGTCCCCATTCTGGAACGCCGAAACAACCAGATTCTCGGCGAGAAACAACCTGTGGCAGATCTGCATCTGGATCGCGAAAACGAACGCCTGACCCTCCAATGGTCCCATCTTTTAAGCGAGCACGGCGGTGTCCTTGACATTTCGTTTACGGGCATCATCACGCTGGGCGAGGACGGGTTGGTCTTCGAAGCAAAGGTCACCAACAACAGCCCCTATACCATCGAAAGCATAAGCTGGCCATGTGTCGGCGAAATCGCTCCTCCGTTTGTGACCGCACGCCTGGGGCGCAGAGATTTCGGGGCGCTGTCCATGCAGCCGCTTTACCCCAAGTTCCAGAGTGAGCGGGGCTATTTTGGGATCGACTATCCGATCCAGATGGCGGCAACACCCCGGACGCCCTTCGTGCTGATTGACGGCGAAACCCAGGGCCTGTATGCCGGATATCATGACACCACCGCAGCGCATCTGGTGCAGTTCACCTTTGAGTTGATCCCCGGCTTCGAGTATGCCGAAGATCACAACTTCGGCACGGTCCCCAAGGGGAAAACCCTTGCAGGGCAGCCGGCTCGAATCGCATTTTACGCCACGCATCTGCCTTTTGTAAACGCTGGCGAGTCCGCGGTGCTTCTCCCGCTCGTGCTGCAACCCTACGTGGGATCCTGGCACAAGGGAGCCGACACCTACCGGAGATGGCGAAAGGGCGCTTTCCCCTCGCCGCGCACACCGGAGTGGGCTGACCAGGTTCACTCCTGGCAACAGATCCACATCAACTCTCCGGAAGATGAACTGCGCTGCCCGTATAAGGAACTGGTGAAATACGGGGAGGACTGCAGAAAACACGGCGTGGCGGCCATCCAGCTTACGGGCTGGACCGTGGGCGGGCAGGATCGCGGCAATCCCTCCCACGATGTGGATTTGCGCCTCGGATCCACGGAGGACTTGCGGGAGGCGATTGCAGCCATTCACAGAATGGGCGTCAAGGTTATTCTCTTCACCAAATTCACCTGGGCGGATCGTTCCGAGGAGTTCTTCCGAACGAAGCTGAAGCAGTATGCGGTCAAAGATCCCTACGGCGATTACCATGTTTTCAGCGGGTACCAGTACCAGACCCCAACACAACTGTCCGACATCAATACGCGGCGTTTGATCCCCATGTGCATGAATGCGCCCGAGTGGCGAAAGCTGGCCGATATCGAGTTTACCAAGGTGGTCGATCTCGGTGCCGCAGGCATGCTCTACGACGAGTGCCAGCACCACGGAGGCGCCCTGTTCTGTTTTGACCCGGATCACGGGCATCACGTGCCCGCGCACGTCTTTTCGGGGGATGCGGATCTGGCGGGCGGTTTTCACGCAATCGCCCAGACCCGCAATCCGGATTTTCTGTTTGCCGGAGAGGCCCTCTATGATATTGAATCGCAATTCTATCCGGTTTCCTATACCCGGATCGGCTTGAATCACGTGTCGATTCATCGCTACATCAATCCGGATGCGGGCATGATGATCGCGGTCACCGGGTACAACGACCGGATCAGGATCAACCAGGCCCTCATGTTTCGCTATATCCTGAGCTACGAGCCGCGCAACTTCAAGGGCCGGCTCGACGAGTTCCCGGAGACGATGAAATACGGCAAACAGATGGACGCCCTGCGGACCCGGTATAGCGCGTATCTTTGGGACGCCCAGTTTGAAGACACCATGGGCGCCCACGTCGCCTCCGATGGGAAACCTTTTGGCACATACACCGTTTTCATAGGTCATGCGACGGGGAAAAAGGCCGTGGCGGTCTCGAACTTCGACTATGAGAAACATGTCGCGGTAACCGTCACTTTGGATCCGCCGACCTCGGATTTTTCCGTGGTCACCCCGGAGCATCCGGATCCACTCGCTTCCGCTGGAACGGGCACAATTCCTCCCCTGTCCACCATGATTTTCCTGGAGAACTGACCGCCGATCTGCGGGGAAGGCAACACGCGGGGACCTTGACATTTTGATCCAGGATCCGAACAGCCAACCCATTGAACACCGAGAAAGACGGAAGAACCCACGACGGCACACCGCATTAGATTTCGGGGATTCCGGGTGTTTCGGTGTTCTTCGGAGTTCAATATGAAAACAATCTCCCGGAAGGCGGATTCGCCATGGCAAGAGTAGCCATTGCTCAAGGAAGTGACGTGTATGACCGCACGCGGCTCTGCCTGGAAACGTTGGGAAGACCAGATGGAGACCAGATGCCGGATGCCTTCCTGAAATTCAACACCGCCCCTTTCCAACTGTTCGGAACGACCCAGGCATCGGGTCATCCCGAGACGGTGCGAGCCGTTGCCCACTATTTGAGAGCGGGGAGAACGGGAAGATTGCAGGCGGGCGACGGACCGGGCGCTCCCGATCCGGGAAAAGGATTCCGAGAATGCGGCTATACGCAGATGTGTGCCGAGGAGGGGATCGAACTGGTGGACCTGGATGCGGATGAAGTGGAACAGATCGACATTCCGGGAGCGCTCAGTCTGCACCGCATCGGCATCGTTGCGAGCGTGCGGGCCTGTCAGGGATTGGTGAGTATCGCCTGGATGCGCACCCATGGCTATACGACCATCAGCCTTTGTATGAAGAACCTGATGGGCGTGATCGGCCCCAGCTCGGATCGCGGCACGATGCACGTCCCTTTTCCGGAGCGGATTACCGATCTGGTCAGTGCGCTGCGGCCCGGTCTCTCGGTAATCGATGGCACCACAAGGCTTGATGAGGGCGTCAGTCGAACGCCGGTGCCGCTGGATGTGACGGTCGCAGGCTGGGATATTGTGGCGGTGGATGCCGTGGGTACTGCGATCATGGGATTTGACCCCATGCAGATCGAGCACATCTGGCTGGCACACCAACGCGGTCTGGGCACGGCGGACCTCAGCGAGATCGAGATCGTCGGGCGGTCGCTCGGGGATGTGCAGCAGAAATATGCACCCATCGGAGCAGGAATGAGAACGAGCCGGTAGGCAAAGCGACCTATCAAGCATTCTGATCAGCTCGGGATCACGATCCTGGAGATGCGTCGAGTCAAAAACAAGGAACCGGATGATCACACCAGAATCGCCACGAGTACAGCGAGGTCACACCAGGGCGATCAGGTTATGAGGCAACTGGGGGGTCAGTGGAGGTGGTGAACCCCCTCCTCCATCGGCTCGGGGCGTTCTCAGGGAGGACCCATCAGCCTATCGTTCGGTGTTCTGCCCTGAGAGCATGATCCACTCCTTCTCGCCCAACTGCTGGGTGTCGAATGGATCTTTTCGGTTCCAGTGTATCCTGGGACAGTGAGTCCGGCACACGATCGGTTGTGGAGCAGAAACCGCGATCTTTGGCGATTTGCCTCCTGCTCCTGCTGTGTTCCTCCTCGCGTATTCGGAATTCGGCATTCAGAACAATGAAAATGCTGTACGAGCTTTCTCCTCTTGGCTTCCAAAGAAAGAGTCGCAAACCTGCAGGAGCATTTCGAAGGTTGTCCAACAGACAGAAAGGGCAAGAGAAGATGAACATCGTATCGCGCGACCGCACCATTGAGCTGACAGCATCGAGTCCGTTTGAGCGATGTGCGGACGGGAGACCCAGAGTACCCGATGACATCATGCGGCGTATGCGGAAGGTCACGACCGAGGAGGCGTTTGGGGCGATCGGCGAGTTCCGCAACCAGTTCGATGGAGATTGGATCAATCTGCATCCGGAGCGGATACTGGTGGGGCGTGCACTGACCTGTCGGTTCGTCCCCCAGCGACCGGATCTGCACGCGCTGGTGGAAGCAGAGGGAAAGGCTCAGGGGCGCAAGGGCTTCCATAACTCATGGGTCATCGACATGCTCGAGCCCGGGGACGTGCTCGTGGTGGAGCTCTTTGGCAAAATAGTAAACGGCACCTTCATCGGCGACAATCTCGGTACGGCGATAGCAACACGGACAGGGGGTACGGGGCTCGTCGTGGACGGCGGCATCAGGGATTACCAGAGGGTGTACGAGTTGCCCATCAATGTGTTCACGCGAGGCATGCATCCCAGCGGGATCGGGGAGGTCACCCTGACGGAGATCAACGGTCCAGTGCGCATCGGCAACGCCACGGTCCTGCCGGGAGAGGTGGTGCTGGGCACACCGACGGGTCTCCTTTTCATTCCGCCACAACACGCTCAGCTGGTGGTGGAGACCTCCGAGACCATCCGCCTGCGGGATTACTTCGGCAAGATGCGTATCCGCGAGGGGGTGTATACGCCCGGGGAGGTAGACAGTGGGTGGTCGGATGTTATGAATGCCGATCTGGAGGAGTGGAAAAAGTCGGTCGAGCCGGAGTCCCTCGGCCTGTGAGACGGATCCGATCAGACGGGCAGTCCAAAGAGATCGGACGATTGTAGAGGTGAATCCCCTCCTCCATCGCCTCACGGCGCTGTCGAATACGACAGCTTCATGCGCGCGCGGAGACCACGTTGACACCGATGGTTTGGGCTGGGACGTGATGGAGAAATTGCTGGGGGAGCATTGCGATCAGCGCATGCTCGGACTTCCCGGTCGAAGCGAGAAGATAGCGCGGACGGGTGAGACGGTTACCAGGCAGGCATGCCGATGGCGGGTTGTGTGCGCCCTTTATCGCCCTGCCCGATGACCCCGTTGCAGGCGCCGGAGAAATCCGGGACCGCTGTATCGGCACGAATGCCTTCGATCTCTCGCCCGCGGTCCGGAGTAGGACCGCCCTCCTCAGGGAAAATGGAGGCATCTCGGTATCTGTCCGCAATCCCCGGAAAATGGCACTCAGTTTTCGATTCCGACCCTTCGAGCTCGGGAACTCGGTTTGGACGAGGAGAGACCTCATTCCTTCGGTTCCTGCAGTCCACGCGATGGCATATGCTCGGATGCGACCGAGGGGTCAAATACCGTGTTGCGCTCCAAAGGACTGGCGATCTCTGTGGATGCGGGAAGAATGGCAACCTTCAGATTGAATGGGCGACAAACAACTTCCCGAAAGACAACCGGCCAGAAAAGGAGGATATCCAACCATGTCCCAAAAACGCATTCAGGAAACGTTTGAGCAGGGAAAGGGCATCTTTCAGCTGATTCCGACCTTTGTGCCGCGCAGATTCAGCGTGGCCGGCAGGCGCCTTCGACTGCATCCGGACGATTACTACGCACTGGGCACCGAGCGGGGGGCCATCAAAGAGCGCTGGTTCTCCTCGGTCATTCCGTGCATGAATGGGCCGCTCGCCCCGGCGGATGAGGGGCTCAGCTACGTCCTTCCCCCAAGCGGGCAAATCGATGAAAAGTTCCCCCTGGCGGATGCCCAGGAGGAACTGGGGGCCGAACTGGTGGGCGAAGCTTTGATGGCGAAATACGGGGGCTGGCCCATGTACTCCAAGTTTTTTGACTTCGGCGAGCCGCTGTTCCACCATCTCCATCTTGATTTTGAGGCGGCCGCGCGCGTGGGCATGCTGGGGAAACCCGAGGCTTACTATTTCCCGCCCCAGCTCAACAACCACATGGGAACCTTCCCGGCCACCTATTTCGGATTTGACCCCGACATCACCAAGGAGCAGGTGCGCGCCCGTCTGGAGCAGTATATCCAGGGCGACAATCGCATCACGGAGCTTTCCCGCGCGTATCGGATCGAACTGGGAACGGGATGGTATACGCCGCCGGGCGTGGTCCATGCGCCGGGATCGGTGCTGACCTACGAGCCCCAGTGGAACAGCGATGTCAACTCCGTGTATGAAAACATCACCGCAGACGAGGTCTATCCACACGATTTTCTGGTCGAGAACTGCCCTCAGGACAAGAAGGTCGATCTGGACTATGTCATCTCTCTGATGGACTGGGAGAAGAACGTGGACCCGCACTACCGGAAAACCAACTTCCGGCCACCGGTTCCCTGCGCGCCAGCACAGGAGGGATACACGGAGAACTGGATCACCTATGCCAACGAGTATCTGGGCGCCAAAGAACTCGCGATACAGCCGGGCCAGACCGTGACGGTGACGGACGAGGCGGCGTATGGCTGCATCATCATCCAGGGACATGGGCGCTTCGGCGCCTATCAGGCAGAGGCGGCGATCATGCTGCGCTTCGGAGGGATCAGCGCGGACGAGTACTTCGTGAGTGAGCCGGCCGCGCACGAGGGGGTCCGCATCACCAATGCCAGCAACGTGGAACCCATGGTGATCCTGAAGCATTTCGGTCCGAATCACCCGGATATGCCTCAAATCGTATCATGATCGACAGGGAGTCACCTTTTCGCCCGCCACTCGACCCCATTCTGACGGAGCAGACCGGGCCATCGATTGCGATGACAAGATCATCGCACGAAACGACAGCGTCGTTGCACCCCACGATTCTCGGAGAAACGCTGTCTGGATCATTCGCCAAGACGACTCCTGCGGGCCGTTTGGCGACAAACAAGGAGGAACCCAACCATGCAATTCGAACACTTCGGCATCAATGTACCGGATGCGACGGCCATGGCCGGATGGTATGTGAAACACCTGGGCATGCGGGTCGTTCTCGCTTCAGAGGGGGCGCCTTTCATGCATTTTCTGGCCGATGAGGGCGGGCGGGTTGTGATGGAGATCTATTCCAATCCCGCCGCCCCCATGCCGGACTATGCGACCGAACATCCGATGCGCCTTCACATCGCCTTTGCGGAGCCCGATCCCGGAGCCACCAAAGACCGACTGATCCAGGCGGGCGCCGTGCTGCTGAACGAAAACAAGATGGCGGATGGCAGCCATCTTGTCATGTTGCGCGATCCGTGGGGAATCCCCCTGCAGTTGTGCAAACGAGCCACCCCGCTCGTTTGAGTCCCTTCTCTGCGGGGCCACGATGCCCATGCACCCGGGTCTGGAGGTGCGGCGAAAAGGCCCGTTCTGGTGCAAGCTGTGGCGGGGGCGTGATGCACCCGATGACCAAAGCGATTTTCAGGGGGAACGAGGTCCGCGTAATTCGTCTGAAATAAGGGCGGCCGGAGAAAAGGGGGATGAAATGGGAACGTCTGCGGATTCTCTGATGTGGGGGCAGCTCGTTCACCTCGGATACAATATGTGGGCCGATCGCGAGCAGGAGGAATCCGACTACGAATATACCTCGGCAAAGTCGCACATGCGCTTTGACAAGAGCCTGTGGGATGACCTTCTTCCGAAGATGGCCCAGCAGGGCGTCACCACGGTCGTAATCGACCTCGGGGAGGGGGTCGCGTATGAGAGCCACCCCGAGCTCGCCATAGAGGGATCGTGGTCACCGGACCTGCTGAGAGCGGAGATCGCCCGCATCCGGAGTCTGGGGATGGAAGCCGTCCCCAAGATGAACTTCGCCACGTCCCACGACGAGTGGCTCGGCGAGTATTCTCGCTGTGTCTCCACCCCGCGCTACTACGAGGTGTGCGGCGATCTGATCCGGGAAGCGATTTCCATGTTCGACACCCCGCCGCTCTTCCACCTGGGCATGGACGAGGAAACGCCCGCGCACCAGCCCAATCACAGCCTCAGCATCTGCCGTCAGCACGAATTGTGGTGGCACGACCTGCTGTTCTTGGTGGAACAGGTCGAGCGCGCGGGCGTACGCGCATGGGTGTGGTCCGACTATGTGCGGCGGCATCCCGACCTCTTCTTCTCCAACATGCCAAAATCCGTGCTCCAGAGCATGTGGTACTACGACCACGTCTTCACCGGAGATCGGGAGCACCTGAAAGCCTATCTCGCGCTCGAAGAGCATGAATATGACCAGGTTCCCTGCGGAAGCACGTGGACAGATGCGGACAATTTTCGCAAGACCGTGCGCTTCTGCACAGACCATATCGCGCCAGAACGCTTAAAGGGCTTCCTCATGGCCGCCTGGAAGCCGACGGTCGAACGGAGACGCTACCGCCATTTCGAAGCAGCATCGGAGGTCGAGTACGGGCGGGCGGAGTGGCGCGGCACGACATGAAAGAACGGAATAGGATGGGTATCTATCGCCTTCCACCGGTCATCCGACTGTCTGCAACGCTTCTCGCCAGGCTCCGCAGTCCTTTTTTCTGCGGATTCGATCCCAAAGGAGACCCGCTCTCTCCGTGCATCCTGGAGGAGGGAGAAATCCTGGGCCATGGTGCTCCCGACCCTGTGAAAATGTGCGTGCGCAGCGGCTCACCGTCTGAGGGCAATGCGCATCCTGATCGGCAGACCACGCAAGAAGGCAAGATACCAAATGGAATAGCGAAAACGATTCCCGCGAAAACGGGATGAAGGAATTGCATGCAGGGCATGAAAAAGAAGGATGACGAAACCACTCCCCCCGAAATTGGGGCGGGACTGAGGGTCGACCGACTGCGCTGCGAGTATCAGCGCAACCCGTCCGGCATCGATGTGCCCCAGCCCCGGCTCGGCTGGATCGTGACATCCGACGAGCGGGACCAGAAGCAAACGGCCTACCAGGTGCTGGTATCCTCCACGCCGGAGGCCCTGGACAGGGGTCACGGGGATCTATGGGACAGCGGCCAGGTGGGTTCCGATCGGTCAGTTCACGTGGAATACGCAGGAAAGCCGCTCGGCGCGCGCATGCGCTGCCATTGGAAAGTCCATGTTTGGGACAGGGGCGGCAAGCCGTCGACCTGGAGCCCGCAGGCAAGCTGGACGATGGGTCTGCTTGAGGCCTCCGACTGGGAGGCCCAGTGGATTTCCTCTGGCGATCCACCCCAATCGACTCTGCACCACGGATACATGAGCGGGATCGCCACATCGGCCGACACCATAAAATGGGTGGCGATCGATCTGGGCGGAGATCGCAGCATCGACTCCGTGCGGCTCCACCCCGCTCGGCCGTACGACCTGCCGGATTACCCGGGATACCTGTTTCCCGTTCGGTTCAAGATCGAGGCGTCCCGTTTGGCCGATTTCTCCGACGCCAGAACGGTCGCAGACCATACCGACGCGGATGTGCCTGACCCGGGCGCAGAAGCGCAGGTCTACCCTTTCGAGCCCATCTCCGCCCGGCATGTACGTCTGACGGTCACCCGCCTGGCCCGTCGCGAAGGGGCAACTTTTGGTTTCGCGCTGGCGGAAATGGAGGTGCTCTCCCTCCTGGAGGGCTGGGGGGACGTCGGTCAGAACGTTGCGAAACTGGCTTGCGTAACAACGGCATTGGACTCCGTTGAGACGCGGGGCTGGTCGAAAGCCGGATTGGTGGACGGCTGCGTGCGGACCGAGGAGGGGATCGGCAAGGCCTCCGAACAGCCGGCCACGATGGTCCGCAAGGAGTTTGCCGTACGCGGGCCGATCAAACGGGCTGTCGTGTCCGTGACCGGTCTGGGGCTCTATGAATTACGAATCAATGGCCGGAAAGTTGGCGACCCATTACTCGCACCCGAGTGGACCCGCTACAGCAAACGCATCCAGTATCAGACTTACGACGTAACCGGTCTGCTCCACGACGGCCGCAACGCCGTCGGCGCCGAGCTTGGCGGCGGATGGTGGACTGGACCGCTGTGGTGCATGCCTGCCCTGCATGGCGCGCGCCCTTGCCTGCTCATGCGGCTGGACCTCGAGTTGGCGGATGGATTGTCGCAGACCCTCGTAACCGATCCCTCGTGGCAGGCGACCACGGACGGCCCGATCCGCCGCGCAGGCATCTACTTTGGGGAGAGATACGACGCCACCAAGGAGATGCCAGGTTGGGACCAGCCCGGTTTTTCCGGCATCGGCTGGTCACCTGTGCAGGTTCTGCCGCACCCGGACGGTGCGGAGAGGGCGGTGCTCGTGGCCCAGTGCAATGAGCCCATCCGCGTGGTCAAGGAGTTGCGGCCTGTTGGTATGACCGAGCCCAGGCCGGGCGTGTATGTTTTCGACATGGGTCAGAACATGGTCGGCTGGTGTCGGCTGAAGGTCAATGCGCCGGCTGGAACCCGAATCGCCCTGCGCCACGCCGAGATTCTGGATGATGAGGGCACCCTCTACACGGCCAACCTCCGCGGCGCTGCGCAGATCAACGAGTATATCTGCCGAGGCGGAGAAGCCGTGCTGGAACCGCACTTTACCTACCACGGGTTCCGCTACGTCGAGGTGACGGGCCTGCCGGGACGGCCAACCGAGGACACGATCCTTGGCCGGGTATTCCACTCGGCCGCACCGGACGCGGGTGAGTTTTCCTGTTCCAACGACCTGATCAACAGGATCATGCATTGCGTGGAGTGGGTGCAGCGGGGCAACCTGATGAGCGTGCCCACCGATTGCCCCCAGCGCACCGAGCGCGAGGGCTGGATGGGCGACATCCAGGCCTTCTCCCAGACCGCGATCTACAATATGGACATGGCCGGGTTTTTCACCAAGTGGGTGCGCGACATCCGCGACTCGCAAGCCGACGATGGGCATTATCCCGACGTGGCTCCGCACCCCGCCGACCCGAACCGGAACATGTATGGCGCGCCCGCCTGGGGGGATGCCGGCACCATCATCCCTTGGCGCGTATATCAGAACTATGCGGACACGCGAATGCTCGAGGAGCATTTCGAGTCAGCCAGGCGGTGGGTCGATCTCATTCGCACAAACAACCCAAGCCTTTTGTGGCGCAATGACCGCGGCGACGGGGACCACGGCGACTGGCTTAACGGCGACGTGACTGCACTGCCGGACTATCCGCGCGGCATCAGCGCTGTGCCCAAAGAGGTCTTTGCCACGGCCTTCTTCGCCCATTCCACCGAGATCGTGGCCAAGATGGCCCATGTGCTCCGACGGCACGACGACGCTGGGAAATACGGCAAGCTCGCCGAGGACATCAGGGCCGCGTTCAACAGGGCGTATGTTGCCGCCGACGGCCGCATCACGGGGGATACGCAGGCCGGGTATGCTTTGGCCCTGCATTTCAACTTACTGGACGAGTCCCTGCGCCCCAAGGCTGCGGCACACCTGCTAGAGGCCATCGGGAATTACAGGGATCATCCCTCAACCGGTATCCAGACCACCCATCGCATGATGCTCGAGCTATCGCGCAACGGCCATCACGACGAAGCATGGCGGCTGATCAACCTGCGCACCGTGCCCTCCTGGGGTTACATGGTCGATCAGGGCGCCACCACAACATGGGAACGATGGGACGGCTATGTCAAAGGCGTCGGCCCCTGGGGCGATTTTCAGCATCCCGACATGAACTCGTTCAACCATCTGGCACTGGGCTCTGTCGGCGAATGGGTATGGCGCGAGTTGGCCGGCATCAATCCCGACGAGGATCAGCCGGGGTACAAGCACTTCGTCATCCGGCCGCGCCCGTGCGGCGACCTCACCTGGGTCAACGCCTGCTACGACTCGATCCGAGGACCCATCACCTGCGAGTGGAAGATCGCCGACAGCCAGTTCCATTTGCACGTCGAGATCCCAGCCAACACGACAGCCATGGTCTACCTGCCGGCCAGTAGCGCGGACGCGGTTTCCGAAGGCGGTGTGCCCGCTGCGATGGCCGAGGGTGTCCAATTCATCCGAATGGAGGACGGCATGGCGGTGTTTGACGTTGGATCGGGCCGGTACAGTTTCCTGAGCGCCATTTCGTGAGGTTACACGAATGTGATGCTCGAACACGGAAAGGAATCAATGACGTGGCGGGACAGACCTATTACGTCAACCCAGAAGACGGCGACGACGCGAATTGCGGATTGACCGCGGACCAGCCGTTCAAGACACATGCCCACCGCGCCTTTGCCGCGGGCGACACGGTTCTCTTCAAACGGGGCAGTGTCTGCCGCGAGGGGCTTCATACCTGTGACGGCACGGACCAAGGGTATATCACCTACGGCGCCTACGGTAAGGGAAACAAGCCGGTGTTCCTGGGGTCCGTACCGGCGGATGAGCCGGATCGATGGATCGAGGAACGACCGTCCGTGTGGCGGTACACCAGCGCCTTTCCGAGCGAGGTGTGCAACCTGGTTTTCAGCGGCGGCGAATCGTGTGGCCATCTGCGCTGGCAGGTGGCGAACCTTCAGCACCAAGGCGAATGGCACTACACCGCCCTGGGTGCCAGCACGGCCCCGAAAGGGTCGGCGGACGCTCCGCGGTGCGAAGACGGTGTCCTCTATCTCTACTCGAGCCGCAACCCCGCCCGGTTCTACGACAGTATCGAATGTGCGCTCTGGGGCCGACGCCGGCTGGTTGGCGGCCGGCGCCATATCATCCTAGAGGACCTGGCCTTTGCGAACAGCGGCGTTCACTGCTACCAGGACAGCCGCGTCAATCATGTCATTATCCGAAAGTGCGACTTCCGATTCATCGGCGGCGCGGTGTGGAGGAAAGACCGGCGAATCCGTTTTGGTAATGCCGTCGAATTCTGGGACGGCGTTCAGGACTCCTTGGTCGAAGACTGCGTGTTCGAGAACATCTACGACGCGGGAGTGACCCATCAGGGCAGCCCCGAGAGCGACGTTCCGGAGCGGGTCCATTTTCGAAACAATCTCTTTGTTCACTGCGGCATCGGGGCCTACGAATGCCGCGGGCCTGCGGCGAGGGAGATCTACTTCGAGAACAATACCTGCGTCCATGCGGGCGGCGACTTGAGCATGCAGGGCGAGCCGTCTCCGCGACAGTCGGAGATTTATCCGCAGCCCATGGGGAACCATGTCTTCATCTGGCGGATCGATTGGAGCAACCAGATGGGGCCGATCTACATTCGAAACAATATCTTCTACGAAGCCCCCCACAGCGCGGCCATCTACTCGATCATCGACCCGGAAGACGAACGGAATCTGGTCATCGACCACAACTGCTACTGGCAGACGACGGGAAACACCCTGTGCCTTCTGAACGGCAAGACCTACCGCCCGGCCGATTGGCCTCGCTACCAGGCGGAATGCCGCCAGGACACCCACAGTCTTCTTGCGGACCCGAAGTTCATCAACCCCGAGGCGTCCGATTATCGTCTGCGGCAAGACACCCCTTGCCCCGATGCTGGCCGGAAGGAATAGCCCGAATATCGCATGAGTGCAACCTGTTGTAGAATCGTAACGAACTTATAGATAGTCTGTTACATCATATTGCGGGAGAGACCATGGCACGACCCAATGTGGCGCGAAGATGCTCCCCCTGCGGGCGAGGCAGGTGCGCACCATCTTCGGCGTTGCGAGGGGATTCGGAGTGGACACCACACCTTCACCTCCCGCGCCTTGAACCCGGGGCGCTCTTCCCTCGTGCAATATCCGGGATGGGGGGAACGAACATTCCACAAATCATACGTTTCCGGATTTGGTTCGGTTGGAATGAGATGAGACATGGAAAAACGCGGAATGGCGGTAAACAACAAAGCAATGATTGCCTCCGGCACTTTCGGGGCCGGTATCCGACCGTCTCGATTGCGATGCGAATACCGCGAGAACCCCTTGGGAATTGACGCGGTATCCCCGAGACTGAGTTGGATCGTGAAGTCCGACGAGCGTGAACAGAAACAAACGGCCTATCAGGTGTTGGTGGCGTCGACACCGGAAACTCTCGCCAACGATCAGGGCGATCTATGGAATAGCGGCAGGGTGGGTTCCGATGAGGCGATTCACGTGGAATACGCCGGAAAACGGCTTGGTTCTCGCATGCAGTGTCACTGGAAAGTCCGGGTGTGGGATAAGGTCGGCGAGCCGTCGCTCTGGAGCCAGCCGTCATCAAGCTGGACGATGGGTCTCCTCGATGCGTCCGACTGGGAGGCCCGGTGGATCGCCTGTCATGATCCCTCGCAACCACCGCAAATTACCGCGCGTTACGGCTACTTAACATGGCTCTGCACATCGGCCGACACCGCGAAGTGGGTGGCAGTTGACCTGGGTGAAGACCGGGAGATCAACTCCGTGAAACTCTGCCCGGCTCGGCCGCACGGCGAGCGACACGGCGCGCCCGACTTTCGGAAGTACGGCTGGAAACCCGATGCACCAGGTTTCCTGTTCCCGGTCCGGTTTCGTATCGAGGCGTCCCGTTTGGCCGATTTCTCGGATGCCAGAACGGTCGTAGACCTGACCGGCACCGACGTGCCCAATCCGGGAAGCGCGGCTCCGATCTATCGCTTCGAGCCGATCTCCGCCCGACATGTACGTCTGACGGTCACCCGCCTGGCCCGTCGCGAAGGGGCGAGTTTTGGCTTTGCGTTGGCAGAGATGGAGGTGTTTTCCGGCCCGGAGAACGTGGCGAAACTGGCTTCTGTAACGGCCCCGGACTCTGTCGAAACGGGAGGCTGGTCGAAAGCCGGATTGGTGGACGGCAGCGTGCGGACCGATGAGGGGATCGGCAATGCCTCCGAGCACCCGGCCACGATGGTTCGTAAGGAGTTTTCCGTGCGTCGGCCGATCAAACGGGCTGTTCTGTCCGTGACCGGCCTGGGGCTTTACGAATTACGAATCAATGGCCGGAGGGTTGGCGACCAACTGCTCGCACCCGAGTGGACCCGCTACAGCACACGCATCCAGTATCAGACGTACGACGTCACCGATCTCCTCCACGACGGCCGCAACGCCGTCGGCGCCGAGATTGGCGGCGGGTGGTGGACTGGGCCGCTCGTGATCGAATCGCCCCTAAAGAACCCGCGCTTCTGCCTCCTTTTGCGGCTGGACCTCGAGTTGGCGGATGGATTGTCGCAGACC
>JAZDJA010000004.1:0-3690 GCA_043804415.1 Candidatus Latescibacterota bacterium | reverse complement strand
CTGGAGAAGTCGGGCGCGCTCTCTTCGCGCACGGAAAAGGTGGGCAATTCGCCGGAGCGCAAGGTCTATTCCATCACGCCGGAAGGACGAAAAACCCTCTCCGATATGGTCGTCAAGGCGATCTCCGCTCCCCCACATGCGGATCCCGCTATCCCCAGTCTGGGCATCGGTTTTGTGTATGGTGCGGATGAAACGGCCGTTTTGCGCGCCATAGAGAACAAGATCGCCGCGCTGGAAACGGACATCTGCCATCATGTTCGGGAGGACGAGGAACACAAGGCGCTCATTCCACTCAACTGGATGCTCCTGCTGGAAAACGCCATCGCCCGGAAAGATGGAGAAATGAACACCTTGAAGAAGCTCAAGGAGGCCATCGAGTCCGGTGGACTCACAGAGAGCATCAAACGGGTGATCGCGCTGACGCAGTCATGATTCGCCATTCGGGCCGCGACGGAAGGTTCAGATTTTGGACAGCGAACCTCCAAACGAACGGAAACAGAACCCACCTTCCCCTGCTCATGCCCTGCATGCCCGTGACGCGATCTTCCACATCAACGAGTTTTTCGTGCGCTTTCTCCCAAAGTCGCTCTGGATACCCTCATCAGAATAGCAGCTCCGACATTTAAGGACCACTCGAAAAAAGCGAGGAAACACCATGACCACCAGTTGGAGGAGCTTCGGCGCAATTCTCTGTCTGACGTTCTTTTGGACAATGGGCGCATCCGCTCAGACAATCGAAAAGAGGCTGTCTCTCGAAGAGGCCGTCGGCATGGGCGTGGCGCATAACCTCACACTGGAAGCGGCCCGACAGGACCAGGCTGCATCCGGGTGGGGTCTCCGACAGGCCTATTCCAATTGGCTGCCCAAGGTGGAGGTCGCCAGCGGATACATTCGTCTGGACAACGAAACCGTCCGGCGGGCCAACGTGTTTACCGACATCGGTCGGGAATTGGGAGAGCAGTTCGGAGGCGCCGCCTTCGATCCAGATGACATCAAACCTTCCGCTTATCGCGAATCCTACAGCACGCATCTCGCGGTGATCCAGCCGATCTACAACGGCGGCGCGGAATGGTCGGGCATCCGCATGGCCACGCAGGCGCACAAAATCAGCCAGTATGCCCTAAAGGATGCCGAGCAGGAGACCACGCTCAGGATCAAGCGGGCGTATTTTGGCGTACTGAAGGCTCAGGAGGTGATCTCCCTGGCACAGGAGGCGACGTCCGCCACTGAGGAGCATCTCAGGCAGGTTCGGCGGAAATTTGAGGTGGGTTCCGGGAACAGAGCCGATGTGCTACGATGGGAGGTGCAGCTGGCTCAGGATCTGGGGAATGCAGTGGAGGCGGAAAACGGTCTGGCGATCGCAAGAGCGGTGTTAAACGAGTCGATGGGCGTGGGGCTTGAGGAAAACTGGAAGCTGGTTCCGGTCTCCATGGACGAGGTGGGCGCCCATGCGCTGCCGGAGGATCGGATCGGACCGTCTTTGGCTGTCCATCCGAGTGTGCAGACCGCGCAGGCCTGTGTGGCGCTTGGGCAGACCGGGGTTCGCATGGCACAAAGCGGCTTTGCGCCGAAAATCAACGTGGCCTACAACCACAGCTGGGAACAGGACGATACAATTGGGCTGGACGGGGACAACACGTGGAATGTGTCCGTTCAGGCGCAGTTCCCCATTTTCAATAGTTTTGGCGATTATGCCGGCGTACGGAAGGCCAAAGCGGAGAAGCGCAGAGCGGAGACGACGGCCGAAAACGTCCGGAAGGGCATTCTGCTCCAGGCCACCCGCGCATCGCTCAATCTCAAGTCCGCCCATACGCGCATCTCCATTGCACGCAAGGAGGTAAGCCTTGCCCAGGAGAGTCTGCGCGTGGTGCAAAATGGGTACGACGTGGGAACCCTGTCAAGTCTCGATCTGATTGACTCGCAGCTATCCAACAGTAGTGCCCGGGCGCATTTGATCCACGCGGTATACGATTATTGTATCGCGGAGGCGGAACTGGCGCGCGCCATGGGACGGTAACAAGATAAAAGTCCCAAGATAAAAGATAAAAGGGGAAGAGGTCTTTTATCTTTCTACTTTCTTCTCTTGTCTTGAATCACAACGGAGGGGATCGAAGATGCAACTCTCAAAGCACAAGACGTTTCTCGGCGCGGGATTTTTGGGGATTCTCATCGCGGGATTCGCGCTGTCGTGCGCCCAGTCCGATGGGGAAAAGAGAGAGCGTGCGGTCGCCAAGGACGCTGAGGAGACCGCCATCCCGGTGGAAGTGCAAATGGTCGCGGGCACCCCGATGACGGAGACGATCGCATCCGTGGGCACGATCGAGGCCTGGCACGACGTGATGGTCAGCGCGGAAGGATCGGGCAGGGTGATCGAAGTGATCGTGGACGAGGGGGATGCGGTGAGCAAGGGAGGCTTGATCCTTCGGCTGGACGAGGAGTGGGCCGCGCTCGATGTGGCGCAGGCGGAGGCCCAGACACAGATGGCAAGGGCCCATGCGGCCAAAAGTAAGCGGGACCTGAATCGCAACGAGGAGCTTTTTGGCACGAACGATATCAGTGTATCCCAGATCGAGGACATCCGTCTGGGCGCGGAGACGGCGGAAGCTGCCATGATCTCCGCAGAGGTCGCGCTCAAAAGGGCACGCCGACAGCTGGCGGATACCGAGATCAAAAGTCCGATAGCGGGTAAGGTGGCCCTGCGTCATGTGGACGTGGGAGAACGGGTCGCACCGGGTGCGCCGGTTGCGACGGTGGTGGATCTGAGCCGGATCAAGGTGGAAATCTCCCTCTCCGAGAGGGAGATCGCCCAGGTCAGGGTCGGACAGAAAGCACATCTGACAGTGGCCGCCTATCCAGGCAAGCGCTTTGAGGGGACGGTCTCCAGGGTGGGCCTGAAGGCAGATGCTCAGGCACGCGCTTTCCCGGTGCAGATCGCGGTTTCCGAAAATCCCGATGAGCACCTGAAATCCGGCATGATCGCTCGGGTGGGAGTGGATGTCAATACCAATGCCGACGTGCTTTTGATCCCGCAGGATGCGGTGCTGGAGCGGATGGGAGAGCAGATCGTCTATGTGGTGGTGAACAACAAAGCAGTGAAGCGTTCCCTGGACCTGGGACGCCGGTGGGACGAACGTGTGGTCGTGGAGAGCGGACTGACGCCGGGAGAGCAACTGGTCGTAGCAGGACAGGAGAACCTGAGCGAGGGGATGCAGGTGGCGGTGGAAGAAATCAGCGCCGGAGTGAAATAGGTACAGCAAGCTCGGCACTGGCAAAAGCAAGAAGCCTCCGAAGAGGCTGGGATAGGTACTGCTTCAGAAATTCCATGGTGATCCAACCGACTTCAGCCCGGCTGTTTTTGGGGAGCCGTGACTGCAGCATGGACTAAACCCTTTGTTCCGTCAATCCCTTTTTCAAACCCGTGAGAAGTCCACGAGGGGTGGTACAGCCAACTACCCCACATGGCTAACACTGCTCACGGATTTCAGGACGATCATCGAGGCTCCTTCCCGGCGTGCAAGGGGAACCCCGGCGCCTTATCAATCCCAAATCGAAAATCCCCCATTTCGGAGGAACCCATGTCCCTCTTCAGAATCTCGGTAAATAACCCCGTGCTCGTCAACATGCTGATGATCGCGGTGATTGTGCTGGGCACACACTCATTTATCACGCTGCCGCGGGAAGCCATGCCGG
>JAZDJA010000003.1:0-6466 GCA_043804415.1 Candidatus Latescibacterota bacterium | reverse complement strand
TGACAGACCTCTTTGGTGCATATTTCATGGCCCTTTTTTTCCCTCAAGAACCGCTTGCCATTTCTAGGTATCACGCTAACGTGGACCAAATCCCCCGATGACGGGGCCGGTTTGAACATTGTCTCATACTATCGAATTTACAGATCCCGATCCTCTGAACTGACCGACCCCATTCCGATAAGTTCCTTCCCATGGTCGGCATGCCCGGATACTTTCGAATTCTCCCCCGGCTCTTGCTCAGGATTGGATTCGTTGATAGCGATGGAACTGAACCATACCATCCTGATTGATTCTGTAGCCTCAGGAGTCACTGAGTATGTGGATCTCTTCGTTCCGGTAAATGGGGTACCCTATACTTACTGGCTGGATGCAGTGGCGGCGAATGGCGGGATGAGTGCGAAGATAGTTGCCCGGTTCGTTCAGACGGCTGTGGGCGAGGAAGCTACGGTCAGTCTTCCGCAGGAGTATTTCCTCTACCAGAATTCTCCCAATCCCTTTAATCCCACCACCGTGATCCGCTATCAGCTTCCCACAGACTCGCACGTGGAGATTGTGGTGTACGATGTGCTTGGGCGCAAGGTGCAGGTGTTGGCGGATGGCTTGGAGGCGGCGGACTATCGGTCCGTGGTGTGGGATGGTCGGGATGATCTCGGAAGAAAAGCCGGCTCTGGGGTGTATCTCGTTCGGATGCAGGCGAAGGATTTTGTCGAGGTGCGAAAAATGGCGTTGATCCGGTGAGTGGATACGTTTGAGACATGAAAGCCGCCCTGAGCTTGGAGCTTGGGACGGCTTTTTTTGTTGGTGTGGTGGGGCATTGCTCATTGCTCATTGTCTTCTTCTTGAGGGAATTTTCTTTTTTTCCCGCTCCAAAAAGGGCTTGCTTTTCCGGCTGGATTCGGCTATCTTAATTGGTTCATATCCGCTTGCGCAGTAAGGAGCGAATACTCCCCTCGAGGGGATTTGGACCACCCGGAAAAGGATCTTCTCGTTGAGGAAGAGTCGCCATCTGCTGGGGAAGATCCTTTCGGACGCGTTGCTGGAAAGGTGCGGCGAGGTACCCGGCTAGTCGAGTGTATGTGTTGCCCTTTCTGGGCGGGAAAGGGCTGTTCAAAAACAAACACCCCCAAAAGAAGAGCGTGCCCGGATGGAACCGATCGCACTGAACCAACATTGGCAGTTGTTTTTGGACGACCATGCATGCTCGCGGGTGACGGGGTTTGATCGCGTGGTGCATCGGCCTCGCCCATGCGGGGTGGTATTGCCTGCGGACCGGCCCTGGGAGACCGCAGGAATCGGTCTCGACTTTGTGGACCGTCGGGAGGATGGCTCCTTCCTGGCGTTTTACCGAGCCATGTGGTGGGACGCGGGCATCGCTCAGGCGCGGGAATCGGACAGCGAGGATCTGGCCCACCATGTCTCCTCAGCCATGGCCTATGCGACCAGTGAGGATGGAATCCATTGGAGCAAGCCCGATCTTGGCTTGCTCGAAGCGCCGGCTGGGGTAGATGGGTCCTGTGCCCCTTACCCGCAGCCCAAAGGAAGCAGCACCCGAAACAATCTCGGTGCGCCCTTCAGTTTCATCCAGGACCTGGGACGATATGGCAACGTGTGTGATCCACAAAAGCGCTACGCGGTGCGTCTGGATCCGCAGGAGACATGTGCCATCTGTGCCAACTGGCAATATTCGTCCCACGGGTATTTTCTGGATGCACTGCCCGATTTCCCGAAGGGCGTCGGTTGGCGGGAACGATTGGTGGATTCAGGAGGGGCGTTCAATCCGCGTCGCCACACGCTACATTTTTGGGATGAGATCCACGACGAATGGGTGGCGATGGAGCAAGGGGTGATCGGCCACTGGCTGCCGTCTCGGGAGATCGCAAGAATGGCATCCGGGGATTTGATCGCTTGGACCTCCGATGCGGCGCTCTACCCCGACGCAGCCGATCCGCACACGCCCCAGTGCTATGACGAACCGATGTCACTCACTCCCTTCTGTGCCGAAGGGGTGGTCTTCGGTCTGCTCAGCTGGTTTCACTCCGATCGCAGTCATCCGGATGGCGGGCCCAACCCCGAACCTTCGGAGGCGCACCCGCACCGTTGGCCGTGGTGCCGAAAGGGCACCAATGAGATGCGAATCACGCTCAGTCGCGATGGCGGAAAAACGTGGGATCGCACTTCCAGCCGCGAGGCCTGGGTACCCCACGGGACAGAGCACGACAGCTACGATCGTATGGTGATCGGAGCAGTGCCGCCCGTGCGGGTTGGGGAAGAGGACTGGTTCTACATGAGTGTGATGGACGGGGACCATCTGGCCATCCGGAACAATAGTGGACAGACACCCTATTATGCCGATCGTCTCCGTCGCGGCCAGATCGCACGCTATACGCAGAAGCACAATAGATACGTAAGCCTCCGGGCCAACAACGCCAGGGAGATCCTGATCACCAAGCCTATTGTGATCGCGGGAGATTCCCTTTACGTCAACGTGGACGCCAGTCGCGGGCAGTTTCGCGTAGGGATTGCGCTGGCGGAACCCGTGGGCACGCAAAAAGACCAGGCCACACCTTCTGCCGCACCCCATCTGCTGGAACACCACATGATTGCGGGATTTACCTTCGACGACTGTGAGCCGGTCTCCGTAAACAGCATCGAGCACAGAGTGCAATTTGGAAACGGTGACACGCTTGCGTCCCTGCGTGAAAAACCCGTCCGCCTGTTCTTTGAGGTGTTCGATGCCGACCTGTATGGATTTAGAGCCGTCTGAAGCAGTGTTCGACCATGGGTGATGGATGTTCTTCTCCCGCACCGTCGGAGGATGGAACCGGATGAAGTTCCTGGCCCTGGATTCACGCTGGATCGCCCAGACCCGTGGCGTACGGCTCTCTTTGGGCAGTGTCACCAAGGAAGATCGCAACCCCCTGTTCGTTGCCGACAAGCCTTGGGAGATGCGCTTTGACAATCTCTACCCGAACGTGCGCTTCGATGAGAACGAGCTGTTCAAAGTCTGGTATAGCCCGTTTGTTCTAGATGAGGCTGTGGCTCATACACTGCCCGAAAGACGCCGGGAGGTTCGCTACCACGCGACTCCAGGCAGAGAGATGGGCGTATGCTATGCCACCTCCAGAGATGGGATCCATTGGGGAAAACCGGAGCTGGGTCTGGTCGAATTTGAGGGCTCCACGCGCAATAATCTGGTGAAGCGGCAGGCACACGGGGCCGGGATAGGAAAGGATCTGCACGATCCCGATCCGGCGAGGCGGTATAAGATGCTCTCGCTCATCGACGAGAGCACGAACTTGGAGGGGGTGGCCTTTTCACCGGATGGACTGCACTGGTCCGATCCCGTTCCCTGTCCGGAGATTCAGGCTCGCGGGGACACGCATCACAGTTTCTTCTGGGATCAGGGCCTCGGCAGGTACATCGGCTTTACGCGGACCTGGGAAAGCCCGCACAGAATCGTCGCCCGGACCGAGAGCGAGGACTTCCTCCAGTGGAGCCAGACTGTCGAGGTGATGAGAGCTTTGCCGGATGCCCCTCACCTCCAGCCCTACAGCCTGGTTGCTTTCCCCCATGCACCGGGCTATTTGGGTCTGGTGATGATCTTCAACGCCCACGAAGACACTGTGGATTGCGAGCTGGCCTGGAGCGCGGATGCGGTAAAATGGGAACGCATCTGCCCCGGAGAAACGCTGATCCCGCGGGGACCGGAGGGAACGTTTGACTGCGGCTGCCTCTTTGGCGCGGCCCACCCGATCAGGAAAAATAACGAACTGTGGCTTTACTATGGGGGCAGCGATGGTCCTCATTCCAACTGGCGCAGGGGCGGATTTGGCCTGGCCCGCCTGCGGGAGGACGGATTTGCCGGCATGGAGCCGGTTCGGAAGGATGGGATCGGGACCCTCGCTACCCGCCCGATTGTATGCGGGGGCAGGGATCTGCGGGTGACGGCTGATGCGGCCGGTGGAACGCTGCGCGTCGGAATACTGGGAGCAGAGGGGTATGGACTGGACGAATGCCTCCCCATCAGGGGCGATGTGACCCGCGCACGGGTAACCTGGCGAGGCGTAGGTCTGGCCTCCTTGGGAGATCGCCCCCTGCAGCTGCAGTTCGAGTTGCGATCTGCAAAGCTCTACGCCATAGAAATCTGACCGTTCGCGTCGCCCATTCTTCCTGTTTTTCCTGGAATTCCATGAGTAAGGATGCGGAAATCCAGGTAAGATTCCGGAGCGGACCTTTGTCAGCACGCTTTCGAGTTTCTTCCCTCCCATCCGTCTCATTCGCAACCGCTCGCGCTGGAACCTGAAATCACATCCTGGGTTTCCACAAGGTAGCTGTGCCAGGGGAAATCGCACGACCCATTGAGCACGGATCCCACAAGCAGCTGTTCGTGGACCACTCGCGGAACGTTTTGGGGTTTCCTTCGGATTATTCCGGGAATCCGGGATGCGCACGATGGGTTGGAATAGTGCCTGGCCTTGTACCGGATATGAAGCGGCTTTGAAGCAAGGCGCCTGTGCGCTATGGCGGAAAACGTTGTCTATCCGGACATCCAGGAAGGAATCACCGGAGACATTCAGGAGACTGCCGGAGATGGAGAAAAACACGATTCGGATACCTTTGGGCAGGCTGGATTCGTCATCGGTCGTTCGGATGATTGTGTAGCGGAGGAGGGGAGAAATGGCAAAGCTGAATATCGGGATCATTGGTGGTGGTATGGTGTCGGAGGCGCATTTTCAGGCGTTTACGCGTATGCCAGAGGCGAGGATCACGGGCCTTGCCGATCCGAATCTCGATGCCGCCATGGGCATAGCCGGGCGCTATGGAGTTGACCGTGTGGTGGCCAATTACCGGGAACTGTTGGAGGATTCGTCTCTTGATTTGGTGGTCATCTGCACGCCGCATTTCCTCCACCGTCCTATTGCGTTGGATGCGTTTGCCGCAGGCAAACATGTAATCTGCGAGAAGCCCATCGCTATGAATCTGGCGGAGGCGGACGAAATGATCGCGGCCGCTCAAGCAGCGAACAAAGAACTGTTCATTGCACTGAATCATCGATTCTTGCCCGCCAATCGCAAAGCGAAGAAGGCACTTGAGGCCGGCCGCATCGGCCGGCCGTTTCTGTGCGCAGCTCAGTTCATCGGGAACGAGCTGGACAGGATGAACGACCCCGTCAATTGGAAGTGTACGCCAGAAAGGGCGGGAGGCGGTGTGCTGATTGACTCCGGCACGCATATGGTGGACATGCTGAACCTGTTCTTTGGCGAGGTGGAGAGCCTGACCGCCGCGGGGGGACGCCTGGCCTGTACGGCGGAGAACAAAGCGGAGGATACGGCGATTCTCTCCCTGAATTTCAAGAGTGGCGTGATGGCTAATCTGACCCTCAGCTTCGCCGTGCGCCACAACCTTTGGTTCACTTCGGGAATCGGCTGCAATTTCCGGTTCGACATTTACGGGACGGAGGGATCCATCCACGTGTCAAACCAACCCGGCGATCCACTCATCATTGTGAGGGACGACCACGTGGAGCGGGTGAAAGTCTGGGATCAGGTTGTGGATGAGGATGAGCATTTCGTTCACTGCCTGCTGGAAGACGTGAAGCCACGTGTCACCGCTCTCGATGCTAGAAAGGCTATGGAGGTGGTGATGGCGGCGTATGAGTCTATCCGGGGAGAGGGGAAGCGGATTTATCTATAGCCGATTAGGCAAGCCCAAAGCAAGATTTTCACCACGGAGAACACGGAGAGAACAGGAACGATGAAGGATGAAGGGGGAACCTGCTTCATCCCTCCGCCTTCGTGTTTCATCCTTCTCGTCTGTGCTCTTCGTGCCTCTCTGGAGTGGATGGAAAGCTTGGCGCAATCTTGTGAATCGCCTAACGAGGAGGAAGGTCAATGCTCTCTTTCGATCAATTCGGCTTTAATGCCTTTTGGTGGGAACGTCTTTGGACGGAGGAGGAGCTACGCTCGTGTTTTGCCACTATAGCGGGAATTGGCTACAAGAATGTGGAACTCAAGTGGGACTCGTTCAATCCCGACGAGCCCATGGCGGGGCAGCTTGTGCGTGCCCGAAGGATCGCTGGCGAAGAAGGCCTGCGGGTCTCCAACTTTGTGATCCTGCGTGATGTCATTGACCCGACCCGGCGGGAACAGGGGATCAGGGACGTCACCGCCTACCTCCGCGCGGTGGCCGAATCAGGGGTTCCTGTGATGAATTTGGTATGCGGAGCGATTCCAAAAGCTTTGTCTGTGGACCAGGCCTGGGATAATGTCCTATCCGCCTTCGAGGAGTTTGTTCGGGTCGCTGAGAAGTGTCAGGTTACGTTGGCTTTCGAATGTATTGTGGGGCATCTGGTTCATGACTACTATACCACACGGGAATTCCTCCGCCATTTCGATTCGGAGTATCTCGGCCTCACCTTGGACCCTTCCCATTACCAGCTTTATCGGAACGACATTCCCTGGACCAT
>JAZDJA010000002.1:0-8035 GCA_043804415.1 Candidatus Latescibacterota bacterium | reverse complement strand
GCCTCGTTCGAGCAGGATCTGGCAGCCCTTCCCGAGGTGCGGATGGTGGAGCTGGAGTTGTCGGACGAGGTGATGGACCGCGCCAGTCGCGTCAAGGATCGGCTGGGGGAGGGGGTCGTGGCGATCCGGGTTCCCATCAATCGGGAGGCCGAAGGGGTGGTGGCCCGTCTGGTGGGCCAGGGCGCTGAGGTGATTCATCTGTGCGCCGATAGAAACGGAAATGAGCATGAGGGGGCCCATCCGGGTTTTGTCAAAGATCGCGTTCGGGCGATCCATCTGCACCTGATAGAGACAGCGGTCAGGGATCAGGTGACCCTGATGATCAGCGGAGGGATTGCGCTGCCCGAGCATGTGGCCAAGACGATCGTGTGCGGCGCGGATCTGACGGCAGTGGATCTTCCCCTGTTGGTGGCCCTGGAATGTCGACTGTGTCGCAGGTGTGAGGAGAGCCTCCCGTGCCCGGTCAAACTGGAAGCGGTAGATGAGTCCTGGGCGCAGCAGCGGATCGTCAACCTGATGGGCGCATGGCACAGCCAGCTCATCGAACTGATGGGTGCGATGGGAATCCGGGAGGTGCGGCGGTTGCGGGGTGAGACCGGGCGCGCGATGTTCTTTGAAGATATGGAGAAGGATAGTTTTGGACCGCTGTTCGGCGAAAGGATCGCGGGGGAGCGATCCTGCGAAACCGGATGGGAAAGGGAGTCCTCCCCTCCCGCCCATACGCCCGCCCCGTTTTCGGGCAACGGGGTGTTGGTGAGGACGGCTCCTCCTCGTTTCAGAAATCCGATCGGGAAATACAAGGTCCGAAGGAATGCCGCACTCTGTGTGCATTGCGGAAAATGCGCCGAGGTCTGCCCAACCGGGGTACACGCCCGACGCAAGGGATTTGAGCGGATGTCGAGACCGGTGGAATATAGGTGCGCAGGGCTCTCCTGCTCCAAGTGTATCGATCAGTGCCCGCAACATGCATTGTCCTTGGCGATCAATCCCTTGTATGAGACCATGGGGGACGCCCGGTGGACTGCGGATCTGATTCTGAGCACGTGGGCACAGGCGGAGACGGGTCAGGTTCCGGTTGGCGATCTGGAAACCCGGATCGGGAACTCCGGCGGCGGATTTGATCGGATGCGCATTTCCTTTCCTCAAGGGATGCCCGTTTCAGCAGAGGGCGAAGCGATCTCCACGAGGATCGACCTGAACAAGCGGGGCGAAGGGCAGCCGGAGGTCTCGATCGGCCTTCCGATATACGGTGGAGGAATGTCGTTTGGGTCGGTGGGTCCGTCCGTGATGGAGGCCAAGGCCCGCGTGGCGCAGGCTTTTGATACGTTCACCTGCACGGGCGAGGGGGGCTATCCGGATCTGCTTCTGCCCTATGCCAATCATGTAATCACCCAGGTGGCGACCGGCCTGTTCGGCGTACGCGAGGAGACGATCGGGCGGGCGCGGATCGTGGAGTTCAAGTATGCCCAAGGGGCCAAGCCCGGTCTCGGTGGCCATCTTCTGGGGGACAAGAACACTGCGGATGTGGCGCGGATGCGGGAGGCTGTGATGGGGAGTTCCTTGTTCTCGCCGTTCCCATTTCACAGCGTGTATTCGGTTGAGGATCACAAAAAACACGTGGACTGGATCAAGGCGATCAATCCCAAGGCGCTGGTGTCGGTAAAGGTCTCCACGCCCACGGATGTGGATATGGTCGCAGTGGGCAGCTTTTATGCGGGCGCGCACATCATCCATCTGGACGGAAGCTACGGCGGAACGGGCGCGGCGCCCGACATTGCCAAGAAGAACATCGCGATGCCCATCGAATATGCGATTCCGAAGGTGCACCGTTTCTTGGAGGCCGAGGGGATTCGGGACAAGGTGACCCTGATCGCGAGTGGTGGACTGCGCACGGCGTATGACGTGGCCAAGGCGATTGCCATGGGGGCAGACGGTGTGGTGATCGGAACCGCGGAAATGGTTGCCCTGGGATGCATCCGCTGCACCAATTGCGAAAGTGGACGAGGCTGTGCAAGGGGCATTGCCACAACCGATTCTCAGCTTGCCACCATGATTGACGTGGAGTGGGCCGCCCAGCGTCTCATCAATCTGTATGCGTCCTGGCAAAGTCAGCTTCGGGACATCCTGAGGTCCTTTGGGATGCGGTGTATTCAGGAGTTGCGGGGACGTTCGGACTGTCTGGTGCATCTGGATTATGAGGACCCTTCCGCCTCCGCCGAGGTGGGGTGAGCGTTTTGGGTTGGGAGGGCGGGGCGTTCGTGAAAAGAGGCTTGCTTTTCCGAGGAAATCTGGCTATCTTTTGATCTGTTGGATGGTTCCCTGCTCAGTGGAAACTCCCCCGAAAAGGACGCCAGCGCCCCCATATACTCCCCCCCAAAAAATCGACAGAGATGCTTTGATTCGCTTGGCGTGCTGCAAAATGAGAGAAGGAAACTTCAGATGAAGGCCATAGTCGCTTTAGAGGATGGAAGCATATTTGAAGGCAGGGCCTTTGGCGCGGTGGGCGAAACCACCGGAGAGGTGGTCTTCAATACCAGTATGTCGGGTTACCAGGAGATCCTTACCGACCCTTCCTACTGCGGACAAATTGTCATGATGACCTATCCGCTGATCGGAAACTATGGCGTGAACGAGGAGGATTTTGAGTCCACGAGACCTCACCTTGAAGGGTTTATCGTCAAAGAAAACAGTCCGATAGCCAGCAACTGGCGCGCCAACAAATCCCTGGATGCATTTCTGAAAGAACACCGTATTCCCGGCATAGAAGGCGTGGATACCCGGGCCTTGACCCGCCATATCCGGCAAGAGGGCGCCATGAAGGGGATCCTGTCCACGGAGGACCTGGATCCGGATCGACTGGTACAGAAGGCGCAGGCCGCTCCCGGTCTGTTAGGAAGAGATCTGGTCCGGGAGGTGAGCTGCCCGGATATCTATACATGGAATCCCGACGGGAAATACCGCGTGGTGGTGATGGACTGCGGCGTGAAGCACAACATCCTCCGATCCCTGGCCGAGGTCGGGTGCCAGGTGACCGTGGTACCGGCTCATACCTCTGCCGAAGCGATTCGCGCGATGGGGCCCGACGGGGTGCTCCTCTCCAATGGTCCGGGCGATCCTGCCGGCGTGCCCTATGTTGCTCAAACGCTGCGGGAACTGATGAATCCCTCCTCGCGCACGGAGCAAGCTTTGCCGATCATGGGGATCTGCCTCGGGCATCAAATACTGGGACTGGCGCTTGGGGGGAAGACCTACAAACTGAAGTTCGGGCACCGGGGAGGCAACCAGCCGGTCCAGGATTTGGCCACAGGCAGGGTCAGCATCACCTCGCAGAATCACGGATTCAGCGTGGACCCAGACTCCCTCCGTGGCAAAGATGTGGAAGTGACGCACATCAATCTGAACGACCGGACTGTTGAGGGTATGCGGCATAAGACGGCGCCCATCTTTTCCGTTCAGTATCATCCCGAAGCGTCACCCGGGCCGCATGACGCGAAGCCACTCTTTGCCCGTTTTGTTGAGATGATGCGATAGCCTCGAGATAGTTTTGCAGGGCAGGACCTCGTTGGAAAAAAGAGAAAGAGGGAGAGTGAGAGGGTGAGAAAGTGAACGAAAAACCGGCATGTTCTGCAATTCAGGGAGCTTCTTCCTTCAGGTTGAATGCGTCGGAAGCATTCCATGAAGCAAACCGCGAATGAACGCGAATGTTGCATTCTCCTTCCCATGAGCGGAAAAGGGCGGCATTCGCATTGACACACTTCGAAATGTCCAGAACATCTTGAATAACAGGGTGCTCTGCCCACCCTCTTACTCACACACTTTCACACTTTCCTGTTGTTGATCGCGCAGCAACCGGAGGAACGCATGCCCAAAAGGAAAGACCTAAAAAAAATACTCATCATCGGCTCCGGTCCCATTATCATCGGCCAGGCCTGCGAGTTTGACTATTCAGGTACCCAAGCCTGCAAGTCCCTGCGTCAGGAGGGATTTGAAGTGGTGCTGGTCAACTCCAATCCGGCTACGATCATGACCGATCCGGAAACGGCCGACCGCACGTATATCGAGCCGATCACTCCGGAGGTGGTGAAAAAGGTGATCCAGATCGAACGCCCCCAGGCGTTGTTGCCAACCCTTGGCGGACAGACGGCACTCAACGTGGCGGTGGCACTATCGAAAAAAGGGGTTCTGGAAAAATACGACGTGGAACTGATCGGCGCCAAACTGGAAGCCATTGAAAAGGCGGAGGATCGGATTCTCTTCGGCCAGGCGATGGAAAAGATCGGTCTGTCCATGCCGAAAAGCAAGCCGGCCTATTCGGTGGAGGAAGCTGTTCAGTTCGCTCAGGAGATCGGCTTTCCCATCGTGGTGCGGCCCGCGTATACGTTGGCGGGCACGGGTGGGGGAATCGCCTACAACATTGAAGAACTCCAAAGCATTGCCGCAAGCGGAATAGATGCCAGCATGATCGGCCAGGTGTTGATCGAGGAATCGGTGATCGGGTGGAAGGAATACGAACTGGAGGTGATGCGCGACCTGAAGGACAATGTGGTCATCATCTGCTCCATCGAGAATTTCGACCCCATGGGCATCCACACCGGGGATTCCATCACCGTGGCGCCCGCGCAGACCTTGTCGGACAAGGAGTACCAGGTGATGCGGGATGCGGCGATTGCGGTCATCCGAGAAATCGGCGTGGAGACCGGCGGGTCCAATATCCAGTTTGCGATCAACCCCCAAGACGGCCGAATGACGGTGATCGAGATGAATCCCCGGGTATCCCGTTCCTCGGCCCTGGCCTCCAAGGCCACCGGCTATCCCATCGCGAAGATCGCCGCCAAGCTGGCTGTTGGATACACCCTCGACGAAATTCCAAACGACATCACAAGGGAGACGCCCGCCTCCTTTGAGCCCACCATCGACTACGTGGTGGTCAAGTTTCCCCGCTGGACCTTTGAGAAATTCCCGCAGGCAAACCGGGTATTGACCACGCGGATGAAATCCGTAGGCGAAGCCATGGCTATCGGAAGGACATTCAAAGAAGCCCTGCAAAAAGCGATCCGCTCGATGGAGATCGGCCGGTTCGGACTGACCGAACCCAAGCGTGATGCCCATGCGTTGGGAGAAGATGCCTTCAGAGAAGCCCTGACGATTCCCGATTCAGAGCGGATCTTCGCGATCTACCGGGCCATGGCGGCGGGAATCGGGTTGGACAAAATCGGCCGCTGGACGCAGATCGATCCATGGTTTCTGGTGCAGCTCAAGCAGATTTTGGACCTGGAGACCGAGCTGTCCGCGCACAGCCTCTCCTCTCTCTCCAAGGAACTGCTGAGAAAGGCGAAAGAATACGGCTTCTCCGACCGAACGCTGGCCCAGCTTCTATCCTCCAACGAAGAGACCGTGAGGGCGTGGCGAAAGCGGGAGGGTATTCTACCCACCTTTAAGATGGTGGATACGTGCGCCGCGGAGTTTGAGGCCGTGACACCCTATTACTATTCCACGTATGAGTCCGAAGACGAGGTGAAACCCTCGGACAGAGACAAGGTCATGATCCTCGGAAGCGGCCCGAACCGAATCGGCCAGGGCATCGAGTTTGACTATGCCTGCGTGCACGCGGCATTTGCCCTCAGGGATGAGGGATTTGAAACCATCATGGTCAATTCCAATCCCGAGACCGTCTCCACGGACTACGATACCTCGGACCGTCTGTATTTTGAGCCCTTGACGGCGGAGGATGTGCTCAATATCTATGAGAGGGAAAAGCCCATCGGCGTTATCGTGCAGTTTGGGGGACAGACGCCCTTGAATCTGGCGAAAACGCTGGAAAAGAACGGGGTGAAGATCTTGGGAACTTCCCCCGAGAGCATCGATATTGCCGAGGACCGGGAGCGTTTCAAGGCGATCCTGGAACAGCATGCGATCCCGCAGCCCCAAAGCGGCATCGCGCGCTCGTCGGAGGATGCGCTGGGGATCGCCCGGGAGTTGGGCTACCCCCTGATGGTTCGTCCCTCCTATGTGCTGGGCGGCAGAGCGATGGAGGTCGTATACGACGAGGAGTCTCTGAAGAGTTATGTCGACCGTGCGGTGGACGTTTCACCCGAACATCCGATACTTATCGACCGCTTTCTCGAGCGGGCGATAGAGATCGAGGTGGATGCGATCTGTGACGGAGAGGATGTCTTTATCGGCGGGATCATGGAGCACATTGAGGAAGCCGGGGTGCATTCGGGAGACAGCGCCTGCGTCCTTCCTCCGCACAGCTTGAGCCAAGAGGCGATTGCTACGATCATTGACTACACGAAAAAGATGGCCCTGGCGATGAATGTCATCGGGTTGATCAATGTGCAGTACGCCCTTCACGATCATACGGTGTATGTGCTCGAGGTCAATCCCAGGGCCTCCCGCACCGCGCCTTTTGTGAGCAAAGCAACCGGCATCCCTCTGGCCAAGGTGGCGACCCAGATCATTGTGGGCAAGAAACTCCGGGATCTGGACCTGCCTGAGGAATGCAACTTGACTCATATTTCGGTGAAGGAAGCCGTGTTCCCGTTTTCGAAATTTCCCGAGGTGGACCCCGTCTTGGGACCGGAGATGCGGGCCACTGGGGAGGTGATGGGAATCGCCGACACCTTCGGCATGGCCTACTACAAGGCCCAGGAAGCCGCCAACGCATGCCTGCCCGTCGAAGGCCGCGTGTTGATCACCGTCTCCGACAAGCACCAGCCCGCTGTGTTGGATTGTGCCCGCATGTTTATGGAGCTGAAATTTGAGATCATCGCGACCGGAGGGACGCATCGCTTCCTCAAGGAACACGGCATTCCGTCCCAACGCATCTTAAAGCTCCATGAAGGCCGCCCGAATATCGTGGATGCGATCAAGAACGGGACGATTCACCTGGTCATCAACACCCCGGCCGGCAAGTGGGGCGCCCACGACGACGCCTACATCCGAAAGACCGCCATTCGGTATGGCGTCCCTTATATCACGACGACCGCCGCTGCAACCGCTGCTGCCTCCGGCATCGCGGCTGCCAAGGGGAACGAATCCACCGTGTGTGCGATTCAGGACTATCACGCGCGCATCGGAATTTCCGCCGTTTCGTGACAAGGTTTTGGAAATCTTGGGACCTTGGGACTTTTCGAAGGGCTACCGAAGTGTTTGGTTTGGCACATGGTGGGGTTCTGGCCCCCGCAATGAGGAAGGATTTGCCATGGCAGATGTTCGTAAGTTCCCGTTTGGCCAATCGGTTCGCGAACTTGCCCAGGAGGACCGTACTCTCAAGCAAGTTTTTGTTCTGGGCGTTTATGCGAGCGCAGTCCACGCGCGTTGGGTCGGAAATGGTGGCAAGGAAATCGTCAAAGCCTTGGCAGTAGCGAGTGAACCGGAGATCTTTTGGCGTGGAGAAAACGCCGCAGCCATTATTCACGCCGTGTCCATTCAGAGGGAACTGGGGTGTTTAGTGGCGGCAGACCATCATTACAATGGCCCTTCCGGCCGTGCATTGGATGAGCATTTCTTGTCTCCCTTGGGATTGACGCGTGAGGATGCCTGGCTATGTGATCTTGTTCCTCATAGCTGTATGAACCCAGGGCAAAAGAAGGCTGTCGAACGTGCCTATCAGCCCCTTGTATGTGAATATGGGCTTCCCGAAGTATCGGTGCCCAGAGTTCCCACATCGTTTTCTGATGAGGAACGCCGCGGGGCTATTCTTGGCGAGATCCTGGAATCACAGGCAGAGATACTGGTTCTTCTGGGAGATCAGCCGATAAGGTGGTTCTTGCGATTCTATGCCCCAAAGTGGCAACGCCTTTCGGATTTTGGTGCCGATGAGGAGTCTTACGGGAGCCTGCATTCGGTGAGCATGGCGGGAAGGGAAAGGTGGGTGCTTCCACTAGCGCATCCAAGACAGGTTGATAAGCTGGGACATTCCTCTGCAAGGTGGCACAGATTGCACCGAGCTTGGGAGAAGGGGCGAGCAAAACATTTGCTTGGGTCAAGTGGCGGCGCCTAGCCCAACCCTCGCTCGTTTTCATCTCGTTCC
>JAZDJA010000001.1:0-35842 GCA_043804415.1 Candidatus Latescibacterota bacterium | reverse complement strand
TTGTGGGTTTCATAAAACCTGTCATAAAAACCTGTCCATTCGTCCCGAAAATCAGCAACCCACTTCTTCCTCGTTATGATCTTCAAAATAACACCTACCAACAAATTTGAGAAGGGCGGTGCACTGATGAATACTACATCTATTGACCTCGATTTCATTACTTTTAGGCAGGCATTGACTGCAAAAGGAACCCAACCTACTTGGTAGTCAGGAATAAATATGGACTGAGCTACATGCTTAATGATCTGCTTCGCACGAACTCTTGTTTCTTTGCCATCGGGCGCAATTTTCTGCCAGACTTTTTGCTTTTGCCCGTAGGGCACTTCCAAAGTCGGGATGCGCATGACGTGACATTCCGCTGGGATTTCCGTAAGCAGAGAGGGGTCGTAACAAGGTACAGAGGGTTTTTTCGCTGTTACAACAATTGGCTCCCATCCATACTGTGGAAGGTATTTCACAAATTTCAGCAGCCGCTGGACTCCGGCACCTCCTGCAGGAGGAAAGTGATAAGCGACAATCAGGACGCTCTTTTTCATCTTGTTTTCATCTTCGATCAAAGACAACCGGCTCTTTAGGGTCAATGTGGAACTCCCCCATGCTGAGGCAATCCGGTGGGGTTCCAAGGCACAACATATCAAGACTCCACCGCGAGGCGAGTATGCTCGACGCTTTACGCTCTACACAGGCTCCGCGGTCCGTTTCCTCTTATTCTGCTTCAGCGAGACATAAAGCCTCGCGATCCGCTTGCACTGAGCCTCTAAGCTGAATCTCCGACACGCATAGGCGCGGATCCGATCGGCATCGTAAGTTTCGGGGTGCCTCAGTATATATCCGATCGCATCCGCCAGAGCTTGAGAATCGCCGGGAGGCACCAAGATCCCGACCTCTTCGGATACGCTCTCCTCAGGTCCGCCGCATCGAGTGGAGACCACCGGCTTCCCGCACGCCAGCGCCTCGATGACAGAGAGCGGAAACCCCTCCGAAAAGCTCGGAAGCACAAATACGTCGGCGGTTGCCAGCCAACGCGGGATCTCCGCGTGAGGCACGGTCTCCTCAAAGTGAACCACATCCCGCCGCCCCAGACACTCCGCCATGGAAAAAAACGACCTATCTTCCGACTGTTTGGCGTTTGCCCCCACCAACACCAACTCGCAGGAAACGCCACGCTCCAAAAGAAGCGACATGGCCTCCAGCAACACACCAATCCCTTTGGTGTGAAGAAGTCTCCCCAAGTAAAGAATCCGTTTTGCCCGCTTCTCCTGCCCTATGCCCGCCTCCACCTCTAAGAGAGGACGAAAACACTGGGTGTCGACCCCGTTGTGGATCACAGAAACTTTGGACGAATCCACTCCAAGTGCAACGATTTCTTCCTTCAGTGACCGGCTTACCGCGATGGTTCGATCTGCCCGACAAAGCGCCCATGCCGTCAGCGCCTTCCATAGCCGACTCCGCTTCGTATAGGAGTGTATCTCACTGCCGTGCGCCGTGATCAGCACCGGCACTCCCACGATCCTGCCGAACAACACCGCGCCAAAGCCATCGGGATAGGCCACATGCGCGTGAACCAGATCGAAATCGAGCTTCCGGGCGTTTCGGAAAAGCATCCAGGAATAGAAGAAACCAACCCAAGAAAACAACCATTTCTTCGGAAAGGTAATGTACCTCGGATGGTAAACAGAGATCCCGTCAATACGTTCCCTCTGGGGAATATCCCGAAAACGACCCCACCTTCCGAAGCCGCGCACACGAGGAAACCACGGGACCGGAGCAATCACCTCCATAGTCTCCCACTTCTGAAGAAAACGCACCTGTTCCCACACGAAACTGCCACCCATAGGGCACGCGCGATTCGGAAAGAGATGGGAAGTGATCAGAATCTTCATAATCCTCACTGGAAAAAGAATTACTGGGAAAAGGTTGCGGCTGAGACAGAGGGGAAGAGTCAGGCATTTCCTTCCTCAGCTTCAACCTGTATTTTCTCCGCACGCACACCCACCTCCCGGACCGCGAAGAGCATCCCGATCATAATCCAGAGAAAATTATCCGTAATCGCCCCCGTGAAAATCATGCTCACCTGGTACCCGACAAATACCACAAAAAGGCCGAGTTGGGCGGCCTGAAGATACTCATCCTCGATACTTCGAATCGCGCGAAAACCCGCTTTGAATACGACCCACACCAACCAGATACTGATCGCGAAGCCAACGACCCCCAACTCCGCCAAAATCGTTGCCGGCAAAGTGTGCGACTCTCGGGTCGGCAGCCAGATCGGAAAATCGACGGGCTTATACTGATCGAAAAGCACCGGAAATGCCCGCGCCCCGATCCCCAAGAACGGATGGTCCAGGAACATGCTGAAAGCACCCATCACAAACTGCACGCGCGCGGTGGCGGAAACCCGGGTGAACGATCCGAACTCGGTGAATGTCTTAAAAATAGAAAGAAATCTCCCGAACACCAAATCGGCAAAATTGGGGGAAATCAAAGTGATCACGCCGATGATCACAAAGAAAATCACAAATACCACCCCCAAGAGCTTCAACTTACGGGTCAGCACTGAGATGCAAAAAAGGCCGACCAATGCCGCCAGCCAGTTGGCCCGAGAGAAGGATGTCACCAATCCAGCCGACTGCACAATGAAGCCCAGAAACAGGAGGGGATGCCATTTCCATGAGAACTTGAGGCGCACCATAAAGGCCGCGCTCAGCATCATCGAGACCATCAGAAACGTCCCGAAGTCATTGGGATTGTGGAACGTACCTGCTGCTCTGGGTACATTCGCTCCCACCGCATTCACAAAGGTGGCCGGAAGAAAATAGGTCTCCGTTAACGTCTGGAAAATCCCGAATCCCGCCATACCCACCCCAAAAACCAGGACTGCGCCCAGCATCCACTGAATCCAGCGTTTCGTATTGATCATTGAAACCGTCGCATAGATGAGCAGCGACAGCGCAGTGAGTCGGAAAAAATAAACCGCTCCCTCAAGACGATTGGCCGAATACAATACGGAGATTCCATGGACCGCAACAAACAACAACAGCGGAATGGTCAACTCCAACCGCGGAATGGAAGTCTTCCGTTTCCAGATAAAATGGATACCCCCAAACACCAACGCCGCACCGCCCACAAAGTGAAAAATCGTCAGCGTGAACAGCGAGGTTGTCTCCCCCATGATTCCGGTCACATCCAGAGACGTCGCCACCACCATCATCGGGAAGAGCACCTGCGGACATACCGGCAACAGCAAGACCAAAACCCCTCCGCCCAACGCCCCTCCGATCAGCAACACGCTCTGAGACGGAAGCAGCCACATCCCGCAGACAAGCACCAACTCAATCAACAGAAAAACAACTATCGTCCTTCGGCTTATCGGACGCTCATGCGTCAGTATGCTACTGTTCATGAAGGATATCCTGGGAATGGAAGTTCTTGTGGGCCAGGCCGGACAATCACGTGAACCGCAAGACGTCAAGGATTGACGATCGGACTTGGGCTTCAATGGATTGTGGTAATCATGTCCTCGCCCAACCTCCGTAGAACTCACTTTGCTCGCAACCCGAAATCCGAGATCCTGACCACCACCAAGTCCCGGAAAGAAAGTGCCGTGCGTTTTGAAAAATAGACGAACAAGAGAAAAGACCAGAGTGAATAGGCCACAGAAGTTGCGATCCCCGCCCCGACCAATCCGAATCTGGGAATGAAGAGAATATTCAGCACAATGTTTGTGCAAACCGCCGCTATGGGAGCGACTATCGCTTGCGGCGGATATCCTTGAACCCACAGATTGGTGTTTATTACCGAACCGGAAGCCATCGTTACTATACCGGGAATCATATAAAGAAAAGGCAGATATGCTCCCTCATACTCCGCGCCGGACATAAGGAGAATCAACCTGCTCCCCAAAAGCGCCATGATTCCTGCCGCGATCATCGTCAGGGCAAAAATCGATCGACTCACCTGTGCCGTAAGCCGATCTCCTTGTTCACTGCTTCCACCGGAAATCTTCGAAAAGAGAATCGTCCCGGCCACGTTGGGAATCTTCTGCAACATCTCCGCCAGTACGATGGCAATAGAATAAACCCCTGTTGCCTTCGCTCCGAGAAAATAGCCCACCAGATAGACATCAACACGAAAAAGCAACACGAGCAACAGGCTGATGAGCATCGCTTTGAGGCCGAAGCGCATCGAATGGACAAAAAGAAGACGATCCGGAGACCACGTAAAGTCTGCGGACAAACCGAATGGCCGATGGCTCGAAGGGATTTCATCCCCTTCTTGCTGCACCCATGCCGTTGTTTGCACGGAATCGGAGTGTCCATGCAATACGCGTCTCAAAAACCAGATGGCCAATGAAAAGGTCAGGATCGCCGCGATCAGCCAACTTATCATGACCCCAGCCACTCCTCCGTCCAATCCCTTCAGTGCGATTGCATTTCCGATCAGGTAAGCCAATGCGAAAAAAACGGGCAGCGCATTATAGACCTTCATTCGCTCTAATCCCAGGAAAAGCGAATTGAGCCCCCGAAAAAGCACTGTCGCACAAACCACCCAAAAAACCAGAAGCCACAACAGGGACGAACCACCCGGATCAGGCCATATAGAGAAATGAGCGCCGCCCACAAAAATTCCGGACAGAAAGAAATAGGCTGCCAGGCCATAGCAAATCGTATTGGCGGAAAGCGCTCCCAATTTCTCTGGATTGCGTCCCACAAAATAGGGATTGGAGCGACCCAGCGCCTCCCCAAAAACCACGACCAAAAGCTGCACAGTCGTGGATAGCAGCGTAAAGCGCCCCTTTCCTGCTGGCCCGAGCACGCGACTGAACAGCGACTGATTCCCGAAGGCCGCTGCCATTGCCACGCCATCTGAAAAGAGCCGGAGGGAAAAGCTTTGAAGAAAGCGCATAATTGCAGTCCGATAGGTGGGTTGCACCTAGATCAGAAAGGCAGCCAATGGGAAATCTCCATGGTTCCATGGGGAAGGCCTCCCCGTTCCCACGCAGCCTAAGTGCACGAAATCACAAATACGATGACGTATTCTGTGACTTGGCGTGGAGACTCTTCACTGCGTTCAGAGTGACAAACGCTGCCATTCTGGTGTAGCCGAAAAACCTCCCATAATCAGGTTACGCCATAATATCTATGATTTCGTGCGCTAAGGGAACGAGCGACACCGATCAGCGCTCACCGCCCGGATTTCCTCCACCTCAATGCATCCATTATCTTCTGCAGTTTCTCGGCGTTGGCTCCCCCACCTTCCTGGATCGCATGATAATGTTCGGTCATCAGAATCCAAAACATCATGAAAACGATGCTGAAAAGACCGGAGATCATAACGATCAGCCTTCTTTTCGGACTGTCTCTGATCTCAGGCGGCAGGGCCTTATCCACCGACGATATCGTAGGAATACTCTTGGCCGCCTCCATCCGTTTCTCCTCGACGCGTTGTCTCAAGAACTGAACGAGCGCCGCCTGCACGTCCATTTCCATCTGGTATCGAAGGAACTTCATCTGAAGCTGAGGGATCTCATCTAAGGGCAGAAAGATCTGGCTCCTCTCCTCAAAGCTCCCCCTTCCCGAACTCAGAGAAAGGAGCTGATTCTCGCGAATCTCGATCCGTTTCTTGACAAATCCAATCTCCGGATGCATTTCGGACAGGGAAGACGCCTCCAGGCTCTGAAGTTGCAGCTGCAATCCCATGATCTCCGTCTCCAACTCCGCCGCCGCCCTGATGACCACTTCCGCCTGGTTTTCCACTGAAATGACGTGATGGCGCTTCTGGAATTCTTGAAGCGAATCCTGGGCCGCTTCCAACGCCTTCATGGCTTTGGTATACTGCTCCTCCGCGAAGGCCTTCCGATCCACCTCCCATCGGGCTCCGATCTCCTGGTTCATTTTATCGAGAAGAACAACGTAGGCGTTGGCCATATCCGCGCACCGCTCGGGTGACCGATCCAGCACGGTCACAAAAATCATCCCCTCGTCCGTCTTCCCCACCTCGGTAAGGTCACCCAGCATGCGGATAGCATCCTCACGCCGCTCCACCTCATATGTCTGCATCAGATCAAATTGGTCCACCATCCGTTCGGCCACGTTACGGCTTTTCAGGAGTCCTATGAAAATGTCAGCAGGGGATCCTTTCTCTCCCAACCGGAGCTTGGGAATGGGTATCTCCGACAGAATGGCGGTCAGGCCAAACTGCTCCTTTTCCTCCTTCGGCGGCAAAATCACCGCGGTGGAGGCATACCACTCCGGCAAAAGCATGCTGACCACCCCAGCCAGGACGCATACGATCAGAAAATTCGCTACGATCCACTTCCATCTCCGAACCAAAAGATAAACATAGTCCAGCACATTGATCGAGCTTTTCTCCATATCATCCTCCAGCGAATGCCAAACGTGATGGGTGAAATCTACTTAGAATGAACTAACCATTTCAAGAGGAAGGGTTCGTTCTGTCAAAACGAACCTCAAGATCCGGCCGGCCCAACCCATGCCGTTTCCCTCCTCTTGCCGCTTCACGCTTCACGTTTCACGGCGTCTCTCCCCAAATATACACCCTCGGCTATCCTTTACCCGAAAGCGAAACCCAGATCTTCCTGAACCTCACATATTCCGGCAACGGCCCGCCGATCAGCGGCCGCGCATACTTCGCAAACCCCTCCGTGGGAAAATTGCCCGCTTGATTGAAGTAATCTGCCGGAAGCTTCTTCTCAGCAAGTGCCGCATCCGCCAGAGGAACCAAACCGGTGCCGCACCGATAGGGATGGTTCGATTCCCTCACCAGAGTCACCATGGAACCCGTCTTCCCGGAGAGGGCCTCCCGTACGGCCTGCGCCCCGACCATATAGGACTCCTGAAGATCCACCTGTGACGAGAGCGCCATGCTCATACGCTGGATCGTCCCCGGCTTGTCATACCGTGCCTTGATTTTCAGCTGGGCCGAGATCTCCTTGCACAGTGTATCCGCCACGCCACCCATCTGCTTGTGCCCAAAGGCATCCACGTCAACAGACGAAGCCGAAGCCGTGATCGGCGCTCCGGTATCTGCATCCGTGAGCCCCTCGCACACCACTGCGACGCAATAGCCCAATCGGTCATAAACGCGCTGCACATCGGACAGGAAACCGGCCCAGGTAATCGGGCGTTCGGGCACATAAATCAGATGCGGCGGATCCTCCTCGTCTTTCTTCCCCAGCATCGCCGCCGCCGCGATCCATCCCGCATTGCGCCCCATCGCCTCGAGAATCTTGACATGATCCACGCTTCCGATGGCCTCGGTATCCATTCCCATCTCCTGGGTGGTCACGGCGATATACCGTGCCACCGAACCGTATCCCGGGCAATGGTCTGTAGCCGAAAGATCGTTGTCAATGGTCTTGGGCACTCCGATCACGCGCAGCTCGTATCCCTGCTCCTGCGCCATTTTGCTGATCCGGTTCGAGGTGTCCTGCGAATCGTTCCCGCCGATGTAGTGAAAATACCGGATATTGTATTTTCTGAAAAGATCGAGAATCCGCTCGTAATCCGGCTCCTTGAGCTTATACCGACACGAACCCAACGCCGCCGATGGCGTGCGCTTCAGGCCCTCCAGGATCTCCGTCGGCTGCGCATAAAGATCGATCAGTTCCTCCCGCAAGAACCCCTCGATCCCGTGCCACATCCCATACACACCCGTAATGTCCGAATGCTTCCGGGCCTCCTCGATCACCCCGGCCAGACTGCTGTTGATCACAGCCGTAGGTCCGCCAGACTGCCCGACCGCGATATTTCCCTTCAATGGTGCCGCCATCCCTTATCACTCCTATCGTAGAATCTCTGCCGCCGCAAAGCGCACTGGGGCTGGTGCTCAGGTTGATGCGCTGCAATTCGCAAGTCCCCATTAGGTGTCGTTCGCGACGCCCTGAGCGTGCTCCCGGGACCCGGTCCTCCCCTTCCATGGATCTACGGATCTACGAAATATACTTCGTCAGCCGATCCATCCCCTTCCCACGCTCGGAATGGATGTATTCGATGGCCTGATTGAGGTCGAATCCCCGATGAACCACCTGGTGGATCGCGCCGGCCACCGCGCACGGATCGTCGGCCCCGCAGAAGTGAACATTGCGTCCTACGAGCGCTCCGCGCACATTTCCGCCGATCTTCATGCCCTCTACAAACTCCTGGATCGTTGGAATCGGAGTTCCTTTGGCTGTCCCTCCAAGCATGAGAACCGGGCACGTGGTGGAAAGCGCAACCTGCTCAAATCCCGGCACATAAGGAATCTTAAGCCAGATTCCCCTGGAGGAATCCCCGAGCGCCGTGGCTACCCCGTTGGTCTGTATCAGATCCGCCACGGTCTTTTTGATGGTGTATTTCTTCGTCTGCTCATCCCACGCCACCGGAAGCGGCTCAAGGAATGCCGGCAGATCATACGCGTTCAGCTCGGTAATGGCGTTCGCGCAATACCGGATCGTCTTCCCAGAATCCGGATGAGTTGCATCGAGACGGAACATCAATTTCGCGCCATCCAGGCGCAGCCGATGCAGGCTCTCGGCGGTAAAGGCCGTCATGGTGTCGTCCATCTCGAACGAAACGCCGGAAAGCCCGCCCCGATTCATACAGCCAATCATCACCATCTGGTCCAAAAAGGACTCACCGCCGCCCTCTTTGACGAGATGGTTGACAATGAGCAGGTCCTCGAGAATGTCCGGCGTACCCATCACCCCATCGAACTCCGGATCGGTGACGACCCGGAGAATCCGGCCCAGATATTCCTGACGGTTCCCCATGATCAAGGCATCATCCCCGGACTTCGTGATCCGCCGCGCTGGGTGATCGCACGCCAGGATGGCCAGCTTGCCGTCCCGGGCTACAGAAGTCCGGCGTTTCCGGGCAGCCGCCTCGATCTGTATCACCTCCCTGCGGCTCACACGGACATCGGTGATCCTATCCATCACGCGCTTCGGAAAAAAGGTCTCCACATCAAAGCGGTAAGTGCCGACAGAATACTCCAGTTGCCTCCTCGAACGGAATGCTCTCAACCCGCCTTCCGAATCCGTTCTTCGGCCTGGTTTCCAGAAATCTCCCAGCGCATGGAAACAGGTCGAGGGCATCCGTAAGGTGCCGCGCTCCTTCTGAACCCGGATGAGAACACGCGTGTGTGTTTCGACCGCCTCTTACTGCATGCATCCTCTGAGCAGAATCCTTTTCATTGGGACGTGAGATTGACCGTAAAGCCCGCTGCAGCCCAACGTCCGGGCATGGAAACGCCCCCGACTTCGGTGTAGTCGGTGCCAAAAAGATTGGTCACCTTCAGGAAGACGGAGCCCTTGTAGATTCTTCGGTCTATCTGCACATCGCAAACCAGATATCTCTCTCCGCCCAGCCGCTCCTCAAAACGCAGTTTCCAATTCTGCCGCCAATCAAGCACAAGACGATGGTCTATGTCGAGGATGAGCTGGTGCCGGAGATGATCGAGTACATATTTGGACTCCAGCCCAGAAAGCCCTTTATCCGAGTCCAGGAAAGTATAGCCCATTTTGACCCGCTCAATCGGCACGACCTTGAGGTTTACGGAATTGAGCCAGAAGCTGATCTCCACCCCATTCGTATTCACCCTGGAGATGTTGAAGGCTTCCCAGGAAGAATCGGGATCTGCTCTGACCCAGTCGATCAGATCGGACCCCTCCCTTCTAAATACGCCAAAGTCTGCCCCAACCTTTTCTTCCTGCCACTTCAGGCCCGCCTCGTAGGTCCAGGCTTCTTCCGGTTTCAGGTCGGGATTTCCCCTGTTGGTGGGCGAAGTATAGTAAAGATCGGTATAGGTCGGTACACGGAAAGAGCGTCCGAAAGAGCTGCGAACGCTCCAAGTCTCGGTAGCCTGAAATCCCAGGTCCATGCCAGGCCAGATGTTCCAACCCCAGTCTGAGTAGCCATAGGCGTTGGCCCCCAGCGTGACGGATACGCGCTTGGCAGGGTTGAATCGATGCTCAAGGGAAACCCCTCCTCGAGTCCGCGCATGGTTCCCGAGGTTGCTGCTCTCGATCCGATCGGCTGCCACTTCGCCCCCGAAAGCTGAAGTGCCCCATTCTGAATGGAGAAGGGACTGACATTCAAAACCATATCCTTCTTTGCTGTGCTGGTTTCTGTAAAACTGGGGGTCTTCCCGGTCCAGCAGAAAGTCGTCCTCGTGGCTTCTCCAGTAAACGCGGGGAGAAAACGAGATCCGACTGTTCCCCAGATTGGCCCCCGCGTGCAGAAAACCGGTCGTAGTATGTTCCCACTGTTCCGGGAATAGATTCGAATAGAACCCATTGGCACCAAATTCTTTATCCACAAGTCCGGCAGAGATGTCGATCGCGCTGGAGCCCACGTCGGCAGTGAGTCGATAGTATCCGTTGTAGGTTTCAAAATCGGTATTGTGACGGTAGCCCGCTGACCTTCTTGTGGAAACAGAGAGGAAGTGCCTGAAATGATCGAAAGCGTGAGACACGGAAAGCCCTGCGCCGTAGAGCCCATGATCACCCGCGACTGCGTCAACACCTGTCGATGTTCTCTCTCCCCTTCTGGTGATAAAATTGATCACGCCGCCAAAGGCATTGGGCCCATAGAGTCTGGCTCCGTGGCCTTTTAGAATCTCGATTCGCTCCACATCCACGACCCGCAGTGGGATATCCAGGTTGTGATGACCCGTCTGGGGATCGCTCAACTTGATTCCATCTATCAGAATGAGTGTCTGCTCAAAAGTCCCTCCTCTGATGCCCACATCCGCCTGAATGCCGTGCGGTCCCCTTTGCCTGACATCAACACCGGAAGCATATTCCAGCAGATCCTGCACACTTTGCACATGGGCATTCTCGATCTCCTCGCGTGTGATGACCAGCACACTCCGCAATCTCTGCGAGAACGTGCTGGGGATTCTGCTTGCCGTTACTATAATCGGATCCAGCTTGTAGATGGGAACCTCCTGGGCACTCGCCACAGAACAAAGCCCACAGGCAAGTATGCTTAAGAAACCTTTCACAACACGTCTGCTCAACAACATCAATGATCCTTTCACAAAATGCCTTAAGCCTACCAGAAACAAGGAGACATTCAGGAAATGGCAACCATTTCATGATGGGGGCAGTGGACCCGAATCACGCTCTGCGGCCCTTTGGGCCGCATCGGGACTAAACGTTGTCTCTGATGAAACGTCAATTCCCCTAGTGTTGCCAAGTGTCCGGTTGTGTTTTGGAAGATCAAGACTCGGGAGTGTGACGTCAGATGAATCAGACAGAAAACCGCTTCTGGCGGCTGACTCCCAAGCATCGAGGTGTCCGCGCTGGAATCCTGCAAATAGACGCTGCAGAGAAAGGCCGCTGAGGGGATATGAAACATCAATGGTACCATTTTTTCCGGGCGTTGTCAAGCCTTTTTCACCTTCAAACCTCCCTGCCCCTGCGGAGTCGACGGCGCAGTCCGAACCTGCGACCGCGATCAGGAAGACCTGTTCTCTTCTATCTCTCTCCGATTCAGCCCATTCGGCGAATTGCCATCCCATTGAATGCACACGGGACAAGGTTCTCTGGGAACATCCGTGGGAAACCTCCCGAAACGAGGACCCAGGTACCCTGAGCGGCACCTGCAAAAATGCCCCGAACGAACGACCGTATCCGTCGAGGCATTCTGAGGTTCTCCTTACTTCACCACGCACACCACGGGCCGATTGATGAAATCGTGGTATTTCTCCGCCACATTCCCCTCCTTCGCATCTCCCGGATGGAGGTACATTCGATAGCGGAACCGTATGGCATCCCCACACGTGAGCGTATAGTCGCCCCGGCGGCTCGGATCGTTCGTAAATTGCGACAGCCCGAAGGGATTGGCCGTCATCAACCCATAGTCCCGCACGTGCCGGTAGGTCGGGTACCGAAAACTATCCGGATGATCAAAAAGCGTCAATCCGACCTGCCGACCCTCCACGCACCCGGAATAATCGCACCACATGGCCTGCTTGCCCCATGTCTCCGCCTCATTGATCCCTCCGTGCGCGTTCTCGATCTTCCCCGTGTTCCGCACCTCCATCGAGGGCGTCACCCGCACCGATGCGATCCCGCCTTCCTTCGTGTCTCCAAAGAGCACATCCCGCTCTGTGGCCGTGAGAGTCACCACCATATCCACCACCCGGCACCACTCCGGCAGATTGTAGATCCGCAGACACCGATGCTCCTCCAGAACCTTCTCGCCCTCGGCACTCACCCAATCCCCCAGCGCACAGATATGCGCCAGGACGGGTCCTCCAGTCAATGCATCGAACGACCGGTGCACCGTCTTTCCGTGGCCCACTTCCTCGCTCCAGTTGTCCGCCCCGTTCGCCTCGCCGTGCGCCACCCAAAACGAGCGATGATGGGGATGGTCGATCCCATCGTCCCCCGTATCATCCAGAGTAGCCAGCCGCCGCGTGACCGGCAGTCTGTAGGGACCCAGGATGGGATATAGAAAGGGGCGTGCCCACACGTTTCCGAAGTGGTAGGAGGTGAACGCCCGCTTCCCGATCGCCACGTCAATGCGATCCGCCTGCTCCACACACGATACGCCGCCGCCTGTGCTCGGCTCCCCTCGCACACCTCGTATACCCGTTCCTGCCCGGCGGAGAGGCTATCGAGAATCCACCACAAACGCGTCCCGCCTTCCATCTCCTCGCCCTGGCAAGGAACCTCGCAGCCCGTTCCCAGTTCCTTCAGCAACAACCCCTTGGACGCACCGAGTTTCTCCTGAATTACCCCCGTTACCGGGCAATGGCGCCGGTCATGTTCTCCTGCCCGCACGGTCAAGATCGCTTTTTCCAAAAGCATCCCCCTTCCTCTATGCTCATCTGCCATTTCAAAAAGGACTGGATGGCGCGATTCCGCACGAAACAGCGCCCAGGTACGCGGATCTGGACTGGACAGTTCCCCGATCCTTCCGGGCTGTTCTCTGCGCTTTCCACAGTCTCTGCACCCAAACAGGTCTAGAGGAATTTCCTCAGGTACGTCAGACTCTTGGACGCAATTTCCTTCGGCCCGGGCGTGAAGTCAAAAACCTCAACCGACGCAAAGCCTTGGTATCCCGCCTCTTCCAGAGACGCGGCAATCGGCCCATAGTCCACCTTGCCGAAACCAGGCCCCAGGCCATTCGCGTCGTTGGCATGAAAATGTCTCAGATGATCCTTCACCCGGAAAATCACCTCAGGGATCGTTTCGCGCTCCCCAAAGCAGGCGCTGCGCACATCCACCATGGTCTGAAAATTAGGATGGGCGATCTCCTCCACCATCCGCAATGCCTGGGCCGTATCCGTGATAAACTGGGTCTGCGCTCCGTCGAGTGGCTCCAGGCAAAGCGTCACGCCGGAGCGTTCAGCCACAGGAACACACGCCCCAAACACGTCCAGCGTCCGCTCCCAGGTATCCCGAAGCGTCTGTCCCTCCAGGACATCCCGCTGTTTGGGCGATCCCACAACCATCACCTTGCCACCCAGATCGGAGCACAACGCGATGAGCGCGATCATGTATTCCTGCGTCCTCAGCCGAATCGCATCATCGGGATGATTGATATACAGGCCCTTCGGACTCACGAGCAACCAGTGGAGCCCCACGATCTCGACCCCGGCCTCCCAATGCGGCTCGGCGAATCTCACGCCTGCGCTCGGGCGCAATGTCCGTCACCGAATCGGCTAAGGTAAAAGGAGCGATCTCCACCCCGTCATACCCGAGCTCGGACGCAACCCGAAAAACCTCCTCGATGGGCCATCCCTCGAACATCTCATTGCAGACCGCAAGCTTTATGCGCGACATCCTATCTCCGCTTCTCCAATTTCGATCCGGGGGATTCCTTCCCCCCTTTTGGCCACGTCGTGCTCCCGTTCCCAGGCAATAGCGCAAGACGGTTTCTGTCGGACATTCGAAGCGCCCACAGCCCTGCCATGGAGCGATCCCCGCGAAGAAGCAAAGACCGTCACAAGACACCAAATTGCGAGGATGATCTTTCTCTGCGAACGCTGCGGGAAAATGAGCCCCGGATGCCGTGATTACGCCTGGTCAAAGATCTTCCCGGGATTAAGGATATACTTTGAATCAAACTCCTTCTTGATCCCCCGCATCAGTTGAATGCGGATCGGATCGCAAAACATGGGGAGATATTTCTTCTTCATCAGCCCAATGCCGTGCTCTCCCGAAACCAGTCCGCCGCGTGATTTGGCATCTTCGTGGATCTCATCGCGCATACGAACATGCTTCTCCCGCCATTCCTGCTCCTCAAGTTCCACCATCTCGCCATCCTTGAACTGGACTTTCATCAGGTGGCTGTGCACATTCCCATCTCCCGCATGCCCATAGCTTGGAATCCACACCCCGTATTTCTCCGAAATCTTCTGGACCGTATCCACGTGTCGGGCAATCTCCGCAGGAGGCACCACGATGTCCAGAATCTCGATCACATGTTCCTTGATCGCCTCGTAGAGCGCTCCCCGAAATGCCCAGATCTCCTCCTCCTGCTGTTTGGTGGCAAGCAGAATGTCCACGCAGTTATGTTCCTCGCAGATTCCGGCGATGATTTCGGCCGCCCGGTCGGATTCCTCTTCGGTGGCAGCGTCAATCTCGATCATCAGATAGGCCTCACCGCCGTAGAAATGCGACTTGATCCCTTGCCGTTTCTCCGACACGGTGATGACATCGTGCTGCACAAACTCCAGTGCGGTCGGTTTGATACCGCCTCCGAGAATCGCCGGCACGGTTGCGATGGCATCGTGAAGACTTCCATAAGGCACTATGAGGGTGTTGGTAATCCCGGGCAGGGGGTCCAGGCGCATCGTCTGCCTGGTGATCACGCCCAAGGTGCCCTCGGAACCCACCATCAAATGCATCAAACTATACCCGCTGCTATTCTTCGCGGTCTTTCCGCCCATCGGCACCACGCCCGAAAATGGAGGTGGAAGGGCCACGTCCAATCCCATTGTACATCCGCGTGTCACGCCATAACGCAAGGCCCGGCTTCCGCCCGCGTTGGCTGCCACCATTCCCCCGAAGCTCGCGCTCTCGTCGCCCGGACGCGGCGAAAAAAACAACCCCATCGCCGCAGCCTCGGGAGCAAACTGGGTAAGCGTGACCCCCGGCTCCACGATGGCAACGCGGTTCTTCCCATCGATCTCCACGATCTTGTCCATATTCTCCAGTGAAAGCACAATCCCGCCGTGGATCGGAACGCATCCCCCGCACAGGCCCGTTCCGCTTCCTCTCGGAGTCACCGGGATGTTTTCCGAATGGGCCAATTTCAGGATCTCCACGATCTGCCGATCGCTCTTCGGACGCAACACAATCTCCGGACTATGCCAGATATCGCGCAGGGCGTATTCATCGTGCGCATACGGCTCCATCTGTTCGGGATCGCGCACGATGCTTCCTTCCACAATGCTCTCGAATTGTTTTATGGTCTGCTCATCGATCTTCTTATACATCCTCTATACCTCCGCAGGTGGTAAGTGGTGAGGAGTGAATGGTGACCTGAACAGCGACATACGCCTTCCATATTCGCGGATCTCACTGTTCACATTTCAGATTGCACGCGCACGAATCAGCCATCACCCGTTCTGGAATGCCATCAAAGATTCCGCGTTTTCTGCCACCTTGATAAACGCCTCCGCGTGCTCTTTGATGATCTGCGGCCGAACATGTTTGAACCACGGAATCGAATACACGCGCTCCGGCATGCTTTCGCTGACCGGCAGGCTGCCCAAGCCCTGCCGAAGGTCCCGGTCCGAATGAGCGATGCGAGTGGGTTTGCCGTGTCCGTAAATATCCGCCTCGTTGAGCATCGGATGCAAATGCATCAGAAGGTTTGCGCCCGCCGTGGTTTCTGCACCCTCCGCACGGACCGCCTCGCAGTATTTGTGGACGGGCAACCCGCCAAGTTCCTCGGGCACGTAAATCCCGTGCGCCGCATACCAGCCGCCCATCGTGCTGCCGGAACCCTTCCCAGGGCGGTGGGCCTTGATGCCGGTCACCCCCTCCAGCAGATCCCAAAAAAGGTTCATAGCCTCCTGAATCTCCGCCATCCTATCCTTATACTGCCGGAGCTGGACCCGTCCCACTGCGGAGGAAACCTGGTGCATGCGATACTTGAATCCGCCCAAGGGAAGTCCGGCATACTCTTTGAGATCGGGTAGCGTGAGCACCTCCTTCGTTCGCTCGTAATGCCCGAAAGCCACCGCGCGCTCGTAGATCTCCTGATCGTTGGTGACAAAAAAACCGGCCTCCCCCACTGCCAAAGATTTTCCGGACATGATGGACATGGCACCCACGTGTCCGATGGTTCCAAGCAGCCGGCCCTTATACAGCCCCCCATGCGCGTGTGATACGTCTTCGATCACCTTCACACCTCTTCGTTGGGCGATCTCCATGATGGGATCCATATCGCACGGATACCCGCAATAGTGCACCACCACAATCGCCTTGGTCCGATCGGTGATGCGGTGTTCGATGTCTGCGGGATCTATCGTGATCGTGTTCGAATCCACCTCAGCAAATACGATCGTCGCCCCCAAAGAGAGCGCCGGCAGGGCGGATGCCCAGTAGGTCATGCTCGGACAGATGATCTCATCTCCTGCGCCCACGTGGCAGCCAAACATCGCCGTATGCAGCGCCGCAGTACCCGTATTATGGCCCAGAGCGTATTTCATACCATGCCACACGGCCAGATCTTGCTCGAACGCTTTGGTGATATCCGTACCGGACATGCTCCCTGACCGAAGTACGGCCAGCGCCGCATCCTCGGCCTCTTTCGGGATGATCGGCCACGCGAAGATGTCGCCCGGATCGGTCTGCACTGCTTTGGGTCCGCCTAGGATGGCCAGCTTGCATGATGCACCCATGATCGGATTCCTCTCCGTCTCTATTGGTGTTGGATTGCTTTCTGTAAACGATCTGCGATTCCGGGACTCCGCCTGTCCCTCTCCCCTATTCCTTTCCGAAAGCCTCCAGATTCAGCGTCATCGCGCAGAATTCTCCGCACATGGAACAGCCCTCCTCGTCTGGATCGGGGGAACGTTCCCGGTGGATGGCCGTGGCCTTTATGGGATCCATGACCAGTTTGAGCTGCGTTTCCCAGTCCAAGTTCTTGCGGGCCTGAGAGACCGCATTGTCCCATTCCTGCGCCCCCCGGACGCCCTTTGCGATATCCGCCGCATGCGCAGCGATACGGGTTACGATCACGCCCTCGTATACATGCTCCGGAGTCGGCAGGCCGAGGTGTTCTGCAGGCGTCACGTAGCAAAGAAAATCCGCCCCGGACCACGCAGCCAAAGCGCCACCGATGGCACCGGCCACATGATCGTATCCGGCTGCCACATCGGTGACGATGGGACCCAGCACGTAGAAAGGAGCCTCATCACACAGGGCTTTCTGGATGTGTACGTTGGCCTGCACCTGATGAAGCGGGACATGGCCCGGGCCTTCCACCATCACCTGCACCCCCGCTTCCCGGGCTCGCTGGACCAGTTCGCCCAGAACCACCAGCTCGGAGATCTGGCCACGATCCGTTGCATCCTTGAGACAACCGGGACGCAGGCCGTCTCCCAGACTCAGGGTCATATCGGTTTCAAGCGCAATCTCAAGTAGCCGATCATACTGCTCATAGAGCGGATTTTCGCGCTCATTGGCAAGCATCCATGCGGCCATAAAGGCCCCGCCCCGGCTCACAATATCCGCCAGGCGTCCCTGTTTCTTAAGGTGCGCGATCGCTCCCCAGGTTACCCCACAATGCACGGTGATAAAGTCCACGCCTTGCGCTCCGTGGCGCGCAATGGTCTCGAAGAGCAGCTCCGGATCCATCTGAATGAGACCGGCTCCCTCCTCCCGGGTATGTTTGGCCGCTTCGTAGATGGGAACGGTTCCAAGCGGCACCGGACACTGCGCCCGGATCGCCTTTCGAATCCCCATCAGGTCGCCTCCCGTGCTCAAATCCATCACCGTATCGGCTTTTGCGCTAAGAGCTGCCTGCAATTTCTTTAGCTCTTCCTCGGGAGCGGGATAATCCGGAGAGGTGCCCAGATTGGCATTCACCTTCACCTTCAGCCCTTTGCCGACGCCGCATGGGTTCTTCAGATCCGCGTGCACATTGGCCGGGATCACCACCCTGCCGGTGGCCACAAGCTGTGCCAACTCCTCCTGAGAAATGCCTTCTGCCTGGGCCACTTGCCTGAGTTGAGGCGTGATTCTGCCGCATTTTGCTGCTTCAATTTGGGTCATCGTCTTTCCATATCCTTTTCCTGAAAATTGCGTCCCTCTCTGTGATACGAAGGATCCGCACGGAAACGCACGGCAATCCATTGCCTTCATTCCGTGCGCCAACGGTATTTCCGTTTCACTTTTCACTTTCTATCCCATCCTTCCCAAGCAGCTTCCACGGAGAAGAATGGGGCGCAAGATTAAACAACAAAGCGATGTCGCCACTGCGCCAGAAGAGCATCAGACTCGCGACGGAAAACAGGGCGCCTCATGCGAGAAACGATTCGCAAGTGAAACACTCCTCGTGCATTCAGATTGGTTCCAAGCCTGTAGACACACGGAAGCACCTAGCGTGTTCACGCTCAGAAAGCGGCTGATAGATCGCCGACTGTTCCCGAACCTCTGATGGTATGCTCCCCACATTCTCACATAGTCACAAAAACGATACCGCCCCAAGTGTGGATTCCCGATCATTTCCCATCCTGTTCTCCATTTATTGAGAAGGGCGCGTGAAGGGCTGTTCGGCTTTCGGCAGAGAGGTTTGTTCCCTGCAAACGGTTTCCCGGGATACAAACCGCCCACACCAAACTCCGCAAACAAACGTGTCTCAAGACAGGAGCTATACAGCTTTTTTCCAATCCGCATACTTAGAGGAACGCGCGCCCAAAAATCCATCATCTCGTTATCCCAAAATGGGATCCGCCAATCATACCCCCAGAACTCGTACCCTTTACAGCAGTTGACAATGAACTTCGCCTGACGTTCCTGCCAGTCCCACGTTTCAAACACGTCGACTGCGTCAGGATTTTCCCTGATCGTATCGTCTTCCATCCGATCCGCTACCCGAAGAGAAAGGAGTTGTGCCCAATCACCACAGCCTGTCCGCCATTTCCATAGCACATAGTGTTTTTCGAGAATGGCACTTACGACGTCAGCGCCGGCTAAGGAATCAGCGTGTTGATAATGAGGAGGGATATGCGATCCTGCGAGGAAATCCGCGCTATGCCCGGGCACGATCACGTCACCATCCTGTAATTCATTCCGTTCTTTCATTTCCCAAATGGCAGGCCAATCCTGAAAAATCGGGTAGCTCGCCATACCGCTTCCGTACCTCAAATAAGCCCGACCTTCCTCCGATTGAAACCACTTTCGCCAACATGCACGGGTGTAAGGAACAAAGCACCACACATATCCCAGCCGTCCGGCCACTTCCCGGCTGATCTCCGATTCCCGATTGCCCGGTCGTCCGTATGAGAAACAGACGACGTTTTCCACCCCCAACCGTTTGAGCATGACGACAATTAATCGGGAATCCAGCCCCCCGCTCAACGGCACAACGATTCGTCGCCCTTGCACAGATCGAACGAGACGTTCAAAGACGCGAGTCAGCATTTCTTCCATTAGCCCGTAGAGCTGTTCCTCAGGTTCCTCGAAGTAGTTGGCATGGAGGAAGCGATAATACCGGAACGTCGCGACCTTCTTGGTTCCCGTTCTTTCAACGGAGATCCGCTCACCTGCCTGGATTTGCTTCACATCGGGAAACAAGGTATCCGATCCCGTCACATAACCGGTCAGCAGAAACTCCTTGGCAGATAGCTCCTCAAAATCTGTGTTACCCACGAAATCCTTCACTTGGTGTGCATCGTCACTGAGAAGAAATGCGCTTCCCCGAAGACCGTAGAAAAGCGGGATACTACGCAGCCTATCCGTCGCAGCCAACACCCCCTCGTGCATTTCTGCGATCAGAGCGAAAGTTCCGTTTAACTTCTGCAGCAGGTTATCAAATAATGACTTGGCGTTCTTTGATTCATTGGATAGTTCTCTGCTCAGCCAAACGGATAGATCATGTCCTTCGAGATAGGTTTGTTTCTCCCAGGCCTGCCCACGTGTCCATACTCGCACCGCTCTGGTTCCAGGGCTCTCTTCTACTTGGGTCGCATTCCAATCACAGTAAGGATTCCTCAAATCAATCGAGAGTCGCTCTGGTCGCATTATTTCATTTCCTCAACCCTTGCCACATCCTGCATACAAACTTCATCAAAGTGGGATCCCGCCAAATCAGGATTCCGTAATAAACGAACGCACTGGTACCCGCCAGCACTACAATATGATATGCGGACCATTGCCACCAGTACTTGGCGGCGAACAAGAGCAACAGCGTCGGCGCCAGATACACAAGACGGCCTCCGGTATCGCCCATGGCCTTCCATATCGAAACACCCGATGCATGAAGAAGCCACATGAGCAACCATGCGAACATCACCAACCCGCTTGCCGCATACAAAAGCAACGCCACGCGTGCATTCCCAAACAACCCGCCCAGAATCAGCGAAAGGATCCGTGAAAGAAGAAGAACGATATTGAAGGCCAAACCGATCTCCTGTCGCTCCAAAACGGGAAACAGGGTACTCAGAGGCGAACCGATGAATACAAAGAATCGCCACAGACTGATAATCTGCACATACACCCCTGCCTCGGCCCACTGAGGCCCGAAAGCAACGACAAACACCTCGCGTCCTATGACCCCCAGAACAAGCATCGGAAACAGCCCAATATCCAGCAGGCGACTATATGTATTTAGCACGACAAGATCCAGCACGCCTTCATTCTTGGCCTTTGATGCCCGCTGAAAGAATACCTGTCCAATCGCATTCCCGATCAAAATCATCGGCAGTTGGATCATACGCGATCCAAACGCATAGTAGCCTACAACAGTCTGGGTAAAGAACGCCGACAACAAGAGTGTCGGAAGTTGTACAGAGAGGGTATTCAACAACCCGGACCATGTGCTCACCAGCGGAAACTTTCGGTAGCGTTTCATGGTCTCTATGGCGCGCTTCCAACACATCCGAGACAAAACATGCCGGTCCTCACGCCAGGTCATCCATCCTAACCCAAAGGATGAGACCGCCTGTCCGAGCATTCTGCTCCCGATCAGGCCCCCGGCATGGGCCTGCCCGGCTATTCCCATTGCCAATTGAACGCCGTTTGCCGCTGTGGATTGAGCTATGTGGGCAACAGACAGGCGCCCATAACGTTTTGTGCGCGAGTTCCAATAACTCAGCGCCATGAAGACGCCTCTGGCAAATACAGCAATCGGAAGCAGCCACAGGTAGGGCGAAAGCTCAGGTGCTTTCAGCAAACGCACCAGGAACCCCCGCCCCAAAAGGATACAGAGCGCACTTACCCCGGAGATCATAAGGACTGAGCAAAGACTGATGGCAAGCAAATGGGCTGCGTCCTCATCGCGCTCAGGCAGCATCATCGCCAGTTCATAGCGCAGACAGGCCACCACACCAATGATACCCGTTATGGATACAAAAACGTCTGTAGTGCCAAAAGCGGAAGGCACATAAATCCTGGAGAGAATAGGCGCTGCAAGAACGGTCAGCAGTTCAGCGAGTGTAGTACCCCCTGCCAGCTTCAAGACGTCACCAGCAAAGCTGCCTTGGGGCTTTAAGGAGCGAAGCTGGCTCTCTTCCTCAGTCGTTTTAGGGTCAGTCACGCGGGATTGGTCCCCTTTCTAGGTTGAGCAATAGAGCAATGTACCCACGATACCAAAACACCACAAGACATGAAACACCAAACAGCGTACCTCCTGTGATAAGCTGTATCCAATACACGGCATATGGCACCGCATATGCAATCAGACTCACCGCGCCTGCAAACAAACTTACTGCCAAGACTTTCATAAGATGCTGCCACGGAAAAATATCTCGCGCCCGCAAACTCAGCTTCGACCGGATCACTCGGGTCATTACCGTCACCTGAATATACGCAGCGATCACCGTCGCGATGGCAGGACCCGGTAACCCCAGATAGCGCAACAAGGTCAGGCTGAGCACCGCGTTGATGCCCAACTCCATTAGCGCAACCCGGAATACGAGATTGGGATACCCGATGACGGACAGAATCATGCTATAGGTTGTGATCCGCAGCGGCAGTTTGAGCAGATAGATGCGGAAGATCAGCGCAGACGCGCGGTAGGGCTCTCCATACATCAAAACGTAGAGTTCCACCGCCCAGATCATCAGGAAAATCCACATAGGCAGGAGAAGCAAGCTGGCCTTGCTGATGGCCCGCTGCCAGACCCGGGATATCTTGTGCGCCTGCCCTTCGTGGCTCATGCGGCTGATCTCGGGCACCAGCACGTTATTGATCGCCCCGAGGACCATCGCCACAAATGGCACCTCCATCGCGCCATATACATATATGGCATAGGTGCCGGAGTCAAAATAGCCCGAAATGATGTTCTTATCCAGATTGATCGAAAGATAGCCCACCGCTGTCGTCAGTCCCAGTGGCAGCGCGTAACCCAATTGCGCCTTGACGCTCCCCCACTGGGGCCATTGAAAGCTGAGGCGAAACTCCCGCCTTTCGGCCGCAAGCACTCCAGCGACGAACACCCATTTTATGAGGGCCAGGGTGGTCACACACTGAAACACCGTGATCAACGAGGCGCCCAGATGAATGGGGACGACCGTCACGAAAAAGAAGAGCACCGACTCGACGGCCATCACCCCCGCCTGCCAGCGATGGCGATTCATCACAATAAAGAGTGTGTCGAAGATACCCGCGGCCACCATCGCAAAGCCGTACCCCGCAAACCACCGAAAGGAGGTGACCAGATGGGGAACCGCGTACAGTTTCGCCGCATAGGGGGCCAGGCAGAACAGGAAGACGAAGAAAATGCCCCCCAGTATCTGCAAAAGCAACAAGCTCTGCCACACGAATGCGCCGCGCTGATCATGCCCAAAACGGGGATAAAAATAGTAGACGGACTGCGGAATGCCAAACAGAAAGATCGGGAAAAAGGTGTTGAACAGCAGCCACACGGTCTGATAGTCTCCGGTCAACGCCATCCGATTCGCAAAGATGCGTGCAATCATCACATTGACGAGAAACCGCATGCCCGCGTTGACGAAGCGCCCGGCCGTTACATACCCAGACTTTTTGGTCAGACTGTCCGATTGGGGCATGCTCCCATCCTGATTTTGACGATTTGCAGAAAGGGTCGACCGAGTATGCAGTCGCACGCCGTCAGCCCTCGCCTCCTCCCGATCCAGCCTCAGGAGGAGACCCCTGGCGCTGCGATCCTTCTGATCCCTGCAAACGCTAAAATATAGACGCAAACCAACAAAAAGTCAACAAAAATCCCCTGCTTTTCCACGCCGTCCCGGCGCCCCCCCCCCGAAAAATAACCTGCCCGCACCTGACGGGATAAATACGCCTAATGGAATCTACTCGTGCTCCTGTTTCGCGTGCTGAAAACGCTCCATCGCCTCCAAATATTTCTGGGGATCTTCGGGCTTGCACGCAAGCGCCTGGCCGATGACGGAGATTGCCTGCTCGAACTCCCCCTTCCGGTAGAGGAGCTCCGACAGCGTAGCCAGATACCCGGGGATATCCGGCTTTAGGGCCAAGGCTTTCCGGACCAGTGCAATGCCTTCATCCAGATTCTCCCCTTGCGCCACATAAATGGCAGCCAGATTGTTATAGGCTCCGGGAGACTCCGGTGCCAGCGCGATCACTTTCCGGTAGGCCCGGATGGCCACGCCCAAGTGCCCCGATGCCTGTGCGGATACCCCCAAGGCAAAATGGTTCCGTGCCCGGTTCGGTTGGGCAACCGCCGCCGACTGAGCGCGATCCATTGCGGCTTCGTATCGTTTCTGACTGTAGTATAACCTGCTCAAGCCCAGCTGAGCGGCCCCGTCTTTTGGATCGATTGCGGCAGCTTTTTCATAGGCGGTCACTGCCTCAGCAAACCGTCCCGCTTGGGCAAGCAGAACGCCGAGGCGATAGTAGGCCTGTTCAAAGAGAGAATCCGCCTGTACCGCGTTTTCGAACGAATCGATCGCCTGCTCAAAACGTCCTTCTCCTTGATGGATCTGTCCGAGCCTGAAATGCGCCTTGGCGAAGCCGGGCTTTACATGGATGGCGCGGAGGTAGGCTTGCATCGCCTCCTTTTTCCTTCCCCGCTTCTCATGCGTCAGCCCCACATTGAAATAACCCAGGTGCGACGTTGGATCCGCCCGCACCAGCGCGGCATAGGACCCGAGCGCCTGATCATAGGAGCCCTCCCGGTAATAAAGCGTTCCCAATCGCTCCAACCCCTGGACATGTCTCGGATCCAGATTGAGCACTGCTTCCCACTGCCGGATCGCTTCCCCGGATCGTCCTTCCTGCTCCAACACGTCCGCCAGGGCGGCGCGCGCCTACACGCCATACGGATCCAGCTGAATCACCCGATGATATTGGCCAATCGCCCGTTGAACCTCCCCCTTCTCGAGATAGGCATCCGCCAGCAGAAAATGGGCATCCACCCGATCGGGCGCTTCCTCAAGCGCCCCTTGATAGTGCAGGATGGCCTGATCCAAGGTCCCGGATTTGTGGTAGGAGAGCGCCAGGTCGAAGTGGGCCAATCCAAAATCGATGTCCTCGTGCGCCTCCAGAAGCGCGGCGCACTTCTCAAACTCCCCCACGCGCACATAAGCTGAAGCCAAGGCCAAAAGGCCCTGCTCGAACTCCGGATCACTCCGAAGCAACCGCTCATACTGGCCAATGGCATCCCGGTATCTTCCCGTTTTCGAATAGATCGAACCCAGATTGAAACGGGCTTCCACAGACTCAGGGCCCATCGAAAGGGCCTTGGTGCACGCCCGGACGGCCTGATCCACCGCGCCCTCCTCGAAATACGCCGCACTCAGATTGATGAAAATGGAGACAGGAACCAGGTCTCCGGCCTGCTCGAATGCCCAAGCGGCCTGATCCAACATTCCCTTCTCCTGATGGGCCTCGCCTAGATTGGCATAGGCCTGTCTGTACCCCAGTCGAAAATGAATCGCACGCTCGAAACACCCGATGGCCTCGTCGAGCCAACCGTCGCTCCGGCAGATCAGCCCCAGATTGAAATAGCTTCTGGCGTTGGTCGAATCCATTCCAATGGCGATGTGGAGCGATTCAATGGCCTCGGGCCGTTTTCCCTGCCGCCAATAGCATACTCCCAGATTGATCTGCGCGGCCACCAATCCGGGAGCAAACGCGAGCGCCTTGAGGTTCTCTGAGGCGGCCCGGTCGAACAGGCCCTCCCTGAAGCAGGCAATCCCCAGGTCGTAATGCGCCCGCGCATCCTCCGGAAAGTCCTCTAAATACGTCTCATACTCCTCGATGGCCGCCTCGTAGTCCGCCTCCCCGACGTAACCATACGCCTTGCCCAGATCCCGCTTCGGGGGAGTGCCCGCGCAGCCACAGAGCATAAGTACGATTCCCAACATGGCGACGCAAATGCTCCCCAGCCTGCCCCATGTTCGAACCATCCCGATCTCCTTTCTGCGATGCAGACGATCTCCATCAGACTCGAGCAAGTTCCTGCGCCTGAACCTGCGGAAGAGATGGACGAGCCCTCCGCCGCGGATCTCTGCAAATGCTTCATTCAAGAAAAAAGGCGAAGAGATTTCCCCTTCGCCTCAAACCATACGCCACTGGAACCCATCGTCCCTCTATTTGCTCGAGCAGCGCGCCCGTCATTCCTTGACAACCCAAAGCTTGACTTTGGCTTCCACCTCCGGCAACAGTCGGATCGGCACATTGTAGATCCCCAATGCCCGAATGGAATCGTCCAGCACTATTTTCCGCCGATCGATGTCGTACCCCTTCTCTACCAGCAAATTGGCGATGGTCTGCGAAGTCACCGAGCCGAACATCCGATCCTCCTCGCCCACCGAGACCGCGACCGTAAGAGAAATGCGCCCCAATTCCTCAGCCAATCCCTGGGCATCCCGTTTGGATTTGTTACTTCGGACCACTTGCTGTATCTTTTCTTCCTCATAGGCCGCCAAATTTCGGGTCGTAGCAATCCAAGCCAATCCCTGTGGAATCAGATAATTCCGTGCATACCCATTGGCTACCTGCACGATCTCATCGGCCTTCCCCAAAGACGGAATATCTTTTCTAAGGATAACCTTCATTTCAGGATCCCTTCGTTTCAAGTGCACAACAGCCTTTTCAGCGCAAAGAACCGGGCAAAGGCAAAAAAATCGCTTCTCTGCCTTTGCCCGGGTTTCTATCGAAATACTTCCGCAACATAAGGAAGAATCGCCAAATGGCGCGCGCGTTTGATCGCGCGGGTTATGGCGCGCTGATGCAGGGCGCACGATCCGGACATCCGTCTCGGTATGATCTTCCCCCGCTCACTCATATAGCGCTTCAGGGTCCGCTCATCCTTATAGTCGATAGGCGCCTCTTTGTGTTCACAGAAACGGCAGACCTTAACCAGTTTCCGGTCCAGCTTCCCCTTGGCGTCAAGCTCCCTCTTCGCCTTCTTCTCCTTCTTCGCCTTCTTCGACAGCACGATTGATCTCCTCCTTTTCAGTGGATTGCCCCTCAACCATCGTTTCTTCCTCGGATCGCATCGTCAGATACCGAAGCACGGCCTCATCCAATTGGAGCATGCGTTCCAACTGGGGAACGATCTCCGCCGACGCCTCAAACTGAACCAAGACGTAATGGCCCTGCTGCCGCTTCTTGATCTCATAGGCCAGACGGCGGTTCCCCATCCGATCTGTCTTGATCACCCGCACGGCGTGCTGGGAGAGGAAATCCAGCACCCCTTGAATGCGCTCGTCGCGAACCGAATCCTCCGGTTGCGCGTCCAGGATAAACATCGTCTCGTAAACGGGCATACACCTACCTCCCTCTGGAAAAAGCCCCGGCCTGTGGATCGGAGCAGGGATTGTGATTGAGAACGCGGACAAATGCGGAGGCGAACCGTTTTCTTTTTCTTCTCCGAATGAGTCCGTGTCCCATGACCTACCAACTGTGGTCCATCGTGCCCGGCGTCAGCGCACAATCAGCGCAAACAGTGGAGCCAGCACCAGAGAGACCACCGACATCAGCTTGATTAAGATGTTCATCGAGGGACCGGACGTATCCTTGAACGGGTCGCCCACCGTATCTCCGACCACTGCGGCCTTGTGCGCATCCGAACCTTTGCCGCCCAGGTTTCCCGCCTCAATGTATTTTTTGGCGTTATCCCACGCGCCGCCGCTGTTGGACATCATCAGCGCCATCAGAACGCCACTGAGCATGGCGCCGGCCAGCATCCCGCCAAGCGCCTCCGGCCCGAGCAGGAAGCCCACCAGAATCGGAGAGATGACCGCCAGGATGCCCGGAAGAATCATCTCCCTGAGCGCAGCCTTGGTGCTGATATCCACACACCGTCGGGTATCCGGTTTGGCCTTCCCCTCCATCAGTCCTTTGATCTCCCGAAACTGCCGACGCACTTCCTCCACCATCTTGAACGCCGCTTTCCCCACCGAAGTCATCGTCATCGAGGCCACCAAGAAAGGAATGATGCCGCCGATGAACATGCCCACGACCACCAGCGGTTCGGTCACGCTGATTGAGATTCCGTCCATATTCGCCGCACGACGGATCGAGTTGATGGTCTGGGCATAGGCAGAGAATAGCGCCAGCGCGGTCAGTGCCGCAGATCCAATGGCAAAACCTTTGCCGATCGCCGCAGTGGTATTCCCCAACGCATCCAGTCCGTCCGTGATCTCTCGCGTTTTGGGCCCTAAACCGGCCATCTCCGAAATTCCTCCGGCATTGTCCGCCACGGGTCCGTAAGCATCCACCGACATCGTCACGCCCACGGTGGCCAGCATCCCCACGGCCGCGATCCCGATCCCATAGAGCCCGGCAAAGTGGTGTGCCAATAGGATCGCCGCACAGATCCCCAATACGGGCAGGGCGGTACTCTCCATCCCGGTGGCCAGTCCAGCGATCATATTGGTGGCAGGGCCGGTCCTGGAAGCCTCTGCAATCCGGCGAATCGGGGAGCCGGACGTATAATACTCGCTCAACAGGCCGATCGCAATGCCCGCCACACATCCGGACAGGATGGCCACAAAGACATCGCCGGAGAGCTTCAATCCCCCCACCACGACATAACTTCCCGCCAACATCAGAACCGCACCGATGTATGTCGCATACCGCAGTGTCGACTGCGGACTCAGTTTTCCCATGATCTTGATCGAGACGATGCCGATTAAGGAGGCCACCAGCCCGACCATCACCACGAGAATCGGAAGGGCCAGCGCCGCCACCCGAACCTCCCCCACGTCCCCACCTTCCGCCCCCGACAGTTTAGTCAGCAAAGCCGCGGAAGCCGTAGCCGCAATCGCGATCGTGGCCACGATGGAACCCACATAGGACTCAAAAATGTCCGCGCCCATTCCAGCGATGTCGCCCACGTTGTCGCCCACGTTGTCCGCAATCGTCGCCGGATTTCTGGGATCGTCCTCCGGGATCCCGGCCTCCACCTTGCCCACGAGGTCCGCACCCACATCAGCCGATTTGGTGTAGATGCCACCGCCCACGCGCGCAAAGAGCGCAATGGAACTCGCGCCCATGGCAAATCCACTGATAATGGATGCCTGGGAGGGATCTCCGAAGAAATGGAAGAACACGCTCACCCCGAACAATCCCAGACTGGCCACGGAAAGCCCCATCACGGCCCCACCCGAGAAAGCCACACTTAAGGCTTTGGCCTGTCCTTCCTGATTCGCGGCCTGGGTAGTGCGCACATTGGCTCGCGTCGCAGCCTTCATCCCGATAAAACCCGCGATGATCGAGCAGACCGCCCCCGATAGAAAGGCCACCGCAGTCATCGGGTCAAGCGTGGCGTAAAGGAGCACGAACACCACCGCCACGAAAACTGCCAGAATCGTATATTCCCGCTTGAGAAATGCCATCGCGCCATCGTGGATGGCGTCCGACAGTTCCCGCATCAGCTCATTGCCCACAGGCTGTTTCTTCAGATACAGATAGATCAATCCCGCACAAGCCAATCCAAAAAGACTCAGATAAGGCGCCCATTCCGTCCAGCCCAACCATCCGTCCATTTTTGGCTTCTCCCCTCTTTTTTTTGACTTCACAACCAATCAGACAGGAAGAAGAGAAACAGGATTCTTCCTTAGTGTCTGAAATGGAAACCGCTTATTCAGGTTGTATTGCAGAAATTGATTGCTGCATCCGCACCCTCGGAAACGAATCGGCGAATACTTTCCGCCGCGCGATCGGCCATCTCGCGCACCGCAGGCCATTCCGATTCGCCAAATGAGCCCAACACATACGCGATCAGTTCGTCCGTTTCGGGCATCCCGATTCCCAATCGAAGTCTGGGGAAATCATCCGAACCGATCTCGGTGATAATGGACGCGAGTCCGTTGTGTCCTCCCGCCCCCCCTTTCATCCGAAGGCGCAGTTTTCCCAATGGGAGATTCACATCGTCCACCACGACCAAGATCTGGTCCGGAGAGACCACGCAACAATCCATCGCCTCCCGAACCGCCAATCCCGACCGATTCATGTAGGTCATAGGTTTGATCATCCGAAAAAGCAGGTCGCCCACCATTCCTTCTGCGGCGAAATAGGACCCTTTCCCTGCCTGCCATCGCATTTTCAGCGCATCGGCCAGCGCGTCCAGCACCATAAAACCCAGATTGTGCCGCGTGTCCTGGTAGCGACGACCCGGATTCCCCAAACCCGCGCATAGGAGCAACCGACTATTCCTCCTCGGCTTCCTGTTCCTTCCCGCCGATCACCTCAGGCTGGGCCATTCCCTCTCCTGCCTCGTCCTCCGCCACCTCGACGGCCTTCCTCGGCATGACCACACTGAGCACGATGCGCTCCGGATCCGAAGTGATACGACTCTCCTTTTCGAGCAGGTCCGCCACGTGAATGGATTGACCCAGTCCCAACTCCGTCACGTCCACCTCCACGTGATCCGGGATTTCCGTGGGCAGACAGCTCAGTTCCACCGAGTGCATGGTATGGTCCAAGATGCCGTCCGCGTTCCGAACGCCCTCGGGGATACCCACCACCGAGATGGGGATCTCCACGTGGATCGTCTGGGTCATGGAGATGTGCTGGAAATCCGCGTGGATGAGCACCCCGCGGACGGGATCGTATTGAAGGTCCCGCACAATCGTTTTGCGCGTGTGCTTTCGCTCCCGTCCCAGCATCAGGGTAACCATGGAAGTTTGGCCACCCGCATGGAGCAATTCCTCCAACTGCTTGCGATCGATCTCAATCGACGTGGGATCCTCACCAGGGCCATACAGGACCCCTGGAATGATCCCTTGTTGTCGGAGCCGCTTGCAGTATCCCTTGCCGGTCTCCTCCCTCTGATTGGCATGCATAACCAGTTCTTCCGCCATCCGTCCTCCTTGTGAACTTGGTTCGTGGTTATCGAACATTGTATGGGCCGCCCCCCTTCCGAGAACTCCCGAAAAAAGGAGGGGGATTCCCTCTCAGCTGGCTGCCCGGCAAGGATTCGAACCTCGATAGGCGGCTCCAAAAACCGCTGTCCTGCCATTGGACGACCGGGCACCATAAGAGTAGGAATGGGCCTAAATCTTTGCGCTTCGCTCGGGGACCGGAGCACTCTCCCTGTCCCCCACATCCTCCGGGCGACAGAGAAAACTCTCCCATCCCGGTTCCCGCATCTTCTCCGCAGCGACTTCGGCAACATCCATCCGATCGAAAATGCCGTACACTGTAGATCCACTGCCCGATAGAGAGGACCCAAGAGCTCCAAGCGCGATCAGACGGTTACGGATGTCTCTGACCACACCATGACGTTTCTCCACCAACTGGGAGAAATCGTTCTCCAGCATGCGATAGAATGACTTGGGAATCCTCCTCGTATCTTTCAGAGAAGTTACAAAGTTAATATATTTTCCCTCGAAAGTCAAGAGCATTTTCGCATTTCGATAGGCCCATCCCGTCAAGATCGGGAAACCGGGATAGACCAACACATAGATGACGTGCTCCGGTGCAGAGACATACTCCAGAATCTCCCCGCGGCCCGAAGCGATTGCCGTTCCCGATCGCAGGAAGAAAGGCACATCCGATCCGATCGAGGCGGCGATCTCGAGAAGTTCGTCCGGATGTAACCGAACATCCCACAGCCGGCAAAGCCCCCGTAGCGTGGCTGCTGCGTCACTGCTTCCCCCGCCGAGACCGGCTCCGATGGGAATGCGCTTCTCCAGATGAATCCGCACGCCGGAATCGCATCCCGTTTTGCGTCGGAGCCTATCGGCCGCTCGATAGACCAAATTGTCCGGTCCCTCCGGCAGATCGGCGCAAGAGCAAACGATCTGGATCCCCGATTCCTGCGCTTCAAACGACACGACGTCACATAGATCCAAGGACTGCATCACGGTGAGCAGTTCGTGGTATCCATCCGTGCGTTCGCCCAGGATCTTGAGTCCCAGGTTGATCTTGGCAGCCGCCTTCTCCTGGACTCCCATATTCCCTTCCCCCCAAGAAACTGTCTTGGCGTATGGCAGCAAAGTGCCGCTCAGAATTCGCCTGCAGCCCCGGCGAGAAACAGGGGCGGCCGCTGCTTCCACACCCGATGTCGCCCAAACGAGGCCGGGACGGGAGCACGCTGGGTCTGACGGACCCCTTTTCTATTCGTCTGTATCCTGCGAATAGTCCATCGGCACGTATTCGTTGTCAGCGGACACCTTCAGTTCCACCATCCATCCATCAATCTGCTTGCCGTTCACCTGAATGACCTTCCGCCGCTTGTTCAGGATCACGTCCTGGTGGTCCACCGCACACGTGTCCGTGCAGAAAACCCACTCGGTTCGCACACTCTGGGTCATAGTTTCTCCTCGATCGCATTTCTCCGGACGACTACACCGCCGTGCCTCCAAACCCCGATGCACCTCGCCGATGCCCACGGAATCCATTCACCCGTTCCGCGACGGCTCAGACATACGGGAACATCAAAAATACTGCCTGCATGCGAGAAAGTCAACAAAAAAAGAACCCACTCCCCGTGACTTGTACGGATTCTCCATGCGCCAAAGATTCGGCTGAAACCCGGCGCACGCTTTTCTCTTGCAGTTTTGTCTAAAAGATGGTACTTTCAGATGAATGATTCGTAAGGAGATTCGGGACCAGATGTTGCCGAAGCAATGGAACCGCGACCCAGGCAACCTGATGAAAATGGAGATACTCACGGCATGAAGGACACGCAGCATCCTTCATTGGAGGACGCAGCGAACCGTCTTATGAATCAACCCGAGATGGGTTCGAAGGGTTGCCGGGAGTGGGGCGCAACCTGCCGGCTCAGTCATCCCCGTTGGGAACCGGGAAGCGGAGGAACCTCATGAGAGGAATATGGCTTTGGGCTGCGCTGGTAGCCGTCACGATGGAGGGAGGGAATATGTCCCTTGCGCAGGATATCCACGCCGAGGCGGGATATCGCCCGTTGGACGCGAGAACGGTGAGGATCTGGGACGCCAATACCGAGTATACGGAGAAGTTCTACGGGTTTACCGAGACCGCATGGCCGGACCGAGCAAAGTGGAGACAGGTTCCCTACGGGGTAACGGAATATGCCTTCGTGGGAGATGCGATCCTGGAGGGGGAGAATTTCTGGATCTTTCTCCACTCGAGCAGATTTGACTCGGTCTTCCTGTATGCGAAGGTGGATGAGGAAGGCACCCCATCCCGCCACAATGAGATCTATCGATCTTACGACACCGATGCGCTATCTCCGAACGGCACGTATGGATGGAATGAGCATCCGGGGCGAATGCGATGCTTCGGAGGCGGATCGGCCTATGCGAAAATCGAGAAGAACGAACCGGATGAGTTTCTGGTGGAAAGCGCCGCCCTGCCCGGCACCAAGCCTGGATTTCCGGAGGGTTATTCGGTGAACGTGACCACCGCCTACCGGGCCCTTGGCGGGAGACACTGGGTGGAGATCCGGCCCGTGCGTCAGGCGTCGGAGCAGGGCATGCACGGAGAATCCCGGATTCTTGTGGTACCCGACGGATCCAGGGAGGGAACCGACTTTGTGACCGATGCGGACAAAGAGCAGGCAGGCACAATGGACACGGGCGCCCACGGGGTATGGCTGCCGGACAACAGCAAGATGCTTCTGGATCTGATTATGGATGCGGACCTGATCTGGATGATGACCTGGCCGGATCCCTTCAAGGCGAGACCCTATGGCATCAACTGCTATGGGGGCTATCAATCCGGCTGGCAGCGGATCGGGGAGGGCACATGCCCGAAGATATTTTCCTCCCCCTTCGCGCGGTTCGGAAACGGCACGGAGCCGGTGATCATCGGCGTGCTGTATAAGAACTACTGGCACTACCAGCGCCTGGACGAGCAGGTCCAGGAGGGACAGGTGCTCGCGGGAACCTGGAAGCGCGCCTACACCCGGGGGCTTCCGCACGGAACGTATCCGGTAGACAGTCCGTGGACGCCGGGCTATCCGGGCATTTGGCGCACGATAGGCTGCATCGACGGAGAATACTACACGGAGGAGCAAGCGATCACCGGCGCGCCGACCTCCGAGTTTTCCTTCACCTGCCCGGCGGAAGGAAAACTCGAATACCTGATCACCTATCTTTACGAGCGAACCGAGGAGACCCCGATGGAGGTCAGTACCCCGATGGACATCTATCGGGAATCCGTGACGGAAAGACAGTGATCACAGGGCATGCGTGGGGAGAGCAGGGAAGCCGCAGCCACACTGAGCGGGCTTCTTCAAACGCAGAGACCCGCATGGATTCGTGGTGCTGTGTGGGATCCGCGGTAGATCTGTTCGGCTGCAATCCTTCGGCTGCAATCCTGTAGAAGGAGGAAACATTCGGTGAAGCTATCTCTATCTGGAAGGTTGATTGAAATCGAATACCGATTCTGTGAGAGGAGTGTGCCCGAATTCATGCGTTTTGCCCACGAGTGCGGGTACGAGGCGGTGGAGCTTAGGGCCACACAGATCACGACGGATACCACGCCGGAGGAGGCCGTGGCATTCCGAAGAGTCGCAGATGAGTTGGGTATCGGGGTCTCCTGCGTGATCCCCCCGCGCGCGCCGGAAGAGGATGCGGGGCTCGGGCAATTGGAGGAGTTTGCCGACATCGTGAAGATCCTCGGGTGTGACACGCTCAAGACATGGTCCGGCCAGGTGGGTTGGATCCGAGAGGCGTGCGACATGCTCGGGGCGCGCGGTATGACGATTGTGGCGCAAACGCATACGGGCATTCCGTTTTCGACCGTGGCCTCGTGTCTGAATACGCTGGGACAGGTGAATCGGACGAACTTCGGACTGCAATATGACCCAGCCAACCTGTTTGAGGCGCAGGCGGAATATGGCGAGGAGGCGATCGGGCAGCTGGGAAAATACCTCCACCAGCTGTCGGTACAGAATATCGCGCTTGCGGAACCAGACGAACCGAATGTCTGGGAGCATGAGGGGCGGCATTACAAACGCTGCCTGCTTGGGGATCCGGACGGGCTGGATTTTGCTTCTGTGTTTCGCGGACTGCGCACCCTCGGATTTGACGGTTATGTGACGGTCAACGAACCCAAGCCCACGATCACGGATGTGGGCCCCTTTGCCCGAAAAACGGCAGAGGAGCTGCGAAAGCTTCTCCGCGAAAAATAGAAGTGCCCTGCGATCCTGAACCATCCCGATACGGCCTTTTTCCACCGGGGTTTTTGGAGTGCGCAGGCTTGCCTGCGTTTTAGTGAATCTGTGTTGCGGAGAGGTCCCGTCAGGGGCAACATCCGTGTTGTTCACAGGTCTTGGATGACGCGCCTCGACATCAGGCTTTCGCGGTTTCAACTTCCAAGTGCAACACGGGTGAATTTGTGTGATTCGCTATTTAGTGCCTGACCGAAAACCCCGTTTTTTGTACCTGATCGGCAAAAAAGCATTTTGCCGTCTGCCTTGGAGAATTGTTTGCCGCCCAAAAAGAATATGAACCTGGCGGCATCATTACGAGTATTCTATTGAAATAACCGCTTAGGGCTTGTTGTCTCTTTTTTTGGGCATACTACTCCCTTGTGATTCATATTTTCGTGGTAGACGGATATTTACGCTGCTTGAAGATACTTCAATTTGTCAATTCGCCTCAGCCTTTTTAGCTTCTTCTGCTGAACAATATTTCCTAACGTCTGAATATTTCGTGCTAAAACAGCCAGTGCAACATAGCGTTTGAATCCATCTATTCCATGATCAGGACAACGATCTAGACTATGGTTCTCTAGAGCATTAATTGCCGACTCCACAGCCGAGTGTTGGCGTCTTGCCCGGACAAATTCTTCGGCATACTCCATGCGCTTGTCTGGCTCAGAAAGTCTGCCTTTTTTCGGCATAGTCACCACATCCAATAGGTCCGACAGCTTGACTCGGTTGTTGGGGGTATAAAACCCTTTATCAAAACTGCACTGTGTCAAATCCGGAAATTTCCCTTTGGTTTGTTGGACCATCCAAACCGCCACTTGATTATCTACCTGATGTTCCATAACCTGGTGATGAAGAATGAAACCATATTGATCTTCAAGAATACAAACTCTTAATCCCAGCTCTTGCGAAACACCGGCTTTGCCTTTGCAGATCCATTCCGTGTGTCCCTCGAAGAGGGAAAACACTTTCTCCTCATGGGGGATCTTTTCACCAGCGATCACTCTTCTTTGAATTTGCTCAATCTGTCGTTGCGCATGATGAATATATGCTTCAATCTCCTGGAGTTTCTCTTCCTCACCTAACTGCTCTTTTCGGATGATGTCAAGGGTTTGCTTCCC